>CAMNOS010000052.1 GCA_946546925.1 uncultured Butyrivibrio sp.
AATACAATGAGTAACAACAGGCATTAAATTCTGAATTGCAGCTTATATAACTACGTAATTCAGAAAGGAATAAAAGTAATGGGTAATACAAAAGAGACAATAGCAGAAATAAAAAAGAGACGTACATTTGCCATAATTTCACACCCGGATGCAGGTAAGACTACGCTGACGGAGAAATTTCTTTTATACGGCGGAGCCATCAATATGGCGGGATCCGTTAAGGGTAAGGCAACGGCGAGACACGCGGTGTCAGACTGGATGGAGATAGAGAAACAGAGAGGTATCTCTGTAACAAGCTCAGTTCTTCAGTTCAATTTTGAAGGTTGTTGCATCAACATCCTTGACACACCGGGACACCAGGATTTCTCGGAGGACACATACAGGACCCTGATGGCTGCGGATTCAGCGGTCATGGTAATAGATGCAAGTAAGGGCGTAGAGGCTCAGACCAGGAAGCTCTTCAAGGTCTGCGCCATGAGCCACATACCGATCTTTACATTTATCAACAAGCTGGACAGGGACGCGATGGACACCTTTGATCTTCTCGACGATATCGAGAACAACCTTGGGATCGCCACCTGCCCCATGAACTGGCCAATAGGTTCCGGTAAGAACTTCAAGGGCATTTATGACAGGAGAGAGGGACACATTGTTACTTTCTCAGAGACCCAGAAGGGAACCAAAGAGGGAAAAGAGACTATAATAAATCTTGACGATAAGGCCCTTATAGATTCAGAGATAGGACAGGATGCCTTTGATAAGCTCAAGGGAGAGATTGAGCTTTTGGACGGAGCGGGCGCTGAGTATGACCTTGACAAGGTGAGGGCAGGAGAGCTCACTCCCGTGTTCTTTGGCTCAGCTCTGCAGAACTTTGGCGTGGAACTCTTTTTACACCACTTCCTCAAGATGGCAACACCGCCCACAGGAAGGGTTTCCGCAGAGGGAGAGAAGATCGATCCGCTTGAGAGAGACTTTACCGCCTTTGTGTTCAAGATCCAGGCCAACATGAACAAGGCACACAGAGACAGAGTTGCCTTTATGAGGATATGTTCCGGAAGGTACGATGCCGACAAGGAAGTCAAGCACGTTCAGAGCGGCAAGATAATGCGCCTTTCACAGCCACAGCAGCTGATGGCAGATGAGAGAAAGATTCTCACGGAGGCCTATGCGGGTGATATAATGGGTGTGTTTGATCCCGGCATTTTCTCTATAGGAGATACTGTATGCATGCCCAGGGACAATGTGACTTACGAGGGTATTCCGACTTTCGCACCTGAGCATTTTGCGAGAGTGCGTCAGGTTGATACCATGAAGCGCAAACAGTTCGTCAAGGGTATCACGCAGATAGCTCAGGAGGGTGCAATCCAGATCTTCCAGGAGTACAACACGGGACTTGAGGAGATTATTGTCGGAGTTGTAGGTGTTCTTCAGTTTGACGTCTTGAAGTTCAGGCTTGAGAGCGAGTACAATGTAGACATAGTCCTTGAGAATCTTCCCTATGAGTACATAAGATGGGTTGACAATGACGACATCGACATGAGCAGGCTCGTAGGTACATCTGACATGAAGAAGATCAAGGATATGCACGACAGACCGCTTCTTCTTTTCATTAACGAGTGGAGTGTCGGCATGACCATGGAGAGGAACAAGGGACTTGTTCTCTCTGAGTTTAAGAAGAACTGATTTGGTTTCTGTTGGAGGAGTAGTTGAGAAACAGAGTATATTTGGGAAAAAGGATCCTGTCAGGGATTCTTACAGCAGCTCTTTTGCCCATGCTTCTTACCGGGTGTGCTTACGACAGCTTAGATGAGTACCTTAAGGCACTGGGCATAAGAGATCCAATGGAATATGATGATATCTGGGAGGAGACCACAATAACGGCTTCTCCCGATATCCCGGAGCAGTTGACCACTGATGAAGATGAGACTCAGGCTGAGGATACATCTTCTGAAGTGGCTTCTTTTGATGTGGTAAAAGAGCAGGAACAGGTCCTGGCTTCACCTCAGGAAACGGAGATATCAAAAGAAGACCTGGAGTTTTCATCGGATTACTTCTCCCTCAGCGATGCGAATCTTGACAATGAGATCATGGCGGCACGTGCTGAGATCGGTCTGACCGATGATGGGATTGCCGCAATGAAAAAGGCGCAGGAAGGCAACTATGCATATGAGAGGCTTACGGAATCCGGCAAGACCCTCTATGTTGAGATGCTTGCTATAATGGAGAACCTGGCGGAGGACATAAGTGTTTCGACGCTCAGCAGTGACTCCATAGAGCTGATATTTGACTACATCATGATGGATCATCCGGAGATCTTTTATGTGAGCGGATACCGCTACACCAACTACACGCTGGACAATGTTGTCACCAGGGTGAGTTTTTCCGGAGAGTACACCTGTGATGCCTCTGAGGTTGTAAGAAGGCAGGCCCGTATCAATGAGGCTGTCAACAAATGCCTGGCCAATGCGCCCTCATCAGAGGATGACTACTACGCAGTCAAGTACATTTATGAGTACCTGATCGACAATGTGGAGTATGACACTCAGGCTCCTGACAATCAGAATATCTGCTCGGTATTTCTTGGAGGCAGAAGCGTGTGCAACGGATATGCCAAGGCTGCACAGTACCTGCTTCAGAGGCTTGGGATCGAGTGCACCTTCGTCACGGGCTCTGTTACCACCAAGAGCGGAAAGAGTGAGAGACATGCCTGGAATCTGGTCCTTTGCAACGACGCTTACTACTACATGGATGTGACCTGGGGAGATGCCTCCTATCAGACAGTATCCGGAGAGAGTGCCGATGCGAGTAAACTCCCCACTGTCAATTACGATTATCTGAACGTTACCACGGATGAGATTGGAAGGCACCATGAGCTTTCGGACCTCATCAGGATGCCTATTTGCAACAGTATTGCCGACAACTACTATGTGAGGGAGGATGAATATTTCACCGCCCCTGAGCTTACACTCGTCGGTGAACTCTTTGACAGAAGGTACAAGGACGGCTCCGGCAATGTCACCATAAAGTGTGCCACTGATGCCGTTTACAGCCAGCTTTTTGATGAACTGATAACAGGGCGCAAGGTCTTTAACTTCCTTCAGGGCGATACGGCACAGATTTCATACACAACTTTTGAAGATACAAGGACCATTATGTTCTGGCTTTAAACAAAAAATACGAGTTTTATGATATACTTAAATGGATATTATTTAGTGAGGTAAAGACAAATGGGAAAAGAGATAGCAGAAGTAGGTTCAGTTAAGATCGCAGACGATGTTGTCGCAAGAATTGCGGCTCTGGCTGCACTTGAGTGTGACGGTGTGTCTGCAATGGCAGGCAACTACACAAGCGATGTGCTTGAGAAGGTCAGCAGAAAGAACCTCTCCAAGGGAGCCAAGGTTTTTGTGGACGGCGGAGAAGTCAAGGTTGATCTGGCGCTTACAATGTCCTACGGTTTCAATATTCCTGCAACATGTCAGCAGGCGCAGACCCGTGTCAAGGCATCTCTTGAGAATATGACAGGGCTTGAAGTGACAGACGTTAACATAAGGATTGCAGGCATTACAATGCCCAAGGCTTAAAAGGATACCGGTATGAATAGATCAGAACTTAGGGAGCAGGTTTTCAAGCTGCTCTTTCGTGTTGAATTTAACTCAATGGAAGAAATGACCGAGCAGGAAGAGATATTTACTCTCTCCGAGGATGAGGAGTTTCTTTCCAGGGACACCGAATATATAAGGGATAAATATGAGAAGATCGCTTCGAAGCTCTCTGAGATAGATGAGGCAATCAATTCTAAGACCACAGGCTGGAGCACTTCCAGGATAGCCAAGGTGGATCTTGCCATCATCAGACTTGCTGTCTATGAGATTAAGTATGATGATTCGGTTCCTACCGGAGTTGCCATTAACGAGGCGGTAGAACTTGCCAAGAAATACGGACAGGACGGTTCTCCTGCATTCATAAACGGGGTGCTAGCTAAATTTGCGGAGTGAATATACAGTCACACAGGTCAATTCCTACATCAAGAATATGTTCACACAGGACTTTCTCCTGAGGCAGATCACTGTAAGGGGAGAGGTCAGCAACTGCACATATCATTCCTCGGGGCATATATACTTTACTCTCAAGGACAAGGGTGCGGCTATTTCCTGTGTGATGTTCGCCGGTGACAGGGCGAGAGGCCTTTCTTTCAGACTTGCGGAGGGACTTGAAGTCAAGGCCACCGGTTCAGTGAGTGTATACGAGAGAGATGGCAAGTACCAGCTCTATGCCAAGCAGATTGATAAGGGCGGAGCGGGAGCTCTCTATGAGAAATTCGAAGAGCTGAAAAACCGCCTCAGGGAGACAGGCATGTTTGACGATGTGTACAAGCAGCCCATCCCCAAATACATCCACACTCTGGGAGTTGTTACGGCTCCTACAGGAGCAGCAGTCCGCGACATCATTAATGTTGCGACCAGAAGAAACCCGCATATCCAAATAATTCTTTTTCCTGCCATTGTTCAAGGTGAAAAAGCAGCTGAAAGTATCGTACGGGGAATAAAGGCTCTGTCCGGGAGTGAAGCAGAGACGATCATTGTTGGCCGTGGCGGAGGTTCTATAGAAGATTTATGGGCGTTTAACGAAGAGATTGTCGCACAGGCAATCTTCGACTGCCCGATTCCCATTATTTCAGCAGTTGGACATGAGACAGATACCACGATAGCAGACTTTGTATCGGACAGGAGAGCACCTACACCCTCCGCCGCTGCAGAGCTGGCAGTTTTTGAATATGACAGGTTTGTTCAGGACATTAGGGATTATCAGGACGCGCTCCGGGGCAGGATTGATAGGCTTTTACGGACTCTTGATCAGGATACCAGGCGCTACGCAGAAGTCTTAAGGCGGCTTAGCCCGGAAGGCAGGATCAGGGACAGGCTACTTAAGATGGATCAGTATGAGGATGCGCTGAGGTCACTGATGGATGACAGACTTAAGGGGATGCACCATCTTCTCGATGTAGATGTGGAGAGACTAAAGGGCCTTTCGCCCCTCGACAGGCTTCGCACAGGCTATTCCTACGTGTCTGACGATGACGGAAGGAATATTAAGAGCATTGAAGGCGTAAGTGAGGGTGACGATCTTCGGATATATGTCAGCGACGGACTTATAAAGGCAAAGTGTGAGGGAACAGAGAGCGTTCTTTTCCTTACAGATAATTCTAAGAGCGATTAAGGAGCGTAAATGGCAGCCAGAAAAGACAAAGCAAAAAATATGACCGTAGAAGAGGCCTTCACAGAGATAGACCACAAGATCAAGGCTCTTGAGGCCGATGACATCTCCCTTGAAGATTCCTTTAAGGAGTACAGGGAGGGAATGGAACTTCTTAAATACTGCCACGAGGCCATATCTGAGGTGGAAAAGAAGGTACAGAAGATAGCTGAGGACGGGACTCTGGAGGATTTTGACTGAGATGACTGGAGAAGGATTTGAAAAAGAACTTTCCGAGAGAGCTTCTTTTGCAGAGAAGGTTCTTAAGGATCACATGCCAAAAGAAGAGGGCTATGCCGGGAGAGTGATCGAAGCGATGAACTACTCCCTGATGGCAGGCGGTAAGCGCCTTCGGCCTGTGATGATGCTTGAGAGTTTCAGGATATTTGCCGGCGAAGACTCCTTAGCTGTAACGATCTATCCCTTCATGGCAGCTATGGAGATGATACACACATATTCCCTTGTACACGATGATCTGCCCGCCATGGACAACGACGAGTACAGAAGAGGAAGGAAGACAACACACGTGGTATACGGCGCCGGAATGGCGACCCTCGCGGGAGACGGTCTTTTAAATCTTGCATTTGAGACGGCCATCAGAGGCGCAGTTAAAGGCAGGGAGCTTCCGGCATACGACGGTGAGACTCCTGACAGATATATGGCAGCGCTCTCGGTACTGTCTCGCAAAGCCGGAATATACGGAATGGTTGGCGGACAGTGTGCGGATATCGTATCCGAGAACTCGCCCTATGAGAGCGATGATTATGCCAGGGATGTTCTCTCATACATAGATGAGAACAAGACAGGGGCTCTTATAGAGAGCAGCCTTATGATAGGCGCCATACTTGGCGGTGCCTCTGAGGCCGATGTGAAAAAGCTTGAGAGGGCCGGGAGCAACGTTGGAGTGGCTTTTCAGATTCAGGACGACATCCTTGATATAGAAGGCAATGAAGAGCAGCTGGGTAAGCCAGTGGGCTCTGACATAAGAAACGGAAAGAGCACCTACGTTAGTCTCTATGGCATGGATGAGGCCAAAAGGAAGGTAAAAGAGCTGTCTGATGAAGCTCTTTTGATCCTGGAGGAACTTGGCTGCAGAGACAGTTTCCTGGGAAGGCTATTTGAGTATCTTATATACCGCAACAAATAATGACTTTTGGGAGTAGCAAAAATGCTTCTTGATCAGATAAACGTAACCGGCGATATTAAGAAAATACCACAGTCCGACTATGGGAAGCTTGCAAAAGAGATACGCGAGTTCCTCATAGAAAAGATTTCACATACGGGTGGACATCTTGCTTCCAATCTGGGAGCTGTTGAGCTCACCATGGCTCTTCACATTGCACTTGACCTTCCAAAGGACAGGATCATATGGGATGTGGGACATCAGTCATATACACACAAGCTTCTGACCGGCAGAAAGTCAGGTTTCGATTCGCTTCGCCAGTTCGGAGGCATGAGCGGATTCCCCAAGAGGTGCGAATCTCCCGCAGACAGCTTTGACACGGGACACAGCTCAACTTCCATATCGGCGGGACTTGGAATGGTAAAGGCAAGAGATCTGTGCGGCGATGACTACGCAGTGGTATCGGTCATTGGCGATGGTTCACTTACAGGCGGTCTTGCCTATGAAGCGATGAACAACCTTTCCAAGCTTGAGACGAACTTCATCATAATACTCAATGACAATGAGATGTCTATCTCCGAGAGCGTCGGCGGCATGGGCAAGTACCTTGACAGTGTCCGCACAGCTCAGGGTTACCTTAACCTCAAGGAGGATGTGTACGCACAGCTTAGGAGTAATACCAAAGTCGTTGATTCAATAAGACGTGCCAAGAACAGTTTTAAACAGCTCTTCGTTCCGGGCATGGTATTTGAGAATCTTGGTATAACATATCTTGGTCCTGTGGACGGACATGACACAGCGGGCCTTGTCAGAGTCATCAAGGAGGCGCGCAAGGTCAAGAAGGCAGTCATGATCCATGTTGTGACCAAGAAGGGCAAGGGATATGAGCCGGCTGAAAGGCATCCGGCTCGTTTCCACGGAACGGAGCCCTTTATCATAGAGAACGGTCTTCCGCGCAATCCGAGATCTACTGCCAACTACCAGGATATCTTTTCAACGGTTATGTGCAAGCTCGGTGCGAGAAATGACAAGGTGGTTGCCATAACTGCAGCCATGGCTGACGGAACAGGACTTAAGAGATTCAGGAACATGTATCCGGACAGGTTTGTGGACGCCGGAATTGCTGAGGAGCATGCGGTGAGCTTTGCTGCCGGACTTGCGCTTGGTGGTTACAAGCCGGTATTTGCGGTCTATTCCTCATTTCTTCAGAGAGCTTATGATCAGATACTTGAGGACGTGTGCCTTCAGAACCTGCCGGTAGTATTTGCGGTTGACAGGGCAGGGCTTGTTGGAAGTGACGGTGAGACCCATCAGGGAATCTTTGATCTGTCATATCTCTCATCGATGCCCAACATGCACATATGCGCCCCCAAGAACAAATGGGAGCTGTCGGACATGCTCAAGTTTGCAGTGGGATTTAACGGCCCCATTGCGGTGAGATACCCTCGCGGCAATGCCTACGACGGACTCAAACAGTTCAGGGCTCCTATAGAGATGGGCAAATGTGAGCCGATATATGAGGAGAAGGACATCTGTCTTCTTGCGGTCGGATGTATGGTCAGGATTGGAGAAGAAGTAAGAGATATCCTCAAAGAAAAGGGGCTTAAGTGTTCACTTGTGAACGCCAGATTTGTAAAGCCCATTGATACAGATTATATTAAGAATGCTGCGGACAGTCACAGGCTTTTCGTCACCATGGAAGAAAATGTGGAGAGCGGAGGCTACGGTGAGAAGGTCAGGGCTTTTATTGATGACAGCAGGCTTGATGCAGGTGTCATGACCATAGCGATCCCTGATAAGTTTGTGACTCACGGAAGTGTGGACAGACTTAGGCAGGAGCTTGGGATTGATGCGAAGTCTATCGCAGACAGGATTATCAGAGAAATACACAGGTAATATTTATGGCTAAAGAAAAAGAGAGGCTTGACGTCATTCTGTTTTCAAGGGGATTGGCGTCCTCGAGGGAGAAGGCAAAGGTCCTTATCATGGAGGGCAATGTCTTCGTGAACGGAGAGCGTGAGGATAAGCCGGGAACAACATTTGACCTGTCTTCCATCAGAGATATACAGGTAAAAGGCGATGCACTTCCATTTGTGTCAAGGGGAGGCCTCAAGCTGCAGAAGGCCGTGGACAGGTTCGGACTTGACTTATCGGGCCTTGTGTGCATGGACATAGGAGCTTCAACCGGCGGTTTTACCGACTGTATGCTGCAGCACGGAGCTGTTAAGGTCTACTCTGTGGATGTGGGATACGGCCAGCTTGACTGGAAGCTCAGAAGTGATGAGAGAGTTGTCTGCATGGAGAAGACCAACTTCAGATATATGGTAAGGGATGACATTTCGGATGACCTGGATTTTGCATCCTGCGATGTCTCTTTTATCTCGCTGTCCAAGATACTGATCCCTGCAAGGAAGCTCCTTCGGGACGGCGGTGAGATGGTATGTCTCATTAAGCCTCAGTTCGAGGCCGGCAAGGACAAGGTTGGCAAAAAGGGAGTTGTAAGAGAAGCTTCGATACACCGTGAAGTCATTCACAAGATCGTAGACCTGACGGGGATAACGGGATTTGAAGTCCTTCACCTTGACTATTCTCCGATAAAAGGGCCGGAAGGAAACGTTGAGTTTCTCATCCACATCAGAAAGGAAGAGGCCCGAAATGCCGAAGTTTCGGAGCTTACGGAAGCTGATGCAGAAGCTCTTTTGAAAGAAAAAGTAAGTGATAAAAGCGGAATATCCCATATTCCGGAGATGGATAAGCTTATAGAAGATGTAGTAAATGATGCACACGGTAATCTCACAAAGATATTGTAGTTTCATGTGGGGGATGAAGACAGTATATTGAGGCACTGTTATGGACAAATTCTGTATAGTTACTAACCTCAAGAAGGACAAAAATCTTGATCATACAAATCATATCAAGGCATTTCTGGAAGAGAGGGGAAAGACCTGTGTCATAGCCAGGGAGAGGACAGAAGAGGATCCTCTTCTTGTAAAGAGAAATCATCTCAGTGTAATACCTGAGGACACGGATCTGTGCATCGTCCTTGGGGGCGACGGAACCCTTCTTCAGGCGGCCAGGAGCATTGCCTATATGGACATCCCGATAATCGGCGTCAATCTTGGACAGATGGGGTACCTGACCGAGGTTGAAGTGGAAGACATCGACGATGCTCTGCAGAAGATCCTGGATGGCCGGTATGAGATCGAGGAGAGGATGATGCTCAGGGGAAGCCTTGAAGTTGAGGGTAAAAAAGACTACTCCCTCAATGACATCATTCTAACCAGATACCAGGGGATCTCCACTATCGGTTACAACATTTTTATCGATGGCCAGTTTTTGTGCAGCTATTACGCTGACGGCCTGGTGGTTGCAACGCCCACAGGGTCCACAGGTTACAACATGTCGGCGGGCGGCCCTATCATAGAGCCATCTGCCCAGATGATCCTTGTGACTCCGATATGCCCGCACACGCTTAATTCCAGGAGCCTTCTCTTTTCACCGGAAAAGGTGATCACATTGGAACTCCTCAACGGAAGGGACGGCCAGAGCATGCAGGCCATCGCATCATTTGACGGAAGCGGGACTATCCTTCTCAACTCAGGTGACAAGATTGAGATCAAGATGAGTAAGAAGACCACAAAGATAATAAGGCTCGGCAGGGTCAGCTTTCTTGAAATGATCAGTAAGAAATTTGAAAAATAGAAATGAAAAGAGGCGATTATCACGAAAAAGAACAGGCACGACAAAATTATTGAGATCATCAACAATCACGTTGTAGAGACGCAGGAGCAGCTGGCAAGCCTTCTTAAGGAAGCAGGCTACGATGTGACCCAGGCTACGGTTTCAAGGGACATCAGACAGATGAAGCTGACCAAGCAGGTCATTGAGGACGGCCGACAGAAGTATGTCTATACAACAGCAGATCCCGAGGTTATGCACGACAAATATGTCAACGTGCTAAAGGCCGGATTTGTGAGCGTGGATCTTGCGCAGAACATTATTGTGGTAAGGACGGTGTCAGGAATGGCCATGGCTCTCGCAGCAGCCATTGACGCACTCGAACTTTCACAGGTTGTGGGATGTATCGCAGGGGATGATACAATTTTTGTGGCAGTTAAGTCTGTGGAAGAGGGTCAGGAACTCATAGCTGAATTTCAGAGTATGCTCGACAGAGGATAAATTCATCTGTCTGCAGATATAGTTTTGGATGGGGTTCTCATTTTTAGAAAGATGAGAGAGGTAATATGTTATACAGCTTACACGTTAAGAATCTCGCTCTTATCAAGGAGCAGGAGATTGAGTTTACGAAAGGCCTGAATATACTGACCGGTGAGACCGGCGCAGGTAAGTCAGTCGTCATCGGATCAGTTAATCTGGCTTTGGGAGGAAAGGCAGATTCATCTCTTATCCGCACAGGGGAGGACTATGCTCTTGTTGAGCTCACCTTCGGTGTGGACAGTGAAGATAAGAAAAAACAGCTTCTAGACATGGATATCCCCGTAGAAGAAGACGGGACACTTGTCCTGCAGAGAAAGATCATGCAGGGCAGGAGCGTATCCAAAGTCGGTGGTGAGAGCGTGTCTATCAGGCAGCTCAAGGATATATCCAATATCCTTATCAACATCCACGGTCAGAATGACCATCAGGAGCTTCTCCACAAGAAAAAGCATATGGAAATACTGGACGGATACTGCCTTGATAAGGTTGGATCTCTTTTTGCTGAGCTCAAAAATGAGTATCAGAAAATGAGGGCTCTTGAAAAGGAGCTGGCAGATTCCGATATGGATGAGAGCGCAAGGCTCAGGGAAAAAGAGCTTCTTGAATTTGAAGTTACTGAGATCACGGATGCTCAGATCACTCCGGGAGAGGACGAAGAACTCGAGACCGCATACAGGAGGATGGTCAACAGCAGGAAGATATCTGAGGCGGTTAATACAGCGTCTCTTCTTACCGGTTACGGAGAGGATTCGGAGAGCGCCATGGATATGATAGGAAGGGCAGTGAGGGAACTGTCCTCTGTCACAGGCTATGACAGTGAGCTTGAAAATCTGCTCACGCAGCTGAGCGATGTGGAGAATCTTTTAAATGATTTCAATCACGGGATATCCGGATATCTCAAGGACCTGGAGTTTGATGAAGGTACTTTCAGGGAGGTTGAGGACAGGCTCAACGTCATAAATCACCTCAAGGATAAGTACGGGCAGAGCCTTCTTCTTGTCATCAAGGCTCTTAATGAGAAACAGGAGCGACTTGAAGTTCTGACGGATCTTGATGCCCACAGACAAAAGCTTCAAAAGGACCTCGATGAGAGCAGGTCGAAAGCTCTTTTGATATGTGAAAAGATATCTTCCATCAGGAAAAAGGCTGCGGGGGAGCTGGCCAAAAAGCTTAAGAAAGCCCTCGTAGATCTCAATTTCCTTGATGTTAAGTTTGAAATTGATGTAAGACAGAATGAGGAAGAGATGACCGAGAAGGGATATGACGATGTGGAATTCATGATATCCACCAATCCCGGCGAGGATCTTCGTCCTCTTGACCAGATAGCAAGCGGCGGTGAGCTCTCAAGGATAATGCTGGCGCTCAAGACAGTGGTGGCAGATAAGGGAGACATCAGCACACTGATATTTGATGAGATAGATGCGGGAATAAGCGGTAAGACCGCATGGAAAGTGTCTGAGAAGCTGGGAGAGCTTTCAAGGGATCACCAGATAATCTGCATCACGCATCTTCCGCAGATTGCCGCAATGGCTGACAGCCACTTCATGATCGAGAAGGGACTTACAGACGGAAGGACCGAGACAAGGATATATGAGCTTGATGAGGAGAAATCTGTCAGAGAGCTTTCAAGGCTCCTTGGTGGGGAAGAAATCACGGATGCGGCTATTACCAACGCCAAGGAAATGCGCAAAATGGCTCAGGAAACAAAAAGAGGGTAAGAGATGACTATCGACAACGACGATCTGCTCAACAGCATAATTGCATCACTTCGCAGGATCGACACAATATCATCGGACGAGATTCCGGGTATAGATCTGTACATGGATCAGCTGACAAGCTTCATGAGCGAGAGGCTCAAAAAGACCACGCGCTATCCTGAGACGGACAAAATCCTGACAAAGACAATGATTAACAATTATGCCAAAAACGATCTTCTTCCGCCGCCTCAGAAAAAGAAATACTCCAAGGAACATCTGATAATTCTTTTGTTCATTTATTACTACAAAAATATCATGACAATAAGCGACATCCAGACCATTCTTGAGCCGCTCAAGGAGAGGTTTGGAGCTGAGGATGCGAGCCCTTCCATAGAAGATATTTACGACGTGTGCTATGAGCTTCAGAAGGATGAGCTTGAGCCCGTCATAGAGGATATCAGAAAGAAGTATGAGAGGTCTGTTAAGACCTTTGAAGAAGCCGGTCTGTCAGCCGAAGAAGAGAAGAAAATGCAGATGTTCTCCTTCGTAACTCTTTTGTCCTACGATGTCTATGTCAAAAAGCTTCTCATCGAGAAGATCATAGACAACATCGCGGATGGCATGGAAAAGAACAGGAAGAAGGCAGACAAAAAGAACAAAAACAAGGAATAGATTTATGGGAATATATGACACACTGAATGCGCAGCAAAAGAAGGCGGTCCTGCAGACTGACGGACCTGTCCTTATCCTCGCGGGGGCGGGCTCCGGCAAGACAAGAGTCCTGACCCACAGGGTTGCGTATCTTATAGATGAATGCGGAGTCAACCCCTGGAATATCATGGCGATAACCTTTACCAACAAGGCAGCAGGGGAGATGAGAGAAAGAGTGGATAAGATTGTGGGATTTGGTGCGGAGAGCATCTGGGTATCCACTTTTCACTCAAGCTGCGCAAGGATACTGAGGAGATTTGCCGACAAGATCGGGTACGGCACCAATTTCACCATCTATGATACGGATGATTCCAAGTCACTGATGAAGGATATATGCAAGAGATATCAGCTTGAGACAACTCAGCTCAAGGTCAGACAGATCATGACCACGATATCCCGCTGTAAGGACAATTTGGTGGATGAGGCAGAGTATGCTGCATCTGCGGGCGGTGACTACATTAAGACCAAGATATCCAAGGCCTACACAGAGTATGAGAATGCTCTTAAGAAGAACAACGCCTTTGATTTTGACGATCTTATCATGAAGACCGTGGAGCTGTTTAAAAAGAACAGCGATGTGCTGGAATACTACCAGGACAGGTTTAAATACATAATGGTGGATGAGTATCAGGACACCAACACGGCACAGTTTGAGCTGATAAGGCTCCTAGCGGATAAGTACAGGAATCTGTGCGTAGTGGGTGATGACGATCAGAGTATCTACAGATTCAGGGGTGCCAACATAAGGAACATCCTGGATTTTGAGTCTGTGTACAGCGATGCGACCGTTATCAAACTTGAGCAGAACTACCGCTCAACCCAGCAGATACTTGATGCAGCCAACGCAGTCATCACCAACAACTTTGGAAGAAAAGACAAGGCTCTCTGGACAGAAGTCAAGGACGGCGACAAGGTTCACTTAAGACAGTTCGACAGTGCCCAGGATGAAGCTGAGTTCATAGCCGGGGAGATCGTTAAGCTCAAGCGAAACGGCAAGCTCTCTTATGATGATACGGCAGTTCTTTACAGGACCAATGCCCAGTCAAGAGTTCTTGAGGAGAGGTTCAGATATGAGGGGATCCCCTATGATATTGTGGGAGGCACCAACTTCTATGCAAGGCGTGAGATAAAGGACCTGCTTGCGTATCTTAAGACCATCGACTCGGGACTTGATGACATATCAGTCAAGAGAATTATAAACGTCCCCAAGAGAGGAATCGGACTTACCACGGTAGACCATGTGCAGAGCTATGCCAATGAGAGACAGATTGGCTTTTTTGAGGCTCTCTGCGAGGTGGACCAGATAGTTGCTGTTGCAAGAAGCGCCGCAAAGCTCAAGGATTTTGTTGAACTGATAAAGTCCTTCAGGGCTAAGCAAAAGACAATGTCCCTGGAGGAGCTTTTAAAGGATGTCATCATAGAGACGGGGTACATGGAGTACTTAAGGACCCTTGACGATGACGATGAAGGCAGCGGCGACAATGACAGGGCTCAGAACGTCGACGAACTTATTTCGGGCATCGCTGCCTACGAGGACAATGCAGAGATTGAGCAGCCGACTCTTTCCGGATTTCTGGAGGAAGTTGCGCTTGTATCAGATATCGACAGGGTCGATGATGAGAGCGAGAAGGTTCTTCTTATGACTCTTCACAGTGCCAAGGGTCTGGAATTTGAGAACGTCTATCTGGCAGGCATGGAGGAGGGCGTTTTTCCAAGTTACATGACGCTTCAGAATGAGGACTCGGATCCTGAGGGGATCGAGGAGGAGAGAAGACTTGCTTACGTGGGCATTACGAGGGCCAAGAGAAACCTCACCCTGACTGCTGCAAGGCGCAGGATGGTAAGAGGAGAGACCCAGTACAACCGCCTGAGCCGCTTTGTCCTTGAGATACCTTCTCAGATGCTGGACAAGGAGAGACCCGTCACTGCGGCTTCCTTCCTCTATGACGGTGGAGAGACCATTGATGAGTATGATGGAGTAGAGGAGTTTGGAGCTAAGGCCGGTGGTTTTGATGATGTTTTTGATGAGGATGAAGGCGCTCATTCAGGAATCAGGACTTCGATTGCAAAAGGACTTTCAAAGAGTATCGGTAAGAAATCCTCTTCGAGTTCCCTAAAGTCACCTCTGGCAAGCACATACAGGATAAAGGCAACTCCAAAGCCCAAGGTATCTAAGCCCAGAGCAGTTCCGCCTGATAAGCCTTATATAGCCGGGGCCGGCGCAACACACGCCAAGGGTTCTCTTGCCGGGATTTCAAAGGGAATGCCCATGAAGATAACAAAGCCGGACTATGTTGTCGGGGACAGGGTTTCCCACATCAAGTACGGGAAAGGCAAAGTCACGGCTCTTGAAGAGGGCGATCGCGATTACAAAGTCACAGTACAGTTTGATGACTGCGGTCAGAAGATCATGTATGCTGCCTTTGCCAAGCTGCAGAAGCTGTGACGAAATTCCGATGAAGAGACATGCAATTATGGTATAATAGAGGTATCAAATTTTTCTAACAGGAGGGGTTACATTATGGAAGTAAAATCCAAAATTGACGACTTAATCGAGATGACACGGATCAACGATATCTTAGACAAGAGAGAGGCAGCAAGTGCCAAGAAAGCTTCCAACGTGATCCTCTGGGTGCTTGCGGTTCTGGGTGCTATCTCAGCAGTGGCAATCATTGCTTACCTTGTTTACCGTTACATGACACCGGCGTTTGAAGATGATTATTATGATGATGACTTCGACGATTTCGAGGATGACTTTGAGGACGAGGACTTCATCAAAGAAGGCTGATAATTATTGTGAAGAAAAAAGACATTGTTCAGGGAATTGTCAAAAAAGTCGAATTCCCAAATAAAGGAATAGTTGAAACAAGTGAGGGGAAGGTCGTTGTAAAGGGCGTCCTTCCTGATCAGAAAGTGTCTGTCATAGTTCAGAAAGTCAGGAAGGACAGGGCAGAAGGAAGGCTCATTGAAGTAATCGAGGACGCCAAGGATGCCCATGAGAGCCCCTGCATACACTTTGGAAAGTGCGGAGGATGCAGCTACCTGACCATGCCTTACGTCAAGGAACTGGGGCTTAAGGAGCAGCAGGTCAAGACGCTCATAAAGCCCGCGATGGACAGGCAGGATGCGAGATTTACCTGGGAAGGTATCAAGACCAGCCCGGTGAAGTTTGCGTACAGAAATAAGATGGAATTCACCTTCGGAGATGAGGTGATGGGAGGCCCCCTTTGTCTTGGTATGCACAAAAGGGGCAGTTTTTATGATATCGTCTCCGTGAGCGGCTGCAGGATAATGGACGATGATTACAAGACGATCCTGTCGGCCACTCTTGATTTCTTTTCCCCGATGTATGAGAGAAAAGAGATCACTTTCTATCACAGAATGAAACAGGTTGGTTACCTGCGGCACCTTCTTGTCCGCAAGGCAGTAAGGACCGGGGACATTCTGATAGACCTTATTACGACCACTCAGGAGGAGCACGATCTTACTCCTTTCAAGGATATGCTGCTCTCACTTGACCTGTCCGGCAGGATAACAGGAATACTCCACACCAGAAATGACGCCCTTGCGGATGCTGTCATCGACGAGGGAACCGAGATCCTCTACGGTCAGGACTACTTCTATGAGTATCTTCTGGGACTTAAGTTCAGGATAACACCATTTTCTTTCTTCCAGACCAACAGCCTCAGCGCTGAGGTGCTGTACCAGACAGTCCGCGGCTACATCAAGAGCCTCTACGACCAGAAGAAGATCAAACAGGACGAGATCATCTACGATCTCTATTCAGGAACAGGTACCATTGCTCAGCTCCTTGCCCCTGTTGCAACCAAGGTCATAGGCGTTGAGATTGTCGAGGAGGCCGTTGAAGCCGCCAGAGAGAATGCACGCCTCAATCGCCTTGAGAACTGTGAATTCATCGCAGGTGACGTACTCAAGGTCCTGGATGAGATTGAGGACAAGCCCGATCTCATAATCCTCGACCCGCCCCGCGATGGGATCAACCCCAGAGCTCTTCAGAAGATAATCAGCTACGGCGTGCGGTATATGATCTACGTATCCTGCAAGCCCACATCCCTTGCCCGCGACCTGGAGATGCTCCAGGAGAACGGCTATGTCATGACACGAGGCGTCGCTGTAGACCAGTTCCCCTGGACGAACCACGTTGAGACTGTTGTTCTTCTGTCCCAACAAAAGCCAGATGATCATATTGAGATAGAGATTAATCTGGATGAGAT
>CAMNOS010000053.1 GCA_946546925.1 uncultured Butyrivibrio sp.
TGGGGCAGGGCGTCATCCTGTGGTCACCCTTATTTATGATCCTGAGATCATCCTGAGGTAATGATTTTGGCGTGATTCTTAACAGAGGGCCGTTTCTGAAAAAAAGTACTAAAATAGCATGCGTTATCATTGGAAAACACAGTGAAATTCTTAAAAATCCCATGTTTTCATATAAAAAGTACTAAAACACAGTCAGATTACATGGCGAAATTCTTAAAAAAGCCGGGTTTCCTGAAAAACGGTACTAAATGCGTCTGCTGAGGATTATGTTTCATTTGATAACAAAGAGCAGCGCCGGAATGATATAATTAGAAACATGATGGAATTATTGAAGGAAGAGGTATGGATACAGCATGATTACAGGAGAATTGAAAAACAGGATTGATAAGATCTGGGAAACGTTCTGGACCGGTGGCATCACCAATCCACTGGACGTTATAGAGCAGTTTACATATCTGCTTTTCATCAAGCAGCTTGATGATGCTGAAACTACTAAGGAAAATGAAGCTAATTTCCTTGGCGTTCCGTTTGAGCCTATGTTCCCTGGAGATTGTCAGAAGTATAGATTGAGTAAGTTTAAGAATCTTGGTTCTGCAGACGAGATGTATGATCTGGTTCTTAATGGCGTGTTTCCGTTTATCAAGAATCTTCATCAGGACGAGGATTCAGCATATTCCAAGTACATGGGAGATGCTATCTTTAAGATTCCTACAGCTGCCATGCTTACTGAGATAGTTGATGGTATTGATCAGCTTGAACTTGGTAACGAAGATACAAAGGGAGATTTGTCGAGATGACGAGTCATATCAAAATTGAATATATGTTTGACGATAAAGAGCGGTAATGGTAGTATTATATTAATTAAAGGTGCTACCGGTAGACGGTTAGCCCTGTTTCAAATTAGCAATTATTAAAAATAACCGCTCAGTCTGGCAGGATAATGGGCGGTTATTTTTGTGTCTTGGAATCATGCTTGCCAAACATGTAACCAAGACTAAAGAAAGTCGCACACAGTGCAAGCACTGCGATAAGGTCACTGATGGTGAGCATAAGCAAGTACCTCCAACAAAGATTTCTCAAAGAGATATCTATGATAAACAGAGGTCACAGTCCTCCGCTTGAAGGACTAACCGCCTACCGTGATTACTGGTAGCACCAAAGATGATTATATCGAACATATATTCGCGAGTCAATGACAAATGGAAAGATTTGTAGGGATGATATGAAACTTAAAGATATTGAACAAAATCGTTGCGCGATGGCCTGCCTAGGCTGTGTGCAGTGATTTTCTTTTTATCAAAAAGGCAGTAGAAAGTAAGTCCTAATAGTAGTATTGTTGTAGTCGCGAAACTTAACAATCAAACAGGATCATTACTAACACTGGCTTCGCTGTATGAAGTGGATGTAAGGACAATAAATGATCATATTCAGAAAATATATGATGATGGAGAATTGACTAAGGAGTCAACTATCCGAAATTTTCGGATAGTTCAAACAGAAGGAAATGTTCTATGGATCACTTTTACTTTATAAGGCACGGCGAGACCGTGTGGAATGTAGAGAACAAAATATGCGGCGCGACAGACATCGAGCTTACGCCCAAGGGACATGAGCAGGCTGTAGATACCGGCAGGATGATCCTTGAGATGAATCTTAGGGCCGATAAGATTTTATCTTCGCCTCTGGTGCGGGCGTCCGAGACTGCAAGGCACATTTCCGAAGTGACAGGTATTCCGATGGAGATAGAGCCAAGGCTTATCGAGCAGAACTTTGGAATATATGAATCGACGCCAAGGGACGGTGCAAAGTTCCATGAAGCCAAGAAAGACCTGGCAAGCCGATTTGGGAGCGGAGAATCGATGCTGCAGACTGCGCACCGGATTTATGGACTTCTTGATGATATCAGAGAGGGGGATAAGGAATACATACTTGTTGCACACAACGGCCTTGTCAGGATCATAGAGTCCTATTTCAGGGAGATGGACAATGAGGAGTTTTCATCCATCGGAATAAAGAACTGTGAAATCAAACGATATGACTTCTAAATTATCATAAGTTAAGGAGAGCTGACACAATGGAGCTGTTTAGCGGAAGACCAGAAAATACAGAGGGGAGACTTGCGAGGGAAGTAAGGACATATGATTATCTCGATGAGCTCGGGATAGAGTATACGAGGACGGATCATGAGCCTGCCGATAATATGGAGGCCTGCAACGCGATAGATGCTGTGCTTGAAGTGGTGATGTGCAAGAACCTCTTTCTCTGTAACAGGCAGAAGACAAACTTTTATCTGCTCATGATGCCGGGCGACAAGAAGTTCAAGACAAAAGAGCTGTCATCACAGATAAATTCTGCCAGACTCTCTTTTGCCGAACCTCAGGATATGCTCAGATATCTGGATATAGAGCCGGGGGCAGTCAGCGTCATGGGACTTATGAACGACAAAGAACACGCTGTCAAGCTCCTTATAGATGAAGATGTGCTTGGAAGTGACTATATTGGGTGTCACCCCTGTGTATGCACATCGAGCCTTAAGATGAAGACTTCTGACGTGATACACAAGTTCCTTCCTGCCACCGGCCACGAGTTCACAACCGTGCATCTTGTTGGCGAGGACTGATGAAGCAAAACGTTAGCAGATACAGGTTCTACAGATTATCCTCACCCCACTTCTTCAGTTCAAGAAGGATCGGGATGAGGGTTTTTGCTTTTTCGGTCAGGTTGTACTCAACCCTGACGGGCATCTCGTCATACATCTTCCTCTCAACCAGGCCATCGTTTTCCAGTTCCTTTAGGGAATTGGCCAGCATGGTATTGGTTATTCCATGGATGGAGCGGTTCAGCTCTCCGTATCTCACAACCTCATTGTTATCGATGACACAGAGGATCATGATCTTCCATTTTCCACCTACTATGTCTATTACTTTTTTCAGTCCGCATCCTTCTCCCGCGATTGAGTTGCATAAGGGCTCTTTTTTGGCTTGTTTGCTCATGGTATCATTTTCCTTACTAAGTACATATTAACTGCGTACTTGATATATTTTTTATACCTAATACAATAATGTCATTGGCGAACAAATGCAAGTATGAATCACAGTTAAAAAGGAAAAGGAGATTGTAAATGAGAAGGGCATCTAATGATACAAAGAGATGCGTCGCCTGCGGCGTCTGTGCGCTGACGTGTCCTCGTGAAGCCATCAGCATTTTTAAGGGCTGCTACGCAGTGGTTGATGAGAGTAAATGTGTGGGATGCGGGCTGTGTGAGAAGGCCTGTCCTGCGGGAACGATAAGGGTTATGGAGGTGCAGGATGGCAGCAGGTAAGAAAAAGCACTGGTATGATTATCTTTGGATATGGACAATAGTTTATTTTGCGCTGGGATTTTTTAATATCCTCTTTGCGTGGCTTGGGATGATAGATTTCATTCTTCCTCTTATTTTTGCCATTGCGGGAGGGAACAAGTGGTTCTGCAATCACATGTGCGGAAGAGGGCAGCTCTTCTGGGTGCTTGGAAGGAACCTCAAGTGTTCAAGGAGAAAGCCTGCTCCGAAGTGGCTCTCTTCCACGTGGTTCAGATATGGGTTTCTTACATTTTTCATGACAATGTTCGGAACCATGATCTTCCAGACATATCTGGTATTCTCGGGTGCGGGATCACTTCGCAAGGCAATAAAACTTTTCTGGACCTTCAGGGTTCCGTGGAAATGGGCTTATAATGGAAGTGTATTCCCCGACTGGGTGGCTCAGTTCGGATTTGGTTTTTACAGTCTGATGCTCACCTCGACACTTATCGGGCTTATAGTTATGGCACTGTACAAGGAGAGAACCTGGTGCACATTCTGTCCTATGGGGACGATGACCCAGGGCATATGCAGGATCAAGTCAAAGAAAGGAAATTAAAAGATATGACACTTAATGAAAGAGCAGAAAAAGCAGTAGAAATGAAGACTTCCGGGATGTACAACTGTGCGCAGTCTGTGACAGCGGCACTTGCAGACGAGACGAATCTGTCTCAGGATCAGCTGTGCCAGATATCTGCAGGGTTCTGTGCCGGGATGGGCAATCTTGAGGCAACCTGCGGAGCACTCATCGGCGCAGGTATGATCGCAGGACTTAAGACTGAAGGAAAGGGAACACTGGGTAAGACAAGGCAGATCCAGGAAGAGTTTAACAGAAGGTGTGGTTCAATAAAGTGCAAGGATCTCAAGACCGTAACCGACGGCAGACCCTTATGTCCATGCGAAGAGTGCGTGAGGAATGCTGTGATGATCTACGGGGAAATCATGGGTCTGTAACACTTTCGTGATGACAATTATTTCTTGATTTATTAAAAAAAAAGGCGCATACTCATTCCTTAGCATCATAAGGAGGTAAAGGAATGGATACGATTCAGATATTAAGAGATCTTGTAATTATAATAGTAAGCGCCAAGTTCTTTGGCCTGATTGCCAGAAGGCTTCATGCACCGCAGGTTGCAGGTGAGATCATCGCGGGTCTTCTCATAGGACCTACACTTTTAAACCTGGTACAGGCCGGTGATTTCCTGTCGGGAATGGCAGAAATCGGTGTGATACTGCTGATGTTCAGCGCAGGTCTTGAGACAGATATAGATAAGCTCAGGAAATCCGGCGTAAAGGCTACTGTGCTTGCCTGCGCCGGTGTCGCAACCCCGCTTGTTCTGGGAGCGGTCCTCTATATGGCTTTTTATGGATTTGCTTCTCCGGGATCTGCGCAGTTTACAAAAGCTCTTTTCATAGGAACTATTCTCACAGCTACTTCCGTGAGCATAACGGTTCAGGTACTCAAGGAACTGGGTAAGATCTCCACAGACGTGGGGACCACCATTATGAGTGCCGCGATAATAGATGACGTGATTGGAATTGTTGTTCTTACGGCCGTTCTCGGACTCAAGGACCCCAATGCCAACCTGCTTGCCGTGTGCTTTAAGACAGTAGCTTTCTTTGCACTTTCTGTCGTTGTCGGTTTTGCAATTTTCAAGGTGATGTCAAAGGCGGATAACAAATGGCCCCACACCAGAAGGATCCCTATATTGGGACTGGCCCTTGCATTTGCACTGGCCTATGTCGCTGACAGGTACTTTGGAGTGGCTGATATCACCGGAGCATACGTTGCCGGAATAATCTTAAGTTCCCTTGACGACTCACAGTACATCGACAGAAAGATGGATATCAATTCTTACATGATCTTTGGCCCGGTGTTCTTTGCAAGCGTCGGGCTTCAGACAAACCTAAGGACTGTGGACCTGACAATTCTTGCGTTCTCAGCAGCATTTGTTGCAGTCGGACTTCTCGGTAAGGTTATAGGGTGCGGTGTTGTAGCAAAACTTCTTAAGTACAGCACTTCCGATTCACTTAAGATCGGTGTCGGCATGATGACCCGTGGAGAGGTTGCGCTTATTGTGGCGCAGAGAGGCCTCAAGGCTGAGATCGTCGACAGCAGATATTTCACTGCCGTGATCCTTCTGATAATACTGAGCTCAATTCTTACGCCGATCATATTGAAGGCTATATATGCTGCGGATGAGAGAAAAGAGATTAATTCTGACGGGAAAACCGATAGATGAACGCAGTAAATCATTTTCGTAGCATTTTCTAATAGAAGTAATGCTGCATTTGCTCATTTTGAACAAATAGGTTATTATATGCAGTGATTTTTTCAGAATGAACAATGATCGGAGATAAAAGAAATGACTGATAATAAAGAAAAGACTCCCATGTACAAGCGCATCCTTGCCTGGTGCGGAATTGTGATCCTGGTGGGAATGTACCTGTTTCTGCTGTTTGAGGCGCTCACCGGTTCACCCGAGACTTACAACGTATTTATAGGCTGTGTCGCAGCGACTATAGCAGTGCCCATTCTTCTCTGGCTCCTCATCTGGTCGATCGGGGCGCTCACAGGAAGGCATACGATCGCATCCCTCGATCCCATGAGCAGCAACAAAAGACATGACAGGTTCGGCAATGTTATCCATGACGGAGAGATCAACACTGTTGTCTTTGATATAGGAAATGTTCTGGTGGATTTCTCCTGGAGAGAGAAGCTTGTAAAGCTTGGATTTGAAGACAGGATGATAGACCGTATTGCAAAAGCGACAGTTGACAGCAGCGACTGGGTTGAACTTGACAGAGGTGTCCTCACAACAGAAGAGATCATAGGCCTGTTTGTAGAGAACGACCCTGAGATAGAGGCTGAGATCAGGAGAGCCTTTGCGGATTTTACTGATATCGTGACCAAGAGAGATGAGACCATCCCCTGGATCAGGAGCCTTAAGGCTGCAGGTTACAAGGTTCTCGTGCTTTCCAACTTCAGTAAGGTCGCAGTTGAGGGCTGCGCCGATGCAATGAAGTTTCTTGAGGAAGTTGACGGCGGTATACTCAGCTACAGAGACAAGGTGGTCAAGCCTGATGAAGCCATTTACAAGCTCCTCATGGAACGATATGATCTGATTCCTGAGAAGACTGTATTTATAGATGACACGCCCGTCAATATTGAGACAGCCAGAAGGCTTGGCTGGAAGGGCATCGTATTTAAGAGCAGGGAACAGGTAATAGAAGACCTGACAAAGCTCGGTGTCAAGTATTAAGATCCGGGGCTTTGCGGATATAATAATTTTACAGTCATAATAATCTGTACTTTTCAAAGAGTAATTGTTATAATGTTTTGGAACTCGGACCTGAGAATTTTGATCAGATACTGACTTGCAAAATGGCAGGAAGCCAGGAAGGACAAGTGTTTCAATGAATTTTGAAAATGACGGAAGTGTCAATGAAAACAGTGTTGAGGACATCGTTTTAAGGTATCGGCCGGAACTTGCCAAGATAGTTCCGTATCTTAACTGGCTCAGGGACAATGCATCCAATGAGGTTGCACAGAGCTACTCAAACAGTGAACTTAAGTCAATACCTTTTCCTGTTTATGATTCCAATCTGCTGGCTTTTGTAAAGGCAGCTCAGACGACGAACCTTCTGGATCGCAATTATGTCTATGTATATTCCAGGAATCGCTTAAGTTCTGCCAAGGATGAGCTCATGTTCATCCAGGATGCTCAGATCAGGGACATGGATGACCTGGCGGGCATACTTTCCAAGTATATCCTTTCGGGTATGACCAAGGGTTCCGTGTGGGCTGAGGGAGTCCGCAACGGAGTTCTGTACAACGTCATCAAGAAGATGGACGATCTTGTAAGGTTCTGGGGGCAGGAGACTGGCAGAGAGTTTATCTGAAGCATTTGATCCGGCTTGGAAATAAGTAATTGGGTGGAGAGTTAATGGGAGAGAAGTCTAATCAGAAGAGAAAGTACATCCTTGACAAAGCCAGGGCTGTTTTTGCCGAGAAGGGCTTCAAGAATGTGACAATGAAGGACATCGTAGATGCCTGCGAGATTAGTCGCGGGGGTCTTTATCTCTATTTTTCCAGTACAGAAGATCTTTTCCTTGAAGTGCTCTCCGTTGACGTATCTGAGGACGACGAAGAAGCAATTCTTGCAGCCATTAATGGCAATGCATCTGCCGGTGATATGCTGGCGCTTTTCCTTAAAGAACAGAAAAAAGAAATACTCAGGAAAAAGAACAATCTCACCATTGCTACTTATGAGTTCTTTTCCATGCGCAAAGTGCCCGCTTCGGACAATCCCTTAAAGCGCCAGTTTGACACTGCGGTGAGAATCGTTGAGAAACTTATCGAGAACGGAATCGATACTGAAGAGTTCTATTGCGAGGATCCCCTTGGGTGCGCCCGCAATCTTATGTACGTGGTGGAAGGCCTCAAAGTCACCGCAGGTACTATTGGCGTGACAGAAGAGGCGATTGATAAAGAGCTTATGTTTGTTTTACAGGGATTAGTGCCCGATGAATTAAATAACTGATATTTTTAAAAAGTGCTTAAGTATGACCTAAGCACTTTTTTCAAAAGTAAGGAGGAAAAATATGAGTGCAGTAAGAAGAGTCTATGTTGAAAAGAAGAAGCCTTTTGCGGTAAAGGCGGGTGAGCTCAAGGCTGAGATTTCCGGTTATCTTGGGATAAAGAGCGTTGAGGATGTCCGTATCTTCATTAGATATGATGTGGAGAACGTATCCGATGAGGTGTTTGAAAAGGCCTGCACTACTGTCTTTTCAGAGCCGCCTGTTGATATTCTCTACAGGGAGAACATTGACGTGCCGGAAGGCGCCAGGGTATTCAGTATAGAAGCTCTTCCCGGACAGTTTGACCAGAGGGCTGATTCGGCGGAGCAGTGCGTTCGATTCATTAAAGGTGATGAGCAGCCTGTCATCAAGACAGCTGTAACATATATGCTTATCGGAAACGTATCTGACGAAGAGGTTGAGAAGATCAAGGGCTACACAATGAACCCGGTAGACTCAAGGATTGCTTCGGATGACAAGCCCGAAACCCTTCTTACTGATTATGATGAGCCTGAGGATGTGGCAGTGTTTGAAGGCTTTAAGGACATGGATGAAAAGAGTCTTAAGGACCTCTACGAGTCTCTTGGCCTTGCCATGACTTTCAATGATTTTAAGTGGATACAGCAGTACTTCAGCTCTGATGAGCACAGGGACCCCACAATGACAGAGATAAGGGTCCTTGATACCTACTGGTCTGACCACTGCCGCCACACCACTTTCGGAACAGAACTTAAGGATGTGGAGTTCGGTGACGGCTTCTACAGAGCTCCCATAGAAGGCGCCTACAAGGACTATCTCGCTGCAAGAGATGACCTTTACAAGACTGACGACAAGAAGAAGGAGAAGTTCATCTCCCTCATGGATATAGCACTCATGGGTATGAAGAAACTCAAGGCAGACGGAATCCTTACTGATATGGAAGTATCTGAGGAGAACAACGCCTGCACTGTTGTGGTTCCCGTGGAAGTTGACTACGGCAACGGTCCTGTAACAGAGAACTGGCTGGTATTCTTCAAGAATGAGACCCACAACCATCCCACAGAGATAGAGCCTTTTGGCGGCGCGGCTACGTGCCTGGGCGGAGCCATAAGAGATCCCCTCTCAGGAAGAGGCTATGTATATCAGGCAATGAGAGTCACAGGTGCCGCAGATCCTACAGTACCCGTGTCCGAGACAATGAAGGGCAAGCTCTCACAGAAGAAACTCGTAAGGGGCGCTGCGCAGGGTTATTCTTCCTACGGCAACCAGATTGGTCTTGCAACAGGATATGTAAAAGAGATCTATCACCCCGGATATGTTGCCAAGAGAATGGAGATCGGCGCTGTTATGGGCGCAGCTCCGCAGGAACACGTTATACGTGAGAGCGCTGACCCGGGAGATATCATCATTCTCCTTGGTGGAAGAACGGGAAGAGATGGCTGCGGCGGAGCAACCGGATCCTCCAAGGCTCATGACAGCAAGTCACTTACAAGCTGCGGCGCTGAAGTGCAGAAGGGCAATGCTCCCACCGAGAGGAAGCTTCAGAGGCTATTCAGACGCCCCGAAGTGAGTGAACTTATCAAGAAATGTAACGACTTTGGTGCGGGCGGTGTTTCTGTTGCCATCGGAGAACTGGCACCCGGACTTGATATCAACCTGGACCTTGTGCCCAAGAAGTACGCAGGTCTCGACGGAACAGAGCTTGCAATCTCCGAGTCACAGGAGAGAATGGCTGTGGTTGTTGCACCCGGGGACGTTGATCAGTTCCTTGCCTATGCGGCAGAGGAGAACCTTGAAGCTGTCAAGGTTGCGGTTGTAACTAAGGAGCCGAGGCTTGTCCTCAACTGGCGCGGCAGGAAGATCGTTGATATAAAGAGATCCTTCCTTGATACAAACGGTGCTCACCAGGAGACTTCGGTCAAGGTTGAGATCCCCGCCAGGGAAGATAACTACCTGTCGAAGGTTGCATCCGACAAGGTTGCAAAGGCTCTTTCAAAGGGCAGTATAAAAGAGGCATGGATAGCAGAGATGACTGACCTCAATGTCTGCTCTCAGAAGGGCCTTGTTGAGATGTTTGACTCCTCAATCGGTGCCGGCTCCGTACTCATGCCTTATGGCGGTAAGTACCAGCTCACAGAGACCCAGACTATGATCGCCAAGCTTCCTGTTCTTGCAGGTAAGACTGACACAGTCACAATGATGAGCTACGGCTTTGATCCTTATCTCTCAAGCTGGAGCCCTTATCACGGCGCAGCATATGCGGTAACAGAGTCTGTTGCAAGAATAGTTGCAAGTGGCGGAGATTACAGAAAGCTCCATTTCACTTTCCAGGAGTACTTCAAGAGAATGACTGAAGATCCCACACGATGGAGTCAGCCTTTCACTGCACTTCTTGGTGCTTATGAAGCTCAGATGAAGTTCGGCATCGCATCAATCGGCGGCAAGGATTCCATGTCAGGATCCTTTAATGAGATAAATGTTCCGCCCACACTTGTTTCTTTTGCTGTGGACGTTGCAAAGCTCTCGGATGTAATTACACCTGAACTCAAGGTTGCAGGCAACAAGCTGGTTCAGTTCAGTATCGCAAGGGATGAGTATGACCTTCCCGACTATGAGAAGGTAAAAGAGCTCTATGGTCATATCAAAGACCTTATGAACGACGGGAAGATCGTATCAGCATACGCTGAGGACTGCTACGGAATTGCAGCTGCAGTGAGCCGTATGGCATTCGGAAACGGCCTTGGAATCAGAATTGCTGATGACATTAAGGCAGAGGAGCTCTTTGCCAATGACATCGCAGACATAATCGCAGAGGTACCGGCTGCAGCACTTTCCGATGTACTTGCTGTCACAGGCGCAAGGCTCATCGGTGAAGTTACAGATGACCAGAAGATCACTGCCTGCGGAGAGAGCTTTGCTCTTGCAGATGCACTCTGGGGCTGGAAGGGCACTCTTGAGAGAGTATTCCCGTCAACCGTTTCGGATGACAGAAAG
This sequence comes from uncultured Butyrivibrio sp., assembly GCA_946546925.1. GTDB lineage: Bacteria > Bacillota > Clostridia > Lachnospirales > Lachnospiraceae > Butyrivibrio. The sequence goes on from CAMNOS010000053.1 coordinate 10,895, forward strand.
GCTGTTGAATCCCCTCTTTTCAATGCCGGGACCATTCATGTCTGCAGGAACAAGGTTGCCAAGCCGAGAGTATTCATTCCGGTATTCCCGGGAAGCAACTGCGAGTATGACAGTGCAGAGGCATTCAGACGCGCTGGCGCAGACGTTGATATAAGGATATTCAGAAACAGAGATGCCAAAGACATAACAGAGTCTGTTGCAGAGTTCAAAAAGGCAATAGGAAATGCGCAGATCATCATGTTCCCGGGAGGATTCTCTGCAGGTGATGAGCCTGACGGAAGTGCCAAGTTCTTTGCAACTGCCTTCCAGAATGAGGAGATAAAGGCAGCAGTTGAGGATCTTCTTAATAACAGGGACGGACTTGCGCTTGGTATCTGCAACGGCTTCCAGGCTATGATCAAGCTTGGACTTGTACCTTATGGCAGGATTACCGGACAGAACGAGAACTCACCTACACTGACCTTCAACACAATAGGACGCCACATCTCCAAGATGGCTTATATCAAGGTTGTTTCCAACAACTCACCATGGCTTACAGGTGCGCAGCTCGGCGGAGTATACACCAATCCTGCATCACACGGAGAGGGACGTTTTGTTGCACCTGAAGGTGTCCTTGATGAGCTCTTTAAGAACGGCCAGATCGCAACCCAGTACTGCGACCTTGATGGCAATGTGACCATGGATGATGAATGGAACATCAACGGTTCCTACCGCGCGGTAGAGGGTATCCTCTCACCTGACGGCAGATGCCTTGGCAAGATGGCTCACGCAGAGCGCCGCGGCAGAGGCGTAGCAGTCAACATCTTTGGCGAACAGGATATGCGGATATTCGAGAGCGGAGTTAAATACTTCAAGTGATTCAAAGATATGAGAGGAGTTTTATGAAAGCATTTTTGATATTGGAAGACGGGACCGTCTTCGAGGGTAAGCACATAGGCGCCGACAGGGATGTTGTCAGCGAGATCGTGTTTAATACTTCGATGGCAGGTTATACGGAAGTGTTCACCGACCCGTCCTATGCGGGGCAGGCAGTGTGTATGACCTATCCCCTGATCGGTAATTACGGCGTGTGCCTAGAGGATATGGAGTCAGAGAAGGTCTGGCTCGACGCGGTCATAGTCAGAGAACTCTCCAAGGTACCTTCTAACTTCAGGTGTGACATGACCATTCAGGAGTTCCTTGAGAAATATGAAGTTCCCGGAATCGAGGGGATCGACACCAGAAAGCTGGTGCGGATCCTCAGGGAAAAGGGCACTATGAACGGGTTTATCACCACCAATGAGAATCTCACTTTCGATGCGGTGAAGGACAGGATAAGCGCCTACACAACGGGTGATGTGGTATCAAAGGTCTCCTGCACGGAGAAGCAGTTTATTGTGGGAACCATGGATATCAGGGAGAACGGCCCGCTTTCAGGAGCTGCCTCTTTTAACAAAGATGACTATGAAGCAGCATTAAAGGGTGATCTGTCCAAAAGAGAGATGAGGCCTTCCAATGTAAAAGAGCTGAATGGCTGGGGCTACAAAGTGGCCATGATAGATTTCGGTGCTAAGAAGAACATTGCCGCATCGCTGGCTGCAAGGGGATGTGATGTCACAATCTACCCGAGCTCAACTACTGCTGAGGAGATACTTGCAGATGCTCCGGACGGAATCATGCTTTCAAACGGCCCGGGAGATCCCAAAGAGTGCACTGAGATCATCAAAGAGATAAGAAAGCTCTACGAGTCGGATGTTCCGATCTTTGCAATCTGCCTTGGACACCAGCTCATGGCACTGGCTACGGGCGCGGATACCTACAAGCTCAAGTACGGTCACAGGGGTGGCAACCACCCGGTCAAGGACCTTGAGACGGGCAGAGTGTACATCTCATCCCAGAACCATGGATATGCGGTTGACACAGACAGCCTTGACAGAAATGTGGCTGAGCCGGCTTTTGTCAATGTCAATGACGGCACCAATGAGGGACTTAAGTACGTAGGTAAGAACATCTTTACCGTACAGTTCCATCCCGAAGCATGCCCGGGACCGCAGGATTCCAGTTATCTTTTTGACAGGTTTATCGGCATGATCGGAAAGTGCAATAAAGCGGGAGGAGAGAACTGATGCCAAAGAATAAAGACGTTAAAAAGGTTCTGGTCATCGGCTCAGGACCCATAGTTATCGGACAGGCCGCGGAGTTTGACTACGCAGGAACACAGGCCTGCAGATCCCTTAAGGAAGAGGGGATTGAGGTTGTACTTGTCAATTCCAACCCCGCCACCATCATGACTGACAGGGACATAGCTGACGAAGTTTATATCGAACCTCTCACCGTGAAGGTTCTTGAACAGATAATAGAAAAAGAAAAGCCCGACTCAATTCTGCCAACCCTCGGAGGCCAGGCGGGACTTAACCTTGGTATGGAGCTTGACGAGTCAGGTTTTTTGAAATCCCACAACGTAAGGCTCCTTGGAACAACTGCCGAGACCATAAGAAAGGCTGAGGACAGGCAGGAGTTCAAGGATACCATGGAAAAACTGGGTCAGCCTGTGGCTGCTTCAACCGTGGTCCACAATGTTGAGGACGGCGTTGCCTTTGCGAAAAAGATTGGCTACCCGGTGGTACTGCGCCCTGCGTTTACCCTCGGAGGATCCGGAGGCGGTATCGCCCACAACCAGACAGAGTGCGAGGAGATACTGAAGAACGGACTGAGACTTTCAAGGGCCAGCGAGGTTCTGGTTGAGAGATGTATCTCCGGCTGGAAGGAAATCGAGTACGAAGTGATGAGAGACAGCGCGGGCAACTGCATCACTGTCTGCAACATGGAGAACATAGACCCGGTAGGTGTCCACACAGGTGACTCAATAGTTGTGGCACCTTCGCAGACTCTTTCGGATAAAGAATACCAGATGCTGCGAAGCGCAGCCCTCAGTATCATTGACGAGCTTCAGATAACGGGTGGGTGCAATGTGCAGTTTGCCCTGCATCCCACAAGTTTTGAGTACTGCGTTATAGAGGTTAACCCCAGGGTCAGCCGCTCATCAGCGCTTGCAAGTAAGGCTACAGGATATCCTATCGCCAAGGTGGCAGCCAAGATCGCCCTCGGGTACACCCTTGATGAGATCAAGAATGCCATAACAGGTAAGACCGTGGCCAGCTTCGAGCCGACGCTTGACTACTGCGTTGTGAAGTTCCCAAGGCTTCCTTTTGACAAGTTCATAACCGCCAAGAGAACCCTCACGACCCAGATGAAGGCCACCGGTGAAGTCATGAGTATCTGCACCAACTTTGAAGGCGCGCTCATGAAGGCGATAAGGAGTCTTGAGCAGCATGTTGACTGCCTCACAAGTTATGACTTCTCAGAGCTTGACGACGATGAGCTCCTTGAGAGGCTCAAAGTCGTGGACGATCAGAGAATATGGGTAATAGCGGAAGCCCTAAGAAGAGGCTTCAGCCACGAGGAGATCCATGATATCACCATGATCGACCTGTGGTTCATCGACAAGCTCCACACACTTGTCAAGATGGAGCTTAGGCTCCTTCGCGCAGGCGAAAAGAATACAGAGGGTAAGTACGGAACACTTGAGGATGCAAGGAAGGTCATCAGCTTCGAGACGATGCTGGAGGCAAAGCGCCTTGAGTTCCCTGATACTGTCATCAGCAGATTCACAAGATTCACCGTAGATGTATTAAAAGAGCTGCGGGAGAGCTACGGCATTACGGCTTCTTTCAAGATAGTCGACACCTGTGCAGCTGAGTTTGCAGCTCAGACACCATATTACTACTCAGTATACAATGGTCCCGACTCAGAGGATGAGGCAGCTCTTTCTTTTGGCGGCGACAAAAAGAAGATCCTTGTTCTGGGCTCCGGTCCCATCAGGATTGGTCAGGGAATTGAGTTCGATTACTGTTCGGTTCACGCAACCTGGGCCTTTAGGAAGGCTGGCTTTGAAACCATTATCATCAACAACAACCCCGAGACAGTCAGCACAGACTTTGACATTGCAGACAAGCTCTACTTTGAGCCTCTGACTCCCGAGGATGTGGAGAACATAGTTCGTCTTGAAAAGCCGGACGGCGCAGTAGTTCAGTTTGGTGGTCAGACTGCGATCAAGCTCACCCAGGACCTTATGAAGATGGGAGTTAAGATCTACGGCACCGACGCCAAGGATGTTGATGCAGCTGAGGACCGTGAGATCTTTGATGAGATCCTTGAGAAGACACAGATCAGGCGCGCAGCCGGTGCTACCGTATACACCGCTGAGGAGGCCAAGGAAGTGGCAAACCGCCTGGGCTACCCTGTTCTTGTGCGCCCGTCATATGTACTCGGCGGTCAGGGTATGCAGATTGCTCTTTCCGACAGCGAGATAGAAGAGTTCATGAACATCATCAACAGATATGCGCAGGATCACCCCATCCTTGTAGATAAGTATCTCCAGGGTATTGAGACAGAGGTTGACGCTGTGTGCGACGGCGAGGATATTGTAATTCCGGGCATCATGGAACACATCGAGAGATCAGGAATCCACTCCGGTGACTCAATATCAGTTTACCCTGCCCAGTCACTTTCTCAGAAGGTTAAAGACACGATCGCGGAGTACACAAAGAGACTGGCAAAGGCCCTCAATGTCATCGGCCTTATCAACATCCAGTTCATCGCTGTCGGAGATGAAGTATACATCATTGAGGCGAACCCCAGGTCATCAAGGACTGTTCCTTATATCAGCAAGGTGACAGGTATTCCCATTGTCGATCTTGCTGCACAGGTAATGCTTGGCAAAAAGCTAAAGGACCTTGGCTACACACCGGGACTCCAGCCTGAAGCTGACTACGTAGCGATCAAGATGCCCGTCTTTTCATTTGAAAAGATCCGAGGAGCTGAGATAAGCCTCGGACCTGAGATGAAGAGTACAGGTGAGTGCCTTGGAATAAGCAGGAGCTTTAATGAGGCTCTGTACAAGGCTTTCCTTGGCGCTGGCATCAACCTTCCCAAGCACAAGCAGATGATCATCACCGTCAAGGATTCCGACAAGGGAGAAGTGATCGAGATTGCCCGCCGCTACGAGAAACTGGGGTACATCATCTATGCCACAAGATCTACGGCTGAGACTCTCAATGAAAACGGCGTCAAGGCAAGAAAGATTAACCGCATAAATCAGGAGTCCCCTACTGTCATCGACCTTATCCTCGGACACAGGATAGACCTTGTCATCGACACTCCCACTCAGGGACGTGATAAGTCAAGGGACGGCTTCCTCATCCGTCGTACCGCCATCGAGACAGGTGTCAATGTCATCACTGCTCTTGATACAGCAAGAGCACTTGTCACAAGCCTTGAGACCGCAAGCAGCGAGGAAGGCATAGAACTCATAGATATAGCACGTATTTAAAACAACAAGAATTAAACATATCACTCTGCCTTCTCCGGCCTATGGTTATGTAGCAAATAATAATCAGCTGTCAAGGACTGCCCGAGCTTGTGCTCAGCGTGCTGTCCCTTGACAGCGCTTTTTTATTTGCTATTTTGCACTTTCCCGGGGAAGGCAGGATTGGATAATTTATGTACTAATTCCACCATGAAACTGGGAATAATCAAAAGGGGTGGTACTATTTCAGTATTCTAACCTTGCGTTATTATCTTTGATACATACATAATCCTGCTACAACGAATAGCGGTGGTACCTATTCGTTATATGATTCCGTTGCTATCGCCTTTGGTACATACATAATCCGGCTACAACAAATATAGGTGGTACCTATTCGTTATATGATTCCGTTGCTATCGCCTTTGGTACATACATAATCCGGCTACAACGAATATAGGTGGTACCTCTTCGATTATATGATCCTTTGTTATTGCCATTGGTACCTTCTAAAACTGGCAACAGCGGTTATAGGTGGTACCTCTTCAAGTATATGTCCTTTAAGGCCTTTTCCTTAAGCGATATCATCTCTTTTCACTGTTTTCTCATTCCAGATGTTCCCTGCGGCTTTCGCAGTCTTATTACATCTTTTTTCAAAATTCCCAAAAAAGATAGAACGAAAAATCATGACTCAACTTTTTATGCTTATTAAGCGAGATGAAAAAGGAGCTTCTCGAGGCACGAAAAGGGCGTAACATTTCTCAGATCATGCTCAATTCCAAAAAGGTCTTTGGAGACAGCGATGAGATGATAAGAAATGCTGGCACGGAATTAGAAAAGACCGGGGCAGAAC
>CAMNOS010000054.1 GCA_946546925.1 uncultured Butyrivibrio sp.
GAAAGAGTTTTTTAGCCAGACTCTTTGCCTCTTCTTCAGCCTCTTTGGGAAGATATTGCCTTACCTTTTTATTGTCGACGATAATCTCTTTGCGCCATGTATGGTAAATGGTCTTTTTTATGGACGAACTGTAGCATACAAGCTTTCCATCGGGAAAGTGCTTCAATTGTGATTCAAGATTCTGTATTTCCTTTTCCAAAACCTGCGCCCTTGTCAAAAAATCTTCAGTTGTACTCATAAGTGTTCCTCCTAAAACAATACTTGAAAATGTGGAGCGAAAAGCTCCGGAAAACCAGAAGATGCCCGATACAGAAGAATACGGGCGATGAGTGCCTTGTGAAAAAGAGCTATCCACTGAATATCTGGTTGGTCAGGGGTGCAGCTTTACAAAGCACATAATATGTTATAAAAGGTTGACAGCCCTAACAATAGCAAAGTGAAATCAGTTTGTCTACCACATTAAGGAAATCTTAAGAATTTAACGGCATAACGAGCAATGATTATCGGACAAAGACATACTGCTGTGCACAGCAAGACTCCTTGAGAGCATATCGGAAAAAGGTTCAAGGATTCTGCGCTTTGCAGAACACGCCCCATTGGATCAAATTGAGAAAAAATTCACGATTAATTTATAGATAGGCTATTGCTTTTCTTTGGGCTTTAGGTTATTATTGCTTAACGGACGAGCAATATAGTCCATGACAACTAATGTTCTCTTATTCAGAGTGGTGGAGGTACATAGGACCTGTGAAGCCACGGCAACCCCTGTAACCCAGGAAGGTGCCAACCTGAGCGTGCAACTTTCGAGGCTGTAAGGCCGAGATACAACGAGCAATAAGAGGATCTGAAACCGATCAGTTCCGCTTGTTTGTGTCCTGCACGCACCAGACAAGCGGATTTTTTGCGCGTAATGGCAGAGGAATGCATCACAATGAATTTGCGCATTTATGCAGACAAATTCATTGTGATATATTCCGAGCCACGCGAACGAGAAATTGCGAAGCAATTTCGAGTCTGCCAGTAAAGCGAGGCAGAGGAATGCATCACAATGAATTTGCGCATTTATGCAGGCAAATTCATTGTGATATATTCCGAGCCACGCGAACGAGGAATTGCGAAGCAATTTCGAGTCTGCCGTAAGAGCGTGGACAGAGGAATGCATGACAAAGCTGTAGCGCAACTTCAGTGTGCATAGGCACAGAAAGGAAAAACAATGGATAAATTTATTTTCACATCCGAGTCAGTAACCGAGGGACACCCCGACAAAATCTGCGACAACATTTCAGACGCAATACTTGATGCCTGCATGGCGCAGGATCCAATGAGCCGTGTTGCCTGCGAGACAGCAGCCTGCACAGGTTTTGTTCTTATCACAGGTGAGATCACAACCAAGGCAGTTGTTGATTATGCCAGGATTGCAAGAGAGACTATCTGCGAGATCGGATACGACAGCTCTGAGAAGGGCTTTGATGGCAACACATGTGCTGTTCTTGTAGCTCTTGACCAGCAGTCAGCTGACATCGCAATGGGGGTTGACAAGGCTCTTGAGGCAAGAGAGAACCAGATGACTGATGAGCAGCTTGAAGCTATCGGCGCCGGCGATCAGGGCATGATGTTCGGATATGCTACAAACGAGACAGAAGATTACATGCCTTATGCTATCAGCCTTGCACACAAGCTTACCAAGAAGCTTACAGAGGTCAGAAAGAACGGAACACTTCCTTACCTTCGCGCAGACGGCAAGAGCCAGGTCTCTGTTGAGTATGATGAGAATGGCAAAGTTAAGAGACTTGAAGCTATCGTTATTTCAACTCAGCACGATGAGAAAGTAACTCAGGAGCAGATCCATACAGATATCAGAAAGCATGTCATCGACGCAGTTGTTGACAGCTCCATGGTTGATGATAACACCAAGATCTATATCAATCCTACAGGACGTTTCGTAATCGGCGGACCTCAGGGCGATGCAGGTCTCACAGGACGTAAGATCATTGTTGATACCTATGGCGGAGCAGCACGTCACGGCGGCGGTGCATTCTCAGGTAAGGACTGCACCAAGGTTGACCGCAGTGCAGCTTATGCAGCAAGATATGTTGCCAAGAACATCGTGGCAGCAGGCCTTGCAGATAAGGCAGAGATCCAGATCTCTTACGCTATCGGCGTTGCACAGCCTACATCAATCCTTGTAGACACATTCGGAACCGGCAAGGTTTCTGATGAGAAGCTCACAGAAGCTGTTCGTAAGGTGTTCGACCTTCGTCCCGCAGGAATCATCAAGATGCTTGACCTTCGCCGTCCTATCTACAAGCAGACAGCAGCTTACGGACACTTCGGTCGCAATGACCTTAATCTCCCTTGGGAGCAGACAGACAAGGTAGAAGAGCTCAAGGCAGCAGTACAGTAATAATCGCAGATACTAAGACCATTATAGACGCGCGATGCTTTACTGATCAGAATACAAAAAAGGTGACCACCTCAGAAGCGGTGATCACCTTTTTTATTGCAAAAGACAGGTTTATGTAATCTGCACGTTTTCTTTACCGAAAGCTTCTTTGAGGCTTTCCAGTGTCGGTCTGTTTGCGCAGATACTCATTGATTTTCCAAGTGACTTGACCTGCTTGGACTCCTTTAAGTATATCTTTACTTCGTCACGACCATCGCTTGAAGATATGATATTCTCAAGCTTTGCGGCACCTGCTTCGTATTTATCCCTGCTTTCAAACTGAATCCATACGGTCTTGGGGACTTCATCGAAGGTGGTGATTCTTGAGGCTATAAGCTTGGCATCTCTGTCTTCCTCCACGGAGACGCGGCCCTGGATAAATACCTTGGCGTCCTCTGCGAGTTGGGAGCTGTAGGACTCGTATGTCTTGGGAAAGACTATGACTTCAACGGAGCCTGCCTTGTCCTCGAGGGTGATGAAGGCCATGACCTGGTTGGTCTTGGTGTATTTGATCTTCTTGTCGGTTATGATGCCACCGACAACAGCATTGGCGCCGTCTGTTACTGCAGGACCGTCTGTCTCGTCATCGTTATAGAAATCAAGTGTGGTGTTGGTCTTGATTCTTTTCCATAGTCCCATGTACTCGTCAAGAGGGTGGCCGCTTACATAGACGCCGAGAACTTCTTTCTCAAATTCAAGGAGCAGTTCCTTGTCGAATTCACCCACATTCGGAAGCGGTATTTCATACTGCTTTTTCACTTCATCGCCAGCTATATCGAAAAGAGACATCTGCCCGGCCATGCTGTTCTTGCCTGAGGTGTGGAGCTGGTCCAGGATCTGGCCGTAGATTGTCATCTTCTGCTTCCTTGTGCCGGCAAAGCAGTCAAAAGCTCCGGCTTTGATGAAATTCTCTATGGCTCTGCGGTTCACTTCACCGCTTTCCTGCATTCTTGTCAGGAAGTCACTAAGGTCCTTGAACTTGCCACGTTCGTTCCGCTCCCTGACGATGGAGGAGATGACTGGGCGGCCGACGCCCTTGATGGCAGTGAGTGCGTAGCGGATAGCCTTTTTCCTTCCGGGTGAGCAGGTAATAACGCTTCCTGGTAGTGGCTTGTCATCTGCCGAAGCGTCCACTTCTGCAACAGAGAAACCATCTATGCCCTCGTTTATATCCGGCGGCATCAGTTTGATGTGCATGTTGTCACAGGACAGGATGTAGCCGGCTACTTTTCCTGGGTTATCGATGACCGAGGTCATAAGTGCAGCCATGAATTCCACAGGGAAGTAGTACTTGAGCCAGGCCGTCTGTATGGCTACGACTGCGTAGCAGGCAGCGTGTGACTTGTTGAAAGCGTACTTGGCAAAATCCATCATGGAGTCGTAGATCTGGTTGGCGACCTCGGGGCTGATGCCCTTTGAGGCGCAGCCGGGGACGCCCTCTTTTTCATTGCCGTTCACGAAGTTGGCTCTTTCAACCTCCATGACGTGCTGCTTCTTCTTACTCATGGCGCGGCGCACAAGATCCGCTCTTCCAAGGGTATATCCGCCAAGCTGCTGAACTATCTGCATAACCTGCTCCTGATAGACTATACAGCCGTAGGTGGGCTCCAGGATCGGCTTTAGCTCAGGAGTGGAGTAGGTAACCGAAGCAAAGTCGGTCTTACCCTTGATGTACTGAGGGATGAAATCCATTGGCCCCGGACGGTAAAGAGAAATTCCCGCTATGACATCTTCAAGTGACTGGGGCTTTAATTCCTTCATGAAGGATTTCATGCCAGCAGATTCAAGCTGGAAGATACCGTCGCACTTGCCGGTTCCGATGTAGGACAGAACAGCCGGGTCGTTATAATCTATTTCATCTATATTAATGTATCGTTCATCTCCGGGCACTGCGCCAAGAGATTTGTTGGCAAATTCCACGGCGTCCTTGATGACCGTCAGTGTGCGCAGACCGAGGAAATCCATCTTAAGAAGCCCAAGTTCTTCGATGGTAGTCATGTTGTACTGGGTAGTTATATTGCCTTCAGCGGAGCGGGAGAGAGGGACAAGGTCCTCTGCAGGCGCCTGACAGATTACCACGCCTGCAGCGTGGATGGAGGTGTGCCGGGGAAGTCCCTCAAGTTTTCTGCACATGTCAATAAGCTTGTGGGCGGTGGGATCTTCGTCGTACATCTTACGAAATTCCGGGTTCTTGGTCAGGGCAAGATCAAGAGTGATGTTGAGCTCGGTGGGCACCATCTTGGAGAGCTGGTCGCCGTAGCTGTACGGAAGATCCATGACTCTTGCGACATCCCTTATTACGCCCTTTGCAGCCAGTGTACCGAAAGTGATGATCTGCACAACCTTATCGGCGCCGTACTTGCGGGTTACGTAATCAATGACATCCTGCCTTCTCTCGTACTCGAAGTCCACGTCGATATCAGGCATGGATACTCGTTCGGGGTTCAGGAATCTCTCGAAGAGAAGGTCATATCTGATCGGGTCGATATTGGTGATGTGCATGCAGTAGGACACTATGCTTCCGGCAGCAGAACCTCTTCCGGGTCCGACAGCAATGCCGTTTTCGCGGCAATAGTTTATGTAATCCCATACAATAAGGAAGTAGTCCACATATCCCATTTTCCTGATGACAGAGAGCTCATAGTCAAGGCGCTTTTTTAAGCTGCCGTCATCGCCTGGATATCTCTCGTGCAGACCGTCCAGGCAGAGCTTGTTAAGATAGGTCCAGGAATCATACCCATCGGGAACTTCGTAGTGCGGGAGTTTGGTGACGCCGAACTCTATCTCGACGTTGCATCTGTCCGCGATCTTCTGCGTGTTGTCAATCGCCTGCTGCGCATAAGGGAAAAGAGCTCTCATCTCTTCTTCGCTCTTGACGTAATACTGTCCGCCCTCGTAGCGCATGCGGTCCTCGTCGCTGACTTTTTTGCCTGTCTGAATGCAAAGAAGAAGGTCATGTGCCTCGGCGTCATCAGCGTAGGTGTAGTGACAGTCGTTGGTGGCAACCAGCGGGATGTCCAGCTGCTGTGACAGGGAGAGAAGGACCGAGTTGACCTGACGCTGCTCGGGGATGCCGTGGTCCTGCAGCTCTAAAAAGAAATTGCCGTGACCGAAGATCCTGTCCATGCGCATGGCAGCTTCCTTGGCCTTTTCGGGGACTCCCTTAATTATGTTCCTGGGAATTTCACCTGCAAGGCAGGCGCTGAGAGCGATGATGCCCTCGTGGTACTGCTCGAGAAGCTCCATATCAACACGCGGTTTGTAGTAGTATCCTTCAGTGAAGCCTCTGCTTACGATGTGTGAGAGATTGGCATATCCAACATTGTTCTCAGCAAGGAGCACCAGATGATAGTATCTGTCGTCTGTCTGAGTGTTTTCTTTATCAAAGCGGGAACCGGGAGCGACATATACCTCGCACCCGATGACGGGATTGATCCCCTCTTCCCTGCAGGCCTTGTAGAAGTCGATAACACCATACATGACTCCGTGGTCAGTAATGGCTCCGGCAGTCATGCCAAGGGCCTTCAGGCGCTTCACATATTCTTTTATCTTGTTGGAACCGTCCAGAAGAGAATATTCCGTGTGGACGTGTAAGTGAGTAAATGCCATATGTACCTTCCCCAATTTCCCCAAATTGTGTAATATATGCTTGCTATGTTTCAGACAGCTTCATTAATAAAGCCTTTTACTCTGTCCTCATATAATATCATTTAGGGCTTGTAATATCAATTTACTTGAAGTTTAATAGATATTGAGATATTATATTTAGTCAGAAAACGTTAGGGGAAATCACTAGAATCGAGGATACAGTTATGGCAAAACAGATTAAGACAATAGGAGTACTTACCAGTGGCGGAGATGCTCCCGGAATGAATGCTGCGATCCGCGCAGTTGTTCGTAAATCACTGGCCAACGGCCTCAAGGTCAAGGGTATCAAGAAGGGCTATCAGGGTCTTCTCAATGAAGAGATCATTGATATGGACAGAAGGAGCGTGTCCGACATAATCCAGAGGGGTGGTACTATACTTGGAACTGCCCGCTGCATGGAGTTTACAACACCCGAAGGTCAGGCCAAGGGCGCTGAGATGTGCCGCAAGCACGGCATCGACGGCATGGTTGTTATCGGAGGAGACGGCTCTTATCGCGGAGCTCAGAAGCTCTCAGCTCAGGGCATCAACACGGTAGGCATTCCCGGAACTATCGATCTGGACATCGCCTGCACTGATTATACTATAGGATTTGATACAGCCATAAACACAGCGATGGACGCTATTGACAAGATCCGTGATACATCATCTTCACACGAGCGAGTTTCAATCGTAGAGGTTATGGGACGTCATGCAGGATATATTGCCCTTTGGTGCGCTATTGCCAACGGAGCAGATGACATCCTCCTCCCTGAGAAATATGATTACAACGAACAGCGCATCATTGATAACATCATTGACAACCGCAAGAAGGGCAAGACTCATCACATTATTGTCAATGCCGAAGGTATCGGACATTCAACTTCAATGGCGCGCAGAATCGAGGCCGCTACAGGACTTGAGACCAGAGCATCCATCCTCGGATACATGCAGAGAGGCGGAAGCCCGACCTGTAAGGACCGTGTATATGCTTCAATGATGGGCTGCTACGCAGCTGATATCCTCTCAGCCGGCAAGACCAACAGGGTTGTAGGTTACCGCAACGGCCAGTTCGTCGACTACGACATCGACGAGGCCCTCGCCATGAAGAAGAACATCAACGAGTACATGTACGAAATCGCAAGAACCATCTGATGATAAAGGATCATAAAAGAAGCTGTATGGAATGCTCGCATTCCATACAGCTTCTTTTAATGAGCCGCACAAACATGAGGAAGTAGCAATTTACGAAGTAAATTAGCGGATTCCGAATGTTTGTAGAATTGCGAAAATGACGAAGTCATGGAGCAATTCGTATATCATCAGATGAAGTAGATTATTCAACCCTTAAATTACCCCATTCACTCATCCAAACATGTGGAAGACGGCAGACATGCCGGATAATATGTTATAATAAGTCTACTCATAAGAATACTAGAACAGAGGTACTGCAATGATAACCAGTCTATCCAACGACAGAGTCAAGAGGGCCGCATCCTACGCTGCCAGGAGCAAGGCGCGCCGCGAGGACAAGGTCTTTATTATAGAAGGAATGAAAATGCTCAGGGAGGCGCCGGTCCTGCAGGTCTCAGACGTATACGTCACAGAGAGATTTCTGGACGGTGCATCTGAGGGCGACAAGGAGATCCTCTGGAGATACGGCGCCGAGACCGTCTCCGAAGAAGTGATGAACAAGATGGCTGACACTCAGACGCCGCAAGGTGTGCTCGCCGTTATAAGGTGGTACGAGTACACCATGGAGGAGGTCCTTGAGGGCTACAATGCAGGAGATGAGGCTAAAGAAAACGCGCCGCTTCTTCTTGTTCTTGAGAACATACAGGATCCCGGCAACTTAGGGACAATGCTAAGATCCGGCGAGGGAGCCGGAGTTACGGGAGTGATCCTTGGAAGGGGCTGCGCCGATATATACAGTCCCAAGACCATCAGATCTACAATGGGATCTATTTTCAGGATGCCATTTATATATGTAGATAATGTTTCGGAAACTGTAAGGAATCTCAATGCACGGGGATTCTGCACCTATGCCGCACACCTACAGGGGCAGAAGAACTATGACGAGTTTGACTACAAGAAGCCCACTGCATTTCTTATAGGCAATGAGGGCAACGGACTCACAAAAGAGACCGCAGATGCAGCCGGGGAGTATGTCCTGATCCCGATGAAAGGGGAAGTGGAATCAATGAATGCGGCTACTTCCGCGGCAATCCTTACATTTGAAGCATCCAGACAGAGAAGGGGGTAAATGTTATGACAATAGGATTTATCGGACTTGGCAACATGGCGAAGGCTATAATCGGTGGTATTTTGCAAAAAGGGCTGGTCGGCCCGAATGAGATAATCGGAAGTGCTCAGACTGAGAGCACCAGACAGAAAGTGGCAGATGAGTATGGCATTCAGGTCAGGAGCTCCAATGCCGCAGTGGCTAAGGAGGCGGACATCATTGTCCTGGCTGTTAAGCCTCAGTTCCTGAAGGTAGTCATAGCAGATATTATGGACAGCGTGGATGAGGACAAGCTTATTGTCAGCATCGCCGCAGGTAAGACCATAAGCTGGCTGGCAGATGAATTTGAAAAGCCTCTCAAGATCATAAGAGTAATGCCCAATACGCCGGCACTTGTGGGGGAGGGATGCTCTGCAGTCTGCAGGAATGACCGTGTAACTGACGATGACCTGCACTTCGTTATGGAGCTTTTGGAGAGCTTTGGCAAGGCATACACTGTACCTGAGTCGCTTATGGATGTTGTCGTTGGCGTCAGCGGTTCATCGCCTGCATATGTCTTTTTATTCATAGAGGCTATGGCAGATGCTGCTGTTGCCGGGGGAATGCCGAGAAAGCAGGCGTATGAGTTTGCGGCGCAATCAGTTCTCGGAAGTGCCAAAATGGTTCTTGAGACAGGGAAGCATCCGGGCGAATTGAAAGATATGGTCTGCTCACCTGCAGGAACCACAATTGAAGCTGTGAGAGTACTTGAAGAGGGTGGGTTCCGCGGAACCGTGATGGATGCTGTATCTGCGTGCATTGACAAGAGCAGAAGCCTCTGAAAAACTAATAAATTTTCTGTTAAAATTTGACAAAAACTGATATCTTTGCTAATATTTACTACCGAATTGTTTATTTCTTAATAAATTGAAATAAATTTGTAATAATTTAAAGGTTAGAGGATAGCAAAGGTATGAAGAATGCACTTAAGTTATCCCGTGGGTTCATCAGACAGGTGGCTGTAACACTTGCGGTTTTGGTTTTTCTTACCCAGGGGATGACAGTAGAGGCAAGAAGCACAGCGAGCTATTTAGATCTTGCTTCAGGTATTACAAACATTATAAGTCCTATATCTCCACTTGGAATTGATGCACAGGCCACAGAAGTACAGGTGGCAGCCAACGCGGAGAAGACACAGGACGACAGCGAGCCGGAAGAGGATAACAAAGAGGCTACTTTAGTTATGGCCAATGTCAGCTCAGTTATGAACGTCAGGGAAGAGCCCGGTGAGGATGCCCAGAAAGTAGGAGTTCTTTACAAGGATTGCGGCGGAAGGATACTAGACAGACAGGACGGCTGGACCAAGATCCAGTCAGGCGAACTCATTGGCTGGGCCAAGGACGAGTACCTGCTCTTCGACGATGAAGCCATGGAACTGGCAGAAGATGTAGGTAAGCAGATCGTCACCAGCAACAGCAGTGCCCTTAATGTAAGGGCTGAGGCATCCGGTGATTCGGAGGTTATCGGAGTTCTTACAGAGAATGCATTTGTGGATCTTATCGAGGATCAGGGCGACGGCTGGATCAGTGTGGACTACAACGACGAGACAGGATATGTTCAGTCTGAATATGTGACCACAGATTTCAAGATTGACTATGGCGAGACTCTTGCAGCGATCAAATTAAGAGAGGAAGCTGAGAAGAAGGCAGCTCTCACAAGGAACCGCGGTAAGGTCAGCGCAGATGCGGATGAAGTGAGACTTCTTGCGGCACTTATTCAGTGCGAGGCAGGCAATCAGCCATATGAGGGCAGACTTGCAGTTGGCGCGGTTGTTATGAACCGTGTTAAGTCGGGAGCTTATCCCAACAGTATCTACGGCGTTATCTATGCATCCGGTCAGTTTACACCGGCGCTTAACGGTACCGTGGCATCCGTTTACAACGGCGGAAGGATCAGTGATACCAATCTTCAGGCAGCCCAGGCTGCTATAAACGGCGAGACCACGATCGGATCGGCACTTCACTTCAGACGTGCCAACGGACGTGAGGGCATTGTGATCGGAGCACATGTATTCTGGTGATGCCGGATGCAGAAGTGTCACAGCAGTGCACAATATACTGAAGTAACATAGCGGATTATCAATCGGCAGATGATAATGCAGGAGCAGATAGATGTACCGTCTTCATTGTTAAGGAAGCGGCCTCTATCTGTTTTTTATTCCGCCCACCTGCTTGCGCAGGCTTACCATTCACAGATCTTCCGTATTCAGTAAGACTTTGCCTCAGGCACCGGGCAGCCACACTCTTTCATGATGTTATCGAATATGATATTATTTTATTTAATTTGATATAGTTTCTAACAGGAGGGAGAAGATATGGATTTAAGGGGACGTGATTTTCTTAAGTTACTTGATTTTTCTACAGAAGAGATACTTGGGCTTGTGGACCTGGCAGCGGAGCTTAAGGACAAGAAGAAAAAGGGCATTCTTCATGATGAACTTCGCGGCAAAAATATTGCGCTTATATTTGAGAAGACAAGTACAAGGACAAGATGCTCCTTTGAAGTTGCGGCGCATGACCTGGGCATGGGATCTACGTACCTCAATCCTACTGATTCCCAGATAGGCAAGAAGGAGAGCATTGCGGATACGGCAAGAGTCCTTGCAAGTATGTACGACGGTATCGAGTACAGGGGTTTTGAGCAGGAGATTGTAGAGACGATTGCGAAGTACAGCAAGGTTCCGGTGTGGAACGGTCTTACCAATGAGTTTCATCCAACCCAGATGCTGGCTGACGCGCTGACCATCAGAGAGCACTTCGGCAGACTCAAGGGGATACATCTTGTTTATATGGGTGATGCGAGATACAACACAGGCAATTCGCTGATGGTGCTTTGCGCCAAGCTTGGCATGCACTTTACTGCTGTATCCAATAAGAAGTACTTCCCTTCTGAGGAACTGATACAGACCTGCAGGGATATTGCAAAGGAGACGGGAGCAATTATCGACTTCTCCGAGGATGCATACGAGGGCACCAGGGGGGCCGATGTAATATATACCGATATCTGGGTTTCCATGGGTGAACCCGACAGCATATGGGAAGAGCGCATTAAGGATCTGGAGCCCTACCGCGTGACCATGGATATCATGAACAATGCGGGAGACGACTGCGTGTTCATGCACTGCCTGCCTTCATTCCACGATCTTAACACCGGAATAGGACGTCAGATAAAAGAAAAGTACGGCCTTGATGAGATGGAAGTCACAGATGAGGTATTCGAGTCAGACAGATCCATCGTCTTTGAAGAGGCAGAGAACCGCATGCACACCATCAAGGCGGTCATGTACGCAACACTTCGCAAGTAATTATGGAAAAGAGCAACAGATGCTTGATACGGATTCAATAAAAAAATATCTTGATACGACCTGGGCGGGGAGCGAAATCATCTACAAGGAGGTGACGGACTCTACCAACAATGATGCCCGGGATCTGGCGAAACAGGGGGCAGGTCACGGAACCCTTGTTGTCGCAGACAGACAGGAGAAGGGCAGAGGTTCGCGCGGCAGATCCTGGGAGACACCTGCGGGGAGCAACATCGCCATGAGTCTCATAATAAGGCCGACAGCGCCTTCGGAACGTATATCCATGCTGACTCTTGTTATGGGGCTTTCAGTTGCGGAAGGCGTAGAGCTGGCACTTTCAGAGACCTCAGGAAACTCTTTTGCCAATAAGGACATGGATGCACGCGTTATGATCAAGTGGCCCAACGACGTTGTGATAGACGGGCGCAAAATCTGCGGTATACTTACCGAACTCCACATGAACCCTGACAATACCATAAGGGATGTAGTGATAGGAGTTGGGATAAACGTCAATATGACCCGGTTCCCGGATGAGATCAGGGAGATTGCGGGATCTCTTTTGACACAGACCGGAAAGCGTGTGGACAGGAGTCTTGTGGTGGCCAGGTGCATGGAGCGTTTTGAAGAGAACTATGGCAGATTTCAGGCAGGGTACGACCTGTCGCTTCTAAAAGAAGAGTATGAGAAGCGCCTTATCAATAAGGGTGAGAGGGTAAGAGTCCTTGATCCCAGGGAAGGCTATGAGGGTACAGCCCTTGGAATCACCCCGATGGGCGAGCTGATCGTTGATGCAGGAACGATAAGAGTTGTAGGAGCCGGCGAGGTTTCAGTCAGGGGACTCTACAGCTACGTGTGACAGGTAATCTTTGGTGAGAACTTTAATTGGAGGAATCATGATTCTTGTAATTGATGTAGGTAATACCAATATGACCTTCGGAGTTTTTAAGGGAAAAGAACTGGTGACATCCTTCAGGATGATGACAGGGACAGCCCGGACTTCGGATGAGTATGGCGTGGAACTGATGACTATGCTGGGAGTGAACGGCATCAGGAAGGATGAGCTTGAGGGCATCATGATCGCCAGTGTTGTTCCGCAGGTCATGCACGCGCTTGTCAATGCAATTGTCAAATACATCGGCAGAAGGCCGTACATTGTAGGGCCCGGGATCAAGACCGGGATCAAACTGACTGTAGATAACCCGAGAGAAGTGGGACCGGACCTTATTGTTGACGCAGTCGCGGCTTATGAGCTGTATGGCGGCCCGGTGCTGGTCGTTGACTTTGGAACAGCCACGACTTATGTGCCGGTCAATGAGAATGCTGAGTTTTATGCGGGAGTTGTTTCCCCCGGAATAAGGATATCTGCGAAAGCTCTTTGGGAGGATACTGCCAAGCTTCCGGAGATCGAGATAAAAAAGCCGAAGGGAATCCTTGCGACAGAGACGATCTCCAGCATGCAGGCGGGACTTATATTCGGCCAGATCGGTCAGACCAAATACATCATTCAGGAAATGAAGAAAGCGTCTGACTGCCCTGAGATGAAGGTAGTGGCAACGGGAGGTCTGGGGCGTCTAATAGCAGAAGAGGTTGACGAGATCGATGTATATGATCCCACGCTGACTCTTAAGGGACTGCAGATCCTGTATGAAAAGAACAGGAAGAGTAAACCCCATAACAAAGAATTTGACAATGAGAACGATCCGGAGTGACATGGTATGAGCGCTAAAGATTTTGAAAGAGAATACAAAAAGGAATTTGAGGGAATAGATTACGAGGATGACTTCGAAGAGGAAGAAAGCCCTCAGGAAGACCTTAAGATAGATGAGATGCAAAAGACCAACAAGGCGAGGACTTTTGAGAAGATAGCAGGTGGAAGGATAGTTCTCTGCGGCGCCAATGCATACGAGCAGAAGTACTATTTCAATCCGGTCTTCAGAGAGATACCTGACAGCATAAAGAAGGAACTGAACATCATCAGTGTTCTCTTTACCCAGGAGGCGGGCGGAATATTTACCATAGTCTTTGAGGAGGACGGAAGCATCTCCATAGAGACCAATGCGGACGAGGAGGATATCACCTACGATGAGATCACGGCAGGGCTTCTTGTTGGAGAAGTAAGGAGAAAGAGACAGGACCTCTTTGAAGCACTTGCGATCTATTACAGGATCTATGTGCTTGGGGAGAATCCGGCAGATCTTTTGGAAGAAGACTGAGAGGTAGTAAATGGCTGGCTACGGCAGGCTGCAGATAGGCAGCGTGACTTTGGACAATAACATAATCCTTGGACCCATGGCAGGTGTTTCGGACCTGCCTTTTCGCGTATTATGCAGCGAGATGGGAGCGGGACTTGTGTGCATGGAGATGGTGAGTGCCAAGGCGATAATATACAGGAACCGCAACACCAACATGCTTCTTGAGATCCATCCGGGTGAGCACCCGGTCAGCCTGCAGCTCTTTGGCTCAGAGCCGGAGGTCATGGCACAGGCATACGACATGATTAAGGACAGGCCTTTTGACATTCTGGACATCAACATGGGGTGTCCTGTGCCGAAGGTGGTAGGAAACGGTGAGGGATCAGCTCTCATGAAGGATCCGCAGCTTATTGAGAAAATTGTGCGTTCTCTTTCGGAGGTGTCGGACAGGCCTGTGACTGTTAAGATAAGGAAGGGTTTCACCGATAAAAATATAAATGCGGTTGAGTGTGCCCTCGCTGCAGAGGCGGGTGGTGCGGCAGCAGTCGCGGTGCACGGAAGGACAAGAGAGCAGTATTACTCCGGAGAGGCTGACTGGGATATCATAAGGAAGGTCAAAGAAGCACTTAAGATCCCTGTTATCGGAAACGGGGATGTGACAGACGGCGAGAGCGCAAAGCGAATGTTTGAAGATACCGGATGCGACGGGGTGATGGTGGCAAGGGCTGCCCAGGGGAATCCTTTTCTTTTCCGCGAAATAAAGAGCTACTTCGAGAGGGGAGAGACCTGCCCGAAGCCCGATGCAAAAGAAATCTACGACACCGTCATAAGGCACGCCGATATGCAGCTCAGATATAAGGGTGAGTACATCGGAATAAGGGAGATGCGCAAGCACGTCTCATGGTACACCACGGGTATGCCGGGGAGCGCGAAGTTCAGAAATGAGATCAATCAGATGACGGATATGGAGTCGCTGAAACGCGCCTGTGCCAAGGTGATGCTTGGAAATACTGTTATTGACACGGAAAATAAATAACAGTATAATGTCAAAGTTACATAGATAATAATCGAATTCATATAGATTTCTTATGGAGGTTATGCAGTCAATATGGAAGAGAAAAAGAATATTTTAACTTACGAAGGACTCAAGAGATATGAGGACGAGCTCCATGACCTGAAGGTTAACAAGCGTCAGGAGGTTGCTCAGAAGATCAAGGAAGCAAGAGAACAGGGTGACCTTTCCGAGAACGCCGAGTACGATGCAGCCAAGGACGAGCAGCGCGATATTGAGGCCAGGATCGAGGCCCTTGAGAAGATTCTCAAAAATGCCGAGGTCGTTGTTCAGGAGGATGTTGATACTAACAAGATCAGCGTCGGCTGTACAGTAAGGATCAAGGACCTTGAGTTTGATGAGGAACTTGAGTACCAGATCGTTGGTTCAGTTCAGGCCAACAGCTTAAAGGGCAAGATCTCCAACGAGTCACCTGTAGGTAAGGCTCTCATCGGAGCCAAGAAGGGACAGACTGTTACCGTTGAGACGCAGGCAGGGGAGATCAAGTACAAGGTACTTAAGATTGAGAAGACCGCTGAGGTCTGATGGGATTTCTTTTACATCAGCTTTACTTATGACAACCAAGCCGGCGAAGTTCAAGGACTTTGACCGGCTTTTTCACTAAAGAGCATAACCAGGAGGAACGAACGTGGCAGAGAACAATCAGCAGAACAACCAGCAGAACGCACCCGCAGAGGACGTTGGACGTCTTCGTCAGGTCAGAAGGGACAAGCTCTCAGAGCTCCAGGCTCAGGGAAGGGATCCTTTTCAGATTGTAAAATACGACCAGACACACCACACACAGGATATAAGGGACAACTTCGAGGCACTTGAATTTGTCCCCCCCGTTGACGAGGAAGGCAAGGCAGTTGTAGTGCCTCTTTCAGACATTCCCGCTGACAAGGTGGTTTCACTGGCAGGACGTATGATGAGCAAGCGTGTAATGGGCAAGGCTTCCTTTGCAGGACTTCAGGACAGGGATGGCCGCATGCAGCTCTACGTCTCCAGGAATGACATCGGTGACGAGGCTTATGCTGATTTCAAGAAGATGGATATCGGAGACATCATCGGCGTAAAGGGTTTTGCCTTCAGAACAAGGACGGGCGAGCTTTCAGTTCATGTAAAAGAGCTGGTTCTTTTATCCAAGTCACTGATGCCTCTTCCTGAGAAGTTCCACGGCCTTACAGATACAGAGATAAGATATCGCCAGAGATACGTTGACCTCATCATGAACGAGGAGGTCAAGGATACTTTCAAGAAGAGATCTGCGATCATCAGAGAGATCAGGAACTTCCTTGCAGACAGGGACTTCATGGAGGTTGAGACCCCGATGCTTGTGGAGAACGCAGGCGGCGCGGCAGCAAGACCCTTCATCACACATTACAACGCTCTGGACGAGGAGAGAAAGCTTCGCATTTCCCTTGAACTCTACCTCAAGAGGCTCATCGTCGGCGGTCTTGAGAGAGTATATGAGATCGGCCGCGTGTTCAGAAACGAAGGAACAGACACAAGACACAATCCCGAGTTCACACTCATGGAACTCTACCAGGCATATACAGATTATGAGGGAATGATGGAGCTGACTGAGAGCATGTTCCGCTACCTGGCAGAGAAGGTCTGCGGCACAACCCAGATTCCTTACGGTGACAACATCATCGATCTTGGCAAGCCCTTCGAGCGCCTGACCATGAACGATGCCATCAAGAAGTACGCAGGTGTCGACTTCGACGCCATCAAGACCGACGAGGAGGCCAAGGCCCTTGCCAGGGAGCGCGGCATTGAGTTTGAGGACCGCCACACCAAGGGCGATATCATCAACCTCTTCTTTGAGGAGTTCTGCGAGAAAGAGCTTATCCAGCCCACCTTCATTATGGATCACCCTCTTGCAATCTCACCTCTTACCAAGAAGAAGCCCACAGATCCCGAGAAGGTTGAGCGTTTTG
>CAMNOS010000055.1 GCA_946546925.1 uncultured Butyrivibrio sp.
GGATTTTCAGGATCCTCAGGGTTCTCAGGTGTGTCGGGAGTCTCAGGATCTGTAACCGGTGTAGGAACGAACATGCCGTCGTCAACATTTGTGTCGTTATCAGCCTCGCCGCTTTCAGCAGTCTCTTTTACAAGAGTCATAGCTATATTCTTAAAGAAGAATGTTGTATCACCTGTTGCTGCGCTGTCGCCGAAGCCGAAGTTGAAGTGGCAGTCTTCAAGTGAAGCAGCAGCGGTAAATACTGTCTCGTAGTGGAAGAATCCGTCTTCGTCAGCAGTAAGAGCAGCGCTGTCAACTTCAACGATGTCCTGAACTACAGTCCAGCTTCCGCCGTTCTGCTGTACGATGTACTTGAACTTGCCGTTGTTGTTGCCTGTCAGCTTGAAATCAAATGCAAGCTTATATTTCTGTCCTGCAACTGTCTGGAAGTTGCTGCTTCCGAGCTGAGGAGAGTACCATGTATCTCCGCTTGTGATACCTGACATTGAGTAAACTCCGTTTGCATCTGTATCGATGGCAATGGCAGAGCCTGCGCCGCTGTCACCGGTCCATGTGATACCCTCATCAATAGGAGTCTCATCAAATGAGGATTCCTGGTTGGCACCAAACATCTTGACGTTGTCAATCTGAACCCTGGTGCCCTTAGCAAAGGTAAATACTACTGCGCTGTTATCAAGGTCTTCAGCTGTGGAAATAGTAAGGTTGTATCTTCTTACGCTGTCGCCTGCACTGTAGGATGCCTCTGCGCTTCCGATTTCTTCTCCGAGAGAAACATAGCCGTTATCGTCGACACTTACTTTGTTGATTGATGCCTTAACAGCTGAATCAGTGTCGGAATAGAGGTCGAAGGAGAGGTTATAAGTATCTGCTTTGGCCTTAATGCCGCTCTGATAGATCACAGCAGAAGCATCACCTGAAGGAGAAACCTGGCCTCTTCTCTCATAGTACTTGATACCATCGGCGATGTTCTCATAGTTGGTCATTGATGCGATATCTTTAACCCTTACATCGCTGTCTTTAAGTGCGGTAGTGGTATATCTGGGAACAGAGATAGTTGTTCCTGCGCCTGCTGTCCAGAAACCTGTGTGGTTGTTGCCCTGATCAAAAGTTCCGTTGTAGATAAGGTTGCCATCTGCAAGAGCGCCGTGTGCTCCGTTTGGATCAGTTGTTCCGATTGACTCGGGATCGATGATCTCAACTCTTACATTTGAAATATATACAGTACCTGCTGACTGTCCGCCGATATTGAACTCGATACGGCAGTTGTCGAAGTCTTCAGTCTGCTCAATTGTGTATTCATAGTGAGTAGGAGTATCAGTGAGGTTGAAGGCCTTTATTCCGTAGGTGCTCCAGCCTGCATATTCCTTGGAGTCACAGTTGACCTGCTTGCCTACGATGCCGCCCTGTGCATATGCATCATAGGATACTCTGTATACATAGCCCTTCTTGGCGTCGTAGTGGCCGATAAGCTGTACGCCGTAGTCCTGGCTGCCGTTTTTACTGATATCAACTTTGGCCCATGTATTGCCGTCATTGCCAACAACTGTCTCAGCCGTAGCTGCTGCATCGCTCTGGTATGAGAGATACCACTTGCCTGCGCCTTGTGCAGCTGCGTCATCATGTCCGCCGCCTACATTGTCAAAATTGTCTGCTGTGATGTCGGCGATCTGGTTGATGCCTTCGTAAGCTGTCCAGTCTTCATGTGCTGAATCGGATGAATCCTTAATTACAAAGTCAGGATATCCTTCGGTTCTCTGGAAGCATCGAACGTAGTCAACATACATGTTGATGTCGTCCTGGAAGTCTGCCTTGTTGGCAGAGCCGCCGAACTGACCGCTGTCTACCGCAAGGTTGAGGATCATGTAGAAGGGCTCGTCAAAAGGAGCATCAAATCCGATAGCATCGGAAGCACCTGACAGACCACATACCCAGTTGGAAGAAGTATAGATGGGCTCACCGTCATAGTAGAAGGTCATCTTGCCGGGTTCCCAGTCAACTGCATAGGTGTGGAAGTATCTGATCGCTGAGTCGAGCTTTGTGTATCCGCTTCCCTTGTAAACGTGGCTTGGAACACCCCAGTGAACAGTGGAGCAGGTCTGATCTTCCTGAATACCTGTTGTCTCAAGGATGTCGATCTCACCGGATACAGGCCATCCGCCGTAAATGGATGTGCTCTCGGGAAGCATCCAGAATGCAGGCCATGCGCCCTTTGTCTGAGGAAGTGAGATCCTTCCTTCTATGTAACCGTAAGTGCTGTTGAAGAGCTCTTTGCCGGGTGTTGTGGTGCGAAGTCTTGCGGAGGTATACTTCTTGGTGCTCTCTGAAGCGTAATTGTAGCCGTTCTTTTCATAAGAAGCAGTGATACGAAGAAGTCCGTCGGGAGTTCCGTCATCGTTGAGGTCCTCGTTAACTGCAACGTTCTTGCTGTTTGATGTATAAGCCTGAAGCTCGTTGTTACCCCAGCCGTAGTTGCCGCAGTCTGTAGTTCCGTCGCCCAGCTGATAGCCCCACTTATCGAGGTTAAGGCCTGTAGCGCTGTCAACGTTTGCTCCGGCGTAGTTGCCGTCGAACTCATCGGACCAGATAAGTGTATAGCCGTCCTTGCTCATTCCGGGATCTGCATAATCATAGAGGTAGTTGTCCTCTGCATTGAAATCATACTCAGCTCCCTTGCCGCCGACTGCCGTGCCTCCTGTGAGAGTGAGATAGTTGCCCTCTGAATCGGTGATTATAAGATTTTCTATTGTGAGATTACCTGTAAGGTTTGCAGCCTCGCCGGCTATCTGTCCAAGTGCAAAATAAAGAGTGTCATTGGCAACCTGGGCAATCTCTGCTGTAGAAGAGTACTCATAAGTCTCTCCGGCTTTTAGCTCCAGTGTCTCATACATCTGACCTGAGTCATCGAGCTTGACAATGACTTTCTTGTCGATGGATGATGTAAGATCAGCTGAAAGAGTATAGGTCTCACCAACTTTGAGACCAAGATTCCTGATCATGTACTGAAGGCCCCATTCTCCGTTCCAGCCGTAGCTTCCGACTGTAAACTCAGCCTTTGTATCTGTCTCTTTTACTGTGGCATTGGCTCCAGCCCAGTCGCTTCCGACATAGAGTTCAGTCTCAGCATCTGCAAGGCTGATAGCTCCTTCCTTGACACCGGCCTCTCTGTGAACATTAACCTTGAGGTTGGAGATAACTATGGTATTCTGATCGCTTCCCCACTTGGTTCCAAGAGCGAAGAGAACCATCATATTGTCGATATCAACTTCTTTGTCTGTGGTGATGAATACTTTTGATTTGCCGGCGGGAAGCTGAACGGTCTGCTCCGCATAAACGGTGCCGTCATTATTCTTGTCACCGAGTTTTACAAAGATTTCTCTCTCCACTTCTGAGCTGATATTGAAAGATACGTCGTATTTCCTGTCCTCGGAAGTATCAACTATTTCCTTGAGCTGGATCGCCCAGTGGGAATCATTGCCCCAGTCATTACCCCAGTCACTGCCTGTAATGGTGGCCTTTACACCGTCATAATCAACTGTGACGTCCGTACCGTCATCAACATAGTCCGGGTGCTCAATCTCTTCAAAATTGATACCGCTGAGGTCTTCTTCCTCATCAGAGCCTGTGCCCTGATCGCCTGATCCGGTTTCATCATCGACAGGAGTAGTTCCTTCACCGGGATCTTCCGGTGTTCCGGGATCTGTGGGAACTTCGGGATCTTCAGGTTCTTCGTAGCCACCTGAAGGATTGCCGATTGTAACTTTGGCGGTAGCAGCACCTGAGAGCTCTCCGTCTGACTGACCCTGGAGCTCAATGAGATATTCGCCGTCCGCATAGTCATCAGGATACCAGTGATAGCCCAGCTCCTGATCGGTATAAACCCTCTCATAGCCGTTGGCTGCACAGGATATGGTTACAGTGTACTTGTCATATCCTGCAGCTCCCCATACGAAGCCGATACCCTGATCAGGGTTATAATCAGCAACCTGACCAAACGGGATAGCGAGTGATTCATTGACAGGCGTGGCAGCTGCGTACGCCGGAAGGCTTGCTGCAGAGAGCGAAGACAATGATAGAGCGAAGGCCATTGCTACGGCCATTCGGCTCTTGTAGTACCTTTTTTTCATAAATAATACCTCCTTTAAAATTGTGGAATGTCCCCATACGAGCATCATTTTATAAAAAGAAGGTTAATTAATTTAGGTATCTTTTTTCATTTAGGTATTGTTTTTTGAAAGAAATTTTCTGTTATTCAGAAACGTTCACAGGTTCTTTGGCTCACGCAGTACTAAAGGCATCAGGGCGTTTTGTTATTGTTATGGTATAATAGTTTCTATGGATTTTTTAGCCATGGAGTGTATGAAAAAAGGAGTGCATTATGAAAAGAAATTATGTGACTGTTTTATCCCTTGCAGGGGTCCTTGCTTTTGGTACTCTTACCGGGTGCGGAAGTACAGGTAAAGCAACAGATAACAACCAGCTGAGTTTTGCAGAGAGTATTGGTAAAGACTCCGAGAGTGCAGGTGAAGATAGTCCGGGCGGTAAAGAAACTGATCCTGCAGCAGATGATAATTCCGTTGCTTCTTCAGACAGCATGGAAAGTACAACAGATGCAGGAGCTTCCTCAGACCTTTACGAGGCCTTCAAAAAAGGGGAGGAAAAGGTGAAATATCGAGGCACGGGAGATATGGCTTCATATATCCAGCTGTCAGCAGTGCTTACGCCGGGAGAGTCCTATTTACTTTCCGATATCCGCGACAAGGCGGGGATCATCGATGACTTTGTTCAGTACAAACCGCAGGGGGATGCTGAGTTCTCCTACATTGACTGCGGAATGGACGGCAACAAAGAGCTTCTCGTCAGGCAGGCCTTTGCTGCAGAGGATATGTATGAAGTCTTTACCCTCAACATGATCATCAAGGATATAGACGGTGAACTCAATATCTGCTGGGATCAGGATATGTGGTCAAGATCCGATGTGACAGTCAATGAGGACGGTACCATAGAAGGCGGCGGATCAGGCGGAGCGGCCCTTCACTATACTGACAGATCTTTTGTTGATGCAGGCGGTGATTATCATTATTTCTACGGACTTGAGTCCTACATGACGCCATACGGGGAGTACTATTCATACAAGGACGGGGATTATACTTCGGTAGACCTTGAGGGACTGGACAACGAGCACCTTGCGATTGATGCCTATTACTTTGACAGTGACCCTGAAAAGCGAAGTGATTATCCCACCTATTCGATCCTTGATGACAATTACAACGATGTGACCACTGAAGAAGACTACAGTGAAGACAGCGAAGTGATGAAGAGATTTAAGGATGCGGGCATAAATATTTATACAAGAGACGAAATCAATGATATTCTAGATAAGAGAGCAGGGGAGATCGGTTACCCTTCGAGCAACTATTGACAGGCTAAAGTACAGGAGAATACCAATGCCGGGAATCAGCGATATAGCCGAGAAAGCAGGAGTTTCTTTATCAACTGTTTCAAACGTTCTCAATAACAGGAAAAATGTCGGTAGCGCCACGAGAGAAAATGTCCTTAAGGTGGCAAGGGAACTGGGCTATGTTCACAGGCAGCCCCAGTCGGACAAAAGGCGCAAGACCATCATAGTCAACTTCAGCGATTTTGATACACTCTTTTACCTGGACATACTTCATGGTATCAATGATTATGCCCAGAAAAAGAACTATCGCATACTGGTGTGCACCGGAGATGACCTCCTTCATTATTCTGATCCCGATGAAGTGGGGGGAGTCATTGTCATTGACTCGCACACTGAGGATTCTGTGATCCTGGGGGTAGCCAATAAGGGCGTTCCCGTTGTGGCACTTGACAGAGAGCTTTCACACAGCCGGATCAAGAGTATCCTCGTTGGCAACTATGAGGGAGAGAGGCAGCTTATAGAGAAGCTTATTGAAAAGGGATATGAATCTTTTGCATTCCTGAAAGGTCCTGACACGGAGGATTCCAAGGAGAGGTACAGGGCCTTCAGAGACGTGCTCAGGGAGAATGACATCCCCTTTAGCAGGAACGATCTGTACGAGGGTGACTGGAGGGAAAAGAGCGGATCCCAGGCGGCAAGGCTTATAATGCTCCAGCAGAAGATGCCCAAAGTTCTTGTGTGCTGCAACGACATGATGGCTCTTGGTGCCATCAGGAAGTTTCAGGAAAACGGCATTAAAGTTCCTGACGATATCGCTGTGTGTGGTTTTGATGACATCATAATAGCAAGGTATCTTGGGCTTACGACTGTGAGTGTACCTGACTACGAGAGAGGGTACCTCGCCAGTCAGATGCTGATCGATATAATTGACGGAAACGGGGATTTTGAGACCTCTCAGATAGGGGCAAGAGTCAAGTGGAGAAGGACCACGTAAAAGAATTTTACTAAATTTTACTAAAACATGTACTTGTTTTACTAAAATAAAAATACAATTAGTAAAATGGCGCGTTTGTTGTGTGCATTAAGCACGCAACCGGCGCGCTTTTTTGTATGTTAGTAACAAATATAATTGACGGTATTGCATAAATATGAGTAAACCAAATATCATTTACATATAACAGGGGCGCAAAAATATTGGCGCCCAGGTCAAGAATTCATTGTATAACGGAGGATTACACATGAAAAAGAAAGCACTGGCTACAATTTTGGCAGCTGTTACAGCAATGTCAACAGTTCTTGTAGGATGCGGAGAGAGCGCACCTGCAGCAACAACAGAGACAGCTACAACAACAGAGACAGCTACAACAACAGAGACAGCAACAACAGACGCTGCACCTGCACAGACAGAAGCACCTGCAGGAGACGGAACGACAATCCGGCTTGTAAACAACAAGGCTGAGATCGATGACGGTCTCCACAAGCTTGTTGCAAAGTATCAGGAAGAGACAGGCGTAACCGTAGAGATAGACACAATCGGTGGTGGACAGGATACACAGGCTGTTCTTAAGAACTACTACCAGGCTGACAACATGCCTGACATCTTCATCTTCGAGGGTGACACACAGTATGAGACATGGAAGGACGTTCTTGTAGACCTCACCGGTGAGGCATGGACAGAGGATACCGAGGCTGAGTACGTAAACGGCGGCAAGGTATACGGCTTCCCTACAACAACAGAAGCAATCGGTCTTGCATATAACAAGTCAATCCTTGACAAGGCAGGCATCGATCCCAAGTCAATCACAGGTCCCGAGAGCATGAAAGCTGCTTTTGAGAAGCTCGATTCCATGAAGGATGAGCTTGGACTTACAGCAGTTATCGGATACTACACTGAGGCATCAAACCTCTGGTGGACAGCCGGACAGCACCTCTTCGGAACATACCTTGATTCAGGTCTTTCAAGAGATGACACAACTTATCTTGACATGATCAACGACGGCGGAAAGCTTGATCCCGATCGTATCAAGGCTTTTGCTGAGATGGTAGCTCTTTTCAATCAGTACACAGATCCCAACGGCGTATCCGGAACATATGATGATCAGATCGCAGGCTTTGCTTCAGGCAAGTACGCATTCGTATCACAGGGTTCATGGATCGGCGCAGTTCTTACAAGTACAGATGCTCAGATGTATGCAGATGCAGGCAACTTTGAGATCGGAATGATCCCTTACGCATTCATCGAGGGACAGGACACAATCCAGACCAACTCTCCTAACTGGTGGGGACTTTACAACGGTGGCAACGTAGATGCTGCCAAGGCATTCATCCAGTGGTGCTCAGAGAACGATGGCGGACAGGAAATCCTTGCAAAGGATTGCGGCTGCGTATCTCCTTTCAAGAGCTCAACCTTCATGCCTGACGATCCTTTCGCTGACACAATCGCAGCTTATACAGCAGCAGGCAAGACATCTGCATGGCACTGGCAGGGATGGAAAGACGGACTTGCTCAGAACGTATCCTGCGTAGTTTTCCAGGATTTCGCAAAGGGATCAATCAAGACAACCGACGACTTTGTAGCAACACTGCAGAAGGCAGTAGAGACATACTATGCGCAGTAATCGCATCATTACAAGAAAAGAACAATTTGATAATAAAGTACTCAGGCTCAATGAAACACTTTTTTGCAATGCCAACGGGTATATCGGAGTTAGGGGCACCCTTGAAGAAGGGGTGCCCGCTCCTTTATCAACCATGAGGGGCATGTACCTGGGCGGTGTCTATGAGACCATACCCATGAAGCAGGCCGAGAGCCTCTATGGTCTTGTGGAGAAAAAGCAGACCATGCTCAATGTGGCCGACACCCAGACCATCTACATGTATGTGGATGGGGAGAAGTTTGCCCTGAATGAGGGAGAAGTTCTTTCAAATGAAAGAATCCTCAACATGGATGAGGGATGTACCGTAAGGCAGATCACCTGGAAGAGCCCTGAGGGCAAGACAGTGGAGATCTGCATAAAGAGAGTTGCGCATCTTGACATACCCAATCTCTTTACCACGGAGTATAGGGTTAAGGCTCTTGATTTTGAGGGAGAAATATCCTTTGAATCAATCCACGATCCGGATGTGAAGAATTACTCAGACCCTTCGGATCCAAGGCTTGCAGCCGAGAGCGTTTCATATTTTGAAATAGATCAGCCTGAGATCAAAAACGGCATTTCCCTCTGCAGATCAAAGACCAGGGTCAGCGGAATTCAGATAGCGTCAGCTGTTAAGCATCGTCTCATAGAAATAAGCGACGGCAAGCTTACGGAAGGCCGTGAAGATGCTTTCAGCAATGAAAGGGTTGGAACTAATGCTGTGTCCGCGGCGGCTTCCCTCACCCTCCCTAAAATGGGGGAAGCGGTTCTGATCAAATACAGCGCCTTTGCAGATTCTTTAAAAGAGAAGGATCCTGCAGGCAAAGTCATTGATGTAATAGAAAAAGCCGCAGCTAGGGACATTGAAGACCTCTACAGTACCCAGACCATGATAATGTCTGATTTCTGGACAAACGCAGGAATGGAGATAGAGGGGGACGACGAGCTTGACCTTGCCATGTGCTTCAACATGTACCAGCTCTTTACCTCATCACCAAGGCAAAAAGGTGTCAGCATTGCAGCCAAGGGTCTTACAGGTGAGGGCTACGAGGGACACTATTTCTGGGATACTGAGATGTACGCCCTCCCGTTCTTTACACTTACGGACACCAGGGCAGCAAAGAGGATCCTTTCCTTCAGATATGAGACCTTAAATGCGGCAAGAGACAATGCAAGGCTTCTCGGTCACAAAAAGGGAGCTCTGTATCCCTGGAGGACCATTACGGGAGAAGAGTGCTCGGGATACTTCCCAAGCGGAACGGCAGCTTATCACATCAACGGTGCCATTTCCAATGCCATTATCTCTTATTATCTGGCAACAGGGGATGAGGAGTACATTCTCTCTGAGGGTGAGGAAGTCCTTCTTGAGACGGCCCGCCTGTGGATGGATGTAGGAAACTACGACAGGAGCGGCAGGTTCGTGATAAATGAGGTGACAGGTCCCGATGAGTATACCTGCATGGTGGACAATAATTTCTACACCAATGCATGCGCTGCTCAGGCGATGAAATGGGCAGTGAAGCTGGCGCGTGAATTCAAAGACAGGCAGCAGATCAAAGACCTGAGAAAGAGGCTTGATATAGATGATGCTGAGCTTGATGCACTTAAGCAGGCCTCAGAGAAGATGTTCCTTCCGTATGACGAGGAGTACGGCATAAGTCCTCAGGACGATTCCTTCCTCCAGAAGCCCGTGTGGGACATCGCAGCAACACCTAAGGATGAGTTCCCGCTTCTTCTTCATCATCATCCGCTTGAGCTCTACAGATATCAGGTATGCAAACAGGCAGACACGGTTCTTGCACATTTTCTTTTCCCTGATTCCGCAGACAGACAGACCATGGAAAAGAGCTTCAGGTATTACGAGAAGATAACGACTCATGACTCATCTCTTTCAACCTGTGTGTTCTCAATGCAGGCGTCGAGGCTGGGGCTTCGGGAAGAGGCAGAGAAGTACTTCGGAGATTCCGCCAAGCTTGATCTGTACAACCGGCACGGCAACTCAGGAGACGGCGTTCACACTGCCAATATGGGCGGTGCGTATATGGCGATCGTGTACGGCTTTGCAGGAATAAGGATAAGTGAGGAAGGTCTTTCAATCGATCCTTTCATTCCGGCCAATCTTAAGGGCTATAGTTTCAATTTCACTTACAGGGGCAGACACATTATGCTCTCTGTAAAAGAGGGGACAATGTCATTAAAGCTCCTCTCAGGTGATGATCTTGAGTTTATTCACTGCAATGAAAAGCAGAGAATCAGTGATAAGGGAGTGATCAGACAATGGGTTTTGGAGCAGTAATATTTGATCTTGACGGAGTGTTGGTGTTTACAGACAAGTACCATTATCTTGCGTGGAAAGAGATAGCAAAAGAGCTTTCCATCGATTTTACACAGGAAGACAACAACAGGTTGAGAGGTGTCAGCAGGAGGGAGTCTCTTGATATCATTCTTGAAAAGTACAAGGGACCATCGCTTTCCGAAGAAAAGATTGAGGACCTTTTGGAGAGAAAGAACAACCTCTACAGGGAGTATCTAAAAGAAATGTCGCCTTCTGATGTGACAAAGGACGTAAGGGATACCCTTAAGAAACTTCGGGAAAACGGTCTTAAGCTGGCAGTTGGATCTTCCAGCAAGAACACTTCTTTTATCCTTGAAAAGACAGACCTGACTGACTATTTTGATGCAGTGGCAGACGGCACAATGATAACCAGGAGTAAGCCCGATCCTGAAGTGTTCCTCAAGGCAGCAGAGTTTATCGGAATGGATCCAAAAGACTGTCTTGTCATTGAGGATGCGGATGCGGGAATAGAAGCTGCCAAAGCAGCCGGAATGCACCAGGCCGCTATCGGGGCAGCAAGGGATTCTCATGCATCAGAGTACGAGATCGAGAGTATCAGTGACATTCTCTCACTGTAATTAGTACAAAAAATCGCTTTAATTGAAAGCAATAATATAGTATGATTAGTAAGACTAATTAGATATTAAAGGGGTAGCATATCCTTGAGATATGCCACTCCTTTTCGTGTGTTATTGCACATTTTGTTGGAGGATATATATTTGAATCTTGAAAGACAAAAGAAGGCTCCTATCTATCAGGCCTTGGAGAAATTCAGAAAACAGAGGGTGGTGCCCTTTGATGTGCCGGGTCACAAGAGAGGACGGGGTAACCCCGAACTTGTGAGTTTCCTCGGGGACAGATGTGTGGGGATCGATGTCAATTCCATGAAGCCCCTGGATAATCTCTGCCACCCGGTCTCTGTCATCAAGGAGGCAGAGGAGCTGATGGCTGATGCGTTTGGAGCTTCCCACGCTTTTATGATGGTCAACGGTACCACAAGTGCAGTACAGGCAATGGTTCTTTCATCCGTCAAGATGGGAGAGAAGATCATCATGCCGAGGAACGTGCACAAGAGTGCGATCAATGCACTTATACTGTGCGGAGCGGTTCCTGTTTACATAGACCCCAAGGTAGATACCAAGCTGGGAATCCCGCTGGGAATGGAGATTAAGGACGTTGAGAAGGCTGTACAGGACAATCCCGACGCCAAGGCAATCCTTATCAACAACCCCTCCTATTACGGAATCTGCTCTGATCTAAAGAGCATCGTGGAGCTGGCTCACAGGAACGGGATGAAGGCACTGGTGGATGAGGCCCATGGAACGCATCTTTACTTCGGACCGAATCTTCCCTTGAGCGGAATGGCAGCAGGCGCGGACATGGCGGCCATAAGCATGCACAAGTCCGGAGGAAGCCTTACACAGAGTTCAATCCTGCTTTGCGGTCCGGATGCCAACATCGGATATATCAGCAGGATCGTGAACCTGACACAGACTACATCCGCAAGCTACCTGCTTCTTGGAAGCCTTGATATATCAAGAAGGAACCTTGCGCTGAACGGAGATGCGAGTTTTGAAAAGGTCACCCGCATGGCTCAGTACGCCAGGGAAGAGATAAATGATATCGGAGGCTACTACGCCTACG
Organism: uncultured Butyrivibrio sp.; assembly: GCA_946546925.1. Taxonomy (GTDB): domain Bacteria; phylum Bacillota; class Clostridia; order Lachnospirales; family Lachnospiraceae; genus Butyrivibrio. The sequence continues at coordinate 12,014 of CAMNOS010000055.1, forward strand.
GCAAAGAACTTAAGAACGGCGGAAGCATCTTTGACTTTGACGAGACCAAGCTCGTAGTCAACACGAGAAGCATCGGACTTACCGGAATAGAGGTATATGACCTTCTGAGGGATGAGTACGATATACAGATGGAGTTCGGAGATCTGTCCAACGTCATGGCATACATCTCAATAGGAGACAGACTTCAGGACATTGAGCGACTTGCCGGGGCTCTTGCAGACATCAGAAGGCTCTACTCCAAGCCTGCACAGCGATTCTTCTCCGCAGAGTATGTGACACCAATAGTTAAGGCTACTCCGCAGCAGGCTTTCTACGCAGAGAAGGAGTCACTTCCCATTCAGAGTACCGTCGGCAGGATAAGCGCAGAATCTGTCATGTGTTATCCTCCCGGGATACCTATTCTGTCACCTGGAGAGATGATCACAGAGGAGATTTTGGAGTACATCATGACTGCCATGGAGAAGGGATGCTCCATGCAGGGACCTGAGAGCGAGGATATTTCGGAACTTTTTGTACTCAAGTGAGTTTTGAGTCACCGGTGACTTATAACTTCACAACACGGAGATAATAGAATGGCTGAAATGGATTACTGGGTAAGCGACATGCATACCAACAACGTCAAGATAAGCATAAGGATCAGCAGGCAGCTGTATTCCGGCACGAGCGAGTTTCAGAGGATCGACGTCTTTGACTCACCGGAATTTGGCAAGTTCCTTACATCCGACGGCAACATTATATTTTCTGAAAAAGATGAATTCACCTACGACGAGATGATCGTACACGTGCCGATGGCGGTTCACCCCAAGGTACAGAGGGTACTGGTACTTGGAGGCGGAGACGGAGGCGTGGCAAGAGAGCTCACTCACTACGATGAGATCAAGGTCATCGATGTGGTGGAGCCGGACAATATGTTCGTGGAAGTCTGCAAGCAGTATTTTCCGGACAACGCCATAGGTCTTGAAGACGACAGGGTTCACATCTTTTACCAGGACGGACTTAAGTACCTGCGCAAGTGTGAGGACATGTACGACCTTATCATCAACGATGCCACAGAGCCCCTCGGACATGAGGCAGGTCTTTTCACCAAGGAGTTCTACGGAAGCTGTTACAAGGCACTTCACGACGACGGCATAATGGTGTACCAGCACGGAAGCCCGTTCTACGACGAGGATGAGGAGAGCTGCAGGGCGATGCACAGGAAGGCCTACAGGGTGTTCCCGATCAACAGGGTGTATCAGGCACACATTCCTACCTGTCCCGCAGGATACTGGCTCTTTGGATTTGCCAGCAAGAAGTACCATCCGCTTAAGGATTTCAACCCCGACAGATGGGATGAGAGAGGGATCAAGACCTGGTACTACACAACACACCTTCACAAGGGAGCCTTCATGCTTCCCAAGTATGTGGAGGATCTGCTTCAGGAAGAGGAAGCGATGTCGAGATGACACGATAAGTATAGGAGGGAGAAATAATATGTCCAGACTTTTAGTAATTGGCTGCGGAGGAGTTGCACAGGTTGCAATCCAGAAGTGCGCTCAGAACAAAGAGGTTTTTACAGAGATGTGCATCGCAAGCCGCACGGTGAGCAAGTGCGATGCCATGAAGGAGAAGCTTGAAAAAGAGGGCTTTCCCGTCAAGGTGACAACAGCTGTCGTCAACGCAGATGATGCAGCAGATGTGGCAAAGCTTATAAGGCAGTATAAGCCTGATGCAGTTCTTAACGTGGCACTTCCTTATCAGGATCTGGCTATCATGGACGCCTGCCTTGAGTGCAAGGTGGATTATATTGATACCGCCAACTATGAGCCTGAGGATACTGATGAGCCCGTATGGCGCGCCGCATATGAGAAGAGATGCAGGGAAAAGGGCTTTACGGCTTACTTTGACTACAGCTATCAGTGGGCATATATGGACAGATTTAAGGAGGCAGGAATCACAGGTCTTCTTGGAACAGGCTTTGATCCCGGAGTTACCAGCGTCTTTACCGCTTATGCCAGGAAACACTACTTTGACAGGATCGATTATGTGGATATCCTCGATTGCAACGGCGGCGATCACGGATACGCATTTGCTACGAACTTTAACCCTGAGATCAACCTTCGCGAGGTTTCAGCCAACGGAAGCTACTGGGAGGATGGACACTGGGTTGAGACCAAACCCATGGAGATAAAAAGAGAGTACGACTTCCCGGAAGTTGGCATGAAGGATATGTATCTTTTGCATCACGAGGAGATCGAGGCACTAGGAAGGAACTTCCCGGAGATTAAGAGAATCAGGTTTTTCATGACATTCGGACAGAGCTATCTCGACCATATGAGATGTCTTGAGGACGTGGGAATGCTTTCCACAACGCCCATCAGATTTGAGGGAAAAGAGATCGTGCCCATCCAGTTCTTAAAGGCCCTTCTTCCTGATCCCGCAAGCCTTGGACCAAGGACTGTGGGAAAGACCAATATCGGCTGTATCTTCAGGGGAGTTAAGGACGGAAAAGAGAAGACTCTTTATATCTACAATGTCTGCGACCACCAGGAGTGCTACAAAGAGCTGGGAAGCCAGGCAATCAGCTACACCACAGGCGTACCTGCGATGATCGGAACTTCGCTTGTTCTTACAGGCAAGTGGAAAAAGCCGGGTGTTTATACTACGGATGAGTTTGATCCCGATCCATACATGGAAATGCTGGGTGAGTACGGACTGCCCTGGGTTGTGGATGAGGCACCAGCTCTTGTGGAGTGATGATCATTTTTGCTGAACAGATTATGGAAACAGTGATGAGGGGATATTATGAAAATACATGAAATACCAACACCCGCCTATGTAATAGACGAGAAGAAGCTGAGGGAGAATCTTGAGATTCTTAAGGATGTCCAGAAGAGGTCCGGCGCCAGGATACTTCTTGCACAGAAGGCGTATTCTGCATACCAGACCTACCCGATCATTGCTGATTATCTTGCAGGTGCGTGTGCATCAGGTCTTTATGAAGCCCGCCTTGCCCATGAGGAGTTTAAAAGTTCAAGCGGAGAAAAAAGAGAGAACCACTGCTATGAACCGGCTTTCAGGGACAGCGAGATAGAAGAGATCTGCAGGATCTGTGACCACGTTGTCTTCAATTCACTAAGTCAGCTTGAGCATCACAGACCGGTCTGGGAGAAATATGTTTCTGAGGGAAGTCTTAAAGTGGGACTGCGGATCAATCCCAACGTCAGCGCAGACGATGTCAGGGAAATCTATGACCCCTGCGGAAGAGGCTCAAGGCTCGGGATCAGGAATGAAAACATGCCTGATAAGCTGCCCGAGGGAGTCGACGGGATTCATTTTCACAATCTGTGTGAACAGGGATTTGAGCCTCTTGAGGAGACTTTCCTCAAGGTGGAAAGAGACTTTTTCAGATTCTTCCCCACACCGAGAATTCCTGATGACTACGACAGCTATATTTTCAGGGTGATGGAGTTTGACGAATCAGCCAGCAGGTATGATGAGGAAGTGGCTCTTGACAACATTCCCGCAGAGACTGAGGAACTGGATGCTGAACTCGGACTTACCGGCAACGATGGAAAGATCAAATGGATAAACTTAGGAGGCGGACATCATATCACCCGTGAGGACTATGACAGAGAGGCACTTATCAATCTGATACGCTATATCAGAGAGAAATACGGGATCGAGGTGTATCTTGAGCCGGGAGAAGCCATAGCCCTCGATGCAGGCTATCTTGTGACCACTGTGATGGATGTGGTACAGACAGACATGATGCCGGTGCTTATCCTTGATGCCTCGGCATCATGCCATACGCCGGATGTTATAGAGATGCCCTACAGACCACCCCTCAAGGATTCTGAGGAGCCGGGTGAGATGAATTATACCTACAGACTCTCCTCCATGACCTGTCTTGCCGGTGACATCTTCGGAGACTACAGCTTTGACGATGAGAAAAAGCCCGGCGACAGACTTTACTTTGAGGATATGGCGATCTACAGTTTCGTCAAGAACAACACCTTCAACGGGATGCCTCTGCCTGATCTCTCCATAATGCACCCCGACGGTGAGGTGGAGACTTTGAGGCACTTTGACTACACGGATTTTAAGTCAAGGCTCTGATTGACACCTCTGTCCTATGGATAAAATAAGGGAAGCTAATGAACAGATAATTTCATGAGCTATAGTGGTAACAGTATGAGTATGATTAGAGACAATAGCCCCGGTGAAGATGGGTTCAGAATGCCTGCAGAGTTTGAGAGGCACAAAGGGACGCTGATGATCTATCCCACAAGACCGGGAAGCTGGGGAAAAGACCGGAGCGACAGCCTTGAGAGCTTTGGGCAGGTTTTTACAGAGATTTTAAAGAGAGAAGA
>CAMNOS010000056.1 GCA_946546925.1 uncultured Butyrivibrio sp.
TATACATCTCAGTAATTTTAATGCTCAGGCATATTTCGTTTTGCTTTTAATAAGCTCCATCTTTTCCAAATACTGCGGGGAAGGTTCTGAATATAAGCTCCAAATCCTTTAAAAGACTCATGTCTTCAATGTACTGCAGATCAAGTTCAACCCATCTGTCCCATTTGATCCTGGCTCTTCCGCATACCTGCCAGTAACAGGTAAGTCCCGGCTTTACTATGAGTCTCTGCTTCTCGTAGGCATTGCAGTCTTCCATCTGATTCATCAGGATAGGCCTCGGCCCCACGATACTCATATCACCCTTGATAATATTGAAAAGCTGTGGAAGTTCATCTATTGAATATCTTCTTATGAACCTTCCCACATGAGTGATCCTCGGATCATCTTTGATCTTGAAGGCATGTCCCGTCTGCTCGTTCTGAGCCTGCATCCTCTCAAACTGAGCTTCTGCATTTCTGTACATGCTTCTGAACTTGTAGATTTTGAAGCTCTTCATATCTTTGCCCGCCCGCTGCTGCGTAAAGAACACCGGGCCTCCGTCCTCAAGGACAATCGCAAGAGCCGTAAGAAGAAATACAGGCGAAAGTATAATAAGAGCAATGCTCGATGCGACTATATCAAAAAGCCGCTTTATCCACTTGTAGATATTGGGTTTGTGTTCGTAAATCTCGTGATAGTTGAGTTCAATTATTTTTCTTCCTGTAGTCAGTCCTGCTCTCAGGTCCCGAACAGGAAGCGCTGCTGCCTTTGCCATATCTACTAACCCCTCTCATAGGAATAGATGGTGAATGATTAACCTGTTATTGTTGCCAGTACAGGAACTCTGATAAAAGCAAGATCTCCATGCCTTGACATGAGGACTATCACATGGTCTTTTCTTATCTCTACGACCGGAAGCTGAACCCATTTTCCGTCCTGATTCTGATAAACTGCAATGTTATCTGCGTCTGTAACACCACTACAGAAATAGTTAACTTTTGCTGACTTAAAGCCAACTCCCGGGCTGCTTGTATTTATGCAGTTCAGAAGTGTTCCACCTACGTTATTTGCAAGGGAAAGAGCTGACTTATAGGTTCCTCCACCCGAAGCCTTTACTGTAAAGGTTACATTGCTTCTGCCACCGTTAAGTTCAATCTTCCCGGCCTGATAAACAATGTTTCCGCCATAGTCAACGTAGTTATCCCAGCTCTTTGGAGCGGATGAGGAGCTACCGCCTCCGCCGCTGCTGCTTCCGCCGCCGCTGCTCTGTTTTGCTTTCACTGCTTTTGTGAGCTTTTCAATCTGATCAGTGAGTCTTCCGATTTCATCCTTCAGATCCTGAATATCATCAGCAGTGATACTCTTTGAGCCTTCCTGCTCCTGGGCAGGTTCTTCTGCAGCAGTTACAGTCATTGGTGTTGAAACAAGCATCAATGAGCAGAGACAAAGTGCAATTATCCTTTTCATATCCACGCCTCCATTATTGGTTCTATTGTTTACAGTTTTCAGTTCTCTTTATTGTCCTTTTGAATATGCAAATGCCCAAAGTCTCGTATAAGAAATCCGGGCCACTTACCACTCTTCATCCGGATTCGAGTAATCAACCACTCGATCGATCACTCCCCGGACATCTCCCACAAGACATCCCACAACCACTGTCTGTCTGGAGGGATCATCAGCATTTTGGGTTGTCAGTGTGATCAGGAAGTTATCCACCTCTACAGCTTCTTCCCATCCGCTTCTGACAAGCTTGTTCATGCTCTTTTCCTTATATATCTCATCAAGAAATGCCTGACATCCCGATGCATAGGTGAAATCATACATTTCCAAAAGTCTTGTATCAGGTCTTGAATAGGCAGCAAACACATAATAGATAAGTGCATTCCCATCCATATATACGTGTATATACTCATGGCTGTCAAAATATGTCTTATCCAAAAACTTCTGCAGGTCCGCAAACTGCGTGCCATCCTCAGGCGACGAACCATGAAGGACTTCATTGAAATCGCACATATCTTTAAGGTTGGCGGCCTCTGTGTATATGGCCCCATCCGGATCTTCCTGCCTCAGATAGTTATGGGTCCTGTAAAAAGAATCATCGCCGTCCCTGTCCTGAACCACAGGATAGTCAATACCCGTATCAGGCACATATATCCAGGCAAAAATGTCACTGTTCGCCTTAGTGAGTGCATCAAAATCCACATGGGAATCTGCCGCAGATTCATCTCTTAGTACGACAGCCTCTTTAGCAGCAGGTCCTGCTTTTTGGCAGCCTGTGGCAAGAGCAGAAGCCAAAAGTACGGCAAAAATAAGCCTTGCACACCTATCTATGTAGTTATATCGGCATTTACCACTCATTTATTTAGCCCACATAGTCTATCTTTTCGTAAAATACGTCAAGTATCGTCTTGTAAAGATCGTCTTCATCGACAATAAACTCTTCAAACTCTCCGTTCTTCTGAGTCTCTCCCTCAATGATCTTAAGGTCATCCGGATCAAAGCTGTAATTAGTGATAAGCGGCGCAAGATAACTTATCTCATCGGCACTGATGTTGGTGACCATCATATCGCTTATGGCCCTGAAGAGTTCCACAGCCGTATTGGGATTCTCACGGCTCGTCATTCTGGCCTGCTCAATAAATCCGTTGAGATACTGCCTCTGCCTGTCAAGTCTCATATCGTTTGAACCATAGATCCCGATGTCCCTGCTCTTCACATAATTGAACGCATGCTCTCCCTCAAGGTGAACCTGTGCCCCCTTATAAAGAGTCTTATCCCACTTGGTCAGATCCTCAAGAACAGTGACATCCACTCCTCCGACCCTGTCATTTATGGTTGGTATCGCACTCATATTAATTGCTGCATATCCATGTATCGGGAGCTGGTAGAACATATTGGATACTGCCTTGACCTGATACTCACAGCTCTTTTCCATCCCGTCGCCAAAGCCATGCTGAGTTGCTATCTGCGCCACAACCGTGGTCTGATATCTTCCGTACTCATCATAGATGTCCACATCAGTCATGGAATTTCTGTTGATGCCGATTATCCGAAGGGCCTCTTTGCGCGGATCAATAACAAGCAGAAACAGTGAATCCGCCTGACCGCCGTCGGTTCCCTCAATTGCTCTCGTCACCACATCGTCCTTATCTATTCCCATGATAAGGAAGGTGGTTATGTCCTCGTTGTAATCGTAGACTCCTCCGTCATATCTTACCCAGTCAGACTGCCAGCTCTGTGCTCCGGTATAATCAGTATCTGCATCATCACTGGCCATGATGGGAGTCGTTGTGACAGATTTTGCACTAAGATTCGATTTTCCAAAAAATCTCACCACTTCAAATCCGACAAGTGCCACTACTATAAGAGTCATGACACTGGCCCAGATGATGAGAAAGATACTGCCTTTTCTCTTCATTTCAAGCTCCTGTCACTTAGTTGCCCTGAGTATTCGTTGTATTTGTTTCAGGCGCAGCCTGCATCGGCACACCGGCCTGTTCCTGCACATGAGCAGGTTCCTGTGAAGTCTCCTGTACTTCCTGTACTTCCTGTCCTTCCTGCACTTCCTGCACCTGCACTTCTGAGCTGTCAAAAGGGCTTGTGCCTTCTTCCTGCGGATTGTCTATGACTTCTCCGTTATTCTCAAGATCCTCTATATCAGCCGGAAAAACTCTGGACTGCTTAGTCACATTGCCGCTGAGATCTGCAACTGCATAATATACAACAGCCGTCTCTTTTTCTCTGTTGAGCACCACTTTTTCCACAACGATCCTGTCTGAGACGTCACCGTCTTTGGCATCGAAGGCATTGATACCCACCATGAGATCGCCTTCTTTGATCTGTGAATCGTATACCAGATCCACTGATGAAAACCTGAACTCCGGCGCTGTCCTGTCACTTCTTCCATAGGCAACGACAGTAAGAAAGATAAGCACACCGCTCAGTACAGTGAATAGTATTCCAAGTAAATTTCCTCTCACCTTATCCTCCTGCCCTTAATCCTTTCTGGTCACTCCGGCCAGATAATTGAGCTCATCCAGGTCGTCTTCATCCGGTTCCAGGTCAGCAGCTACAACCTTGGGTACCGGGCGCTTTGGAGCATTCAGGTTTTCCTCTCCGTTGCCATAGTACTTACCGTAGTATTTGCCATAGTACTTGCCGTAGTAACTGCCATAATGGCCATAATATCCCTTGCCCGAGATATCGACTTTATTGAGGACAACCCCCAGCATCTTGGCTCCGGCCTTGTCCAGCTGATCCTTGACCCTCTGGGCAAATCTGTAGCTGATGGAATTGCTCTCTATCACCATTATTGTGCCGTCGCACTGCTTGGAAACGACCGCAGCATCAATGACGCTTCCAAGAGGAGGCGTATCTATTATCACATAGTCAAAAACCTGCTTCATGTTCTCAAGGACCTTGCCAAATATCCTTCCGCCCAGAAGCTCACTCGGATTCGGTGGAACCGGTCCTGCAAATACCACATACAGATTAGGTGTGTCAGTCTCACATATTACCGAAGAAAGCCTCTCCCTTCCTACGAGACAGTGAGTAAGACCAAGTCTCACAGACCCTGTCCTGTATCTTCCCACGAGTACTGACTTTCTCATATCCGCATCCACAAGAACCGTCTTCTTGCCGGCTTCTGCAAAAGCTCTCGCAAGAGCCATGGCTACTGTAGTCTTGCCCTCGCCGGGTGTGCAGCTCGTGACAGAGATTACCCTCACGTTCTGCCCGCTGAATTCGACATTGCTTCGAAGGGTCTTATAAGCTTCTTTTATCTGATAATTGTTCTCAGCCTGACTGAAATGGAGTTTGGCGTTCTGCATACGTTCTCCTTATTTCCTTTTTCTGTCCCTCTTTTTGGTTTTCTTTTTGTCGTTCTCCTCTGTTGTCATAGGAACCAGTGCAAGTGTGCTGAGCCCTAAGTACCGCTCCACATCATCATTGCTCTTTATAGTGTCATCCAGAAGGTACTCAAGTATTGCAAAAAAGGCGATGATGACTGCTCCAAGAAGTCCTGAGATCACAGTCCAGCGGGCGACGCTGGGGCCCGACTTTTCGATGGGGACATTGGCAGTCTCTGCCACGTTGATGGCATCTATATCCATAACGTTGGCGATATGCTCACTGGCAACTTCCCTTATACAGTTGGCTATCTGCATGGCCATCAGCGGATCTTCGTCCCTTGCAGTGATCGAGACGATTCGCGTATCCGAAGGAGTGTCTACCTTGAGAACTCGCGAAAGATCCTCATAGTCCATCTCCATGAGATTAAGTCTCTGTATGACTTCCTCAATTACATATCTGCTCTTGATAAGTTCCGCATAGTCCTGAGTCAGCTGTGTCGATATCTGAACGTCCGAATAGGTTACAGTCTGATTCTCCTCTTTGTTGAGGATATATATCTTGGTTGTGGAATCATAGACGGGATGCATCACAAACTTGCTGACAAAAAGCCCCGCCATCGCAAAGAATACCCCCGCACTTATGATAAGAAACGCCCTGCCAAGAAGAACCGCAAACAGTTCCCCCAGGTTGATTTCAATTATGTCATCCCTGTTTCTCATAGGTTCTCCCCTGCCTTATATATGCTCATTCCGGATCACATTAGCCGCATTCCTGCAAAAGATCTCTTTGGCATAATCCTCTCCGAATCTGTGCTCGACAAACATCCTGCACTTAAGAAGCTGCGGTGCCCTTCTCTTTGTGTCATGGGCATCCGATGCAACAAAGTGAACCAGCCTGTCTTTAAGAAGTTTTCTGGTAAAATGCGATATACCAAAACCGTAACTGCCCATAATGCTGGCACTGTTCACCTGTATGAGGCATCCCATGTCTATAAGGTCCCCCACATGTCCGGGGCTGGTCACAATATCACTGTAGCGCTCCACATGTGCTATTATAGGGATATATCCCGCCCCCTGGACTCTGTACATAGCGTTCTGAATGGCTTTGTACGTTGTTGTGGGATGAAACTCAACAAGGACGTAGTCGGATCCCGCAAGCGAACATATCTCTCCGTTTATCAGCTGATCAAAGGTCTCGTCGCTGTAGTATATCTCATTTCCGGAAAAGAGCTTAGCTTTTATCCCCGCCGCACGCGCCGCCTCCTGAAGCGCTTTTCTGTATCTTATGTTGTGCTCTACAGAGACATTGTGGTGCATCGGTTTGTGATGCGGCGTCAAGATAATATGTGTAATCCCGTTTTTGTCGGCAATTCTGAGCATTTCAAGGCTCGTCTCCATATCCCTTGAACCATCGTCAACTCCCGGCATTATGTGACAGTGTATATCAATCGTAGGCTGAATACTGTTCATTTATGAAACAAACCTTCTGTCGTGAATTAATATAGAATTACACAATAATTATACTACAATATATCGTTTAGTACCAATATAATGTGGTTTTTTATAAAGTTTTAACCTATATGTGGTATGGTTTTGAATCATGCATCGGTTAGTGATATCATAAATCTCAAGAAAACCAATAATCTGAATAAAAAAAGGAGACCCCATGTTGCCACAGGATCCCGTAATGCTTTTAAGTTATATCAATACCCAGCTTCGTGATAACTACAGCTGTCTTGAGAGTCTGTCAGATGGCCTCGACATCCCCAAAAGCGATCTTGACAACGTCATAAGAAAGCTTGGTGAGATCGGATACCGGTACGACAGCAGCACGAACCAGTTTAAGTGAAAAAGGTGCAGCCTCAAAGAGCTTGTCAAAGCACCAGCTCCATTGCCATGTCCTTAAGTTCCTGCTTTCTGTCGGACAAAAGCAGGAGCTTATTAAATCTGTAGTAAGCCTCGTTACCGGTTTCCCTGATGAATTTGAGGCTGTGGTACGCATTTGACAGCTCCGTTAAGAAGATCACCATCTCCTGGCTTCCGGACAGTGACATGGGATCACCAAAGGTCTGCTCCATGAAATCAAAGCTGTTTGTAAGGTGCTCTCCTGTCTTTTTCATATCTTCCTGCCTTCTGTTCTCCCTGTCTGTAAACCAGGCTTTAGCCATACCAAGGGCGTCGTCTGATGTTCCCGTCATCTGAACACACTCTGACAGTGCTCTGATTGCTGACAGAAGTGCTCTTTCCTCTTCTCTGTCCAGGAGCTGAGCCTCTTTTTTCCTGTCAAGCTCAGCTTTAAGATCATCAAGCTCCTCAGACATATTCCCGGCCTTTTCGCTTTCCGCAGCAGACTTGATTTTCTCAAAAAGTATCTTCTGTACCGACTGAGCGTGGGCATAGCTTCTGAACTCATCCATCAGTGCATCGGTCAGAAGCCCTATTATACTGAGTTTCTCATCAAAAGATCCCTCTCTGATACTCTTTTTATCCTCAGGAAATCTCCCTTCCAGAATATCCGGTATCTTGTAGAGTTCGTTGTACTTAAGATACAGCTCATAATACGTTGCGAAGTCACCGGCAACATCCTGGTTCTGGAGATACTGCGCGCAGAGCTTCTCATCAACTGCAATGCCGAGCTTCTCGTGGACCTTGATTACTCTTGATAAGTCTTCCCAGCCTCTTGCGGTCACAAAGCTTCTGCCATCCACATCAGTCTTGATGCTGTAAAAATTGTCTTTTTTAATCTCCAGATATGCCATGATGGCGCCATGTATCCCGGCCTTGTAGGCATAGTCCTTCCAGGCATCAAAGTCCTCTTCGATATTGATCTGCCTCACCCTGTCGAGGGTAACTATGTCAAAATCCCTGACAGACTTGTTGAATCTTGCAGGATTCCCGGCGGTCACGATTATGAACCCGTCCGGGACCTTATGACTTCCGAAGGTCTTGTACTGCAGAAACTGCAGCATCGTGGGTGCAAGCGTCTCAGACACACAGTTAATCTCATCAAGGAAAAGAATCCCCTCAGAAATGCCGGACTTCTCGATCTGGTCATAGACAGATGCCACGATCTCACTCATGGTGTATTCCGTCACGGAGTACTTTTTCCCGCCAAACTCCTTCTCTGAGATCTTGGGAAGTCCTATGGCGCTCTGTCTTGTGTGGTGAGTTATTGTGTAGGACACAAGATTTATATTGAGCTCATGTGCTATCTGCTCCATGATCGCGGTCTTGCCAATACCCGGAGGTCCCATCAGAAGGATAGGTCTCTGCCTCTCCACCGGTATCTCAAACTGTCCGGCCTCATCCTTCTCAAGATAGGCTCTCACAGCATTCTTAACTTCTTCCTTAGCTTCCCTGATGTTCATTTCTCATCCTCACCGTTTAAATATAATCTGAGTGCCCAGTCAGGCACATTCTCATCCTCGTAGTCACTGTCCTCAATAAAAACAAAAGCCGTGTCGTAGTCCGTAGGTTTCTCCGGGTACACGCCATACCCGTCCGTAAAATAGATAAGTCCACCAAGGTTCTCAAAAAAGTGTTCTCTTTTCAGCTCCCCGGTCTTCTCAAAAACAGGGCGGAAATCCGTGCCAAAACCGCCTTCTATGTGGACTGCGTCCCGATATCTGTCCATATCTTCCCGGCTGTTTATCACTTCAATCCTCTGGACCTGATCGTCACACTCCATGATAACAATTCTGATCTTCTGAAAAAAACTGTCCTCATCAAGCAGCATTGACGCTGTCTCATCCAGGAATATCTGCACCATTTCATCCTTACAGGAAGCGGAGGTGTCAATAGCGATCACAAGCTCCCTGACCTTTTTGACCTCTCTGAACTCGTTCTCCTCGATGAGAGGCATGTCCCCATAGTGTTCAAGTCCGAAGGAATACATTCCGTAGTCGAATGAGTCCAGGTCGATCCCGCTTTCTTCCCTTAGTATCTTAAACTGCTTAAGAAACTCTTTGTAGCTGCGCCTTTTAGTGTTCTGAAACTGAAGAATCCAGGAGAGCTTTCCAAGCTTATCGCCTGCCTTTTTGCCTATGGTCTCAATCTCTGTCTGAAGGCGCCTGCCTTCCCTGTCCCAGTTCTTTTCCCTGTCCCTTATCTTCTGAAGGCGTCTGGGACTTATATATTTCGTCTTCTTTTTACCGGAATCCGCATCACTCTTCCTGTCAGAAGTGCTGTCGCCATCCGCGTCGTTGTCGTCATCAGCGGTATCTCTTTCGTCCGGCCGGTCATCATCCTGCTTTGGCGACTGCATATCTTCAGGTAAAGGCTTCTTATCTTCTTCGTTTTCTTTTTCCTCATTGGACGGGACGTCCTGAAGCCTCATCCAGAAGGAGTGATCATCCAGCCTGAACTGCCTCTCAAGCTTTTCATAAGTCATCTCATCCGGGATATTGCCCTCCTGTGAAAAGAACCTGTAGAGTCTTTCTACCGTAAAGACCTTTATCTCTTTTTCCAAAAGAGCATACCACCTGTCCCTGAAATCCGAGGATACCCTGTAGATGGATCTGTAATCCATGGTATCAAGAACCGACTCCACAACAATGTCAGCGCACAGGTCAAAAAGCCGCTCATCCTCAAATCTCTCCGAGGTGTACATATGCCTGAAGATGCAGTGCAAAAGCATGTGCACGTAGGTCCTGTTGAGCCTTCCCGGCTCCTCCACAAAGAGCTTTAGAACGTAGGATGGGTTGAACCTTATGCTGACTGCATCGGTTCCAACTGTCGTGGTGGACAGGTCCATCTCTAAAGAGAGCGAATTAAGCGCAGCCCCCATAAAGCGCATATCCATGTACAGCTCTGTCCTGGCAGCGCTAAGGACCTTAAGTCCTCCCTCTTCAAGCCGTATTCTCTTTTCGCTTCTGCCTGTTGTCAAGATGTCACCTCCGGGATGTGTCAGATCAGACCGTTGATCAGAATTATCAGGATCATGACAGGAAGAACGAACCTTAAGTAGTTTTTGGTCCACTCCGGCATCTTAACGCCTTCACCCGCATTTACTTCCTTTATGTATTTATCAAATCCCCATCCGAGCCCGGTCACACAGAACAGCAGAATGACAAGGGTTCCCGCCGGAAGTATCAGATTACTTACGAGGAAATCCTCAAAGTCAAGGATCCCTTTGCCTCCAAAGAAGGTAATGCCGCTCCACTTGTTGAACCCAAGTACACACGGAAGGGATGCAAAAATCAGAAATATACAGTTAACAGCAATGGAACTGCCTCTTGTGAGGCCAAAGTTATCCATGAGTCCCGCAACCAGATTCTCCAGCACAGCAGTCACTGTGGAGAAGCTGGCAAAGGTCATGAATACAAAAAAGAGTGTTCCCCAGATACGACCCATATGCATGTTGATAAAGATCTCCGGCAGAGTCACAAATATAAGGGAAGGTCCCTGTTCAGGCTCAACTCCGTAGGAAAAACAAGCAGGGAAGATTATAAGTCCCGAACACATTGCAACAACTGTATCCAGAAAGCCGATCATAAGGGCCTCTCCCACGAGAGCCTTGTCTTTTGACATATAGCTTCCGAATACTTCGATCGATCCCATTCCTATACTCAGGGTAAAGAAAGCCTGGCTCATCGCAGCAGATATTACCTTGCCCAGACCTATCTGACTCGCCCTTTTGAAATCAGGCAAAAGGAAAAACTTAAGTCCCTCAAGCGCTCCATCCAGAGTAAAGCTGTTAATGACAAGCACCAATATAAGTCCCAGAAGTCCCAGCATCATGAACTTGCTCACATTTTCAAGTCCGTTCTGCACGCCAAAGGCAAGGATCGCAAAACCGATCACAACTGTCAGTATGGTGAATATCCCCATCTCGATAGGGTCGGCCAGTAGCGATTCAAAAACGGAAGAAACCGGAGCACTGCCGAGCTTTTCAAACTCCCCCGTCGCAAACTTATAGAAGTAATCAAGCATCCATCCTGACACCGTGGTGTAGTACATCATGAGAAGATAGTTGCCTATAAGACTCACCCAGCCGTGGATATGCCACTTCTGTCCCTTTTTTTCAAGCTTTTTGTAGCCCTGTACCATCGTAAGTCCGCTGGCTCGTCCTATCGCCAGCTCCATGCTCATCGCCGGGACACCCATAATAACCAGGAACAGCAGGTAAAAGAGTACAAAGACAGATCCGCCGTTCTGACCAACCACATAGGGAAACTTCCATACATTACCGATTCCGATAGCGCAGCCTGCACTCACCAATATAAAGCCGAGTCTTGAATTAAACCCGGTGCGTTCATTTTCATTCATTTCGTTATTTCCTTCTTTCTAAAATTCAAATAGCAGTCCTCCGCCGGCATCACCGCCTCTTGCGTATTTCATTAGTATGGCAGAGATCTCGGTGAGCTTTTTTTCTGCAGAGAGAGCAATCGCCCCATCGACAGCTCTCTCGGGAATGACAGCTCTTTTTTCGTTATAATCAAGCAGCCTGGTAAGCTGTTCTTTGGAATCTTCATTATCTGCAGCACCGGTAACCAGCCTTTCCAGGATCCTTCCTGCGTTTTCCTTCACATACTCTTCATACTGCGCCCTGAAGCCATCCTCAAGTTCTGTAGGGAAGAGGAGTCTTCCAAGAGCGATCGACTCAGCGATCATTCCACCATCGATCCTTGCTTTTTCAAAGAGCCTGTCGTACTCCCTGTAGTTTATGGACCGCCTGTCCACACACTCCCTGTAGAACATACCCGATCCCGCAATAGAGAACTGAATTGTTCTTGCCATGGTATTCTCGCTAAAGTCATACACATACTCAGGGAAAGTGAGGGATGTGATCCGCATCCGGTGAACGTTTCCTTCAATCTCCGGATGACCTCCTTCATCTGAGGCTGCAGTACTTTCTTTTATCACAAACTTAAGCGTCCTGTCGCTGTCTGCAAGGAAATTGCGTATGACCTCGAACCATCCCCTGTTCATGGTAATCTCTATCTCCTCAAGGCTGTCGCACTGCCTGCATACGCCGTCATAATAGTCATCTATACTGTCACAGAGGGAGATCTTTTTGAGGTTTCTGCAGTTGTGAAAAGCAAATCCGTAGAGGATCCTTACGCTGCCCGGGATTGTCACGCTCCTTAGGTCAGACCGTGCAGAAAAAGAGTGGTTGCCAACAGCCTCCACTCTCATACCGTCAATTTCTTCCGGTAAACTAAGGTCAGTCACACTTCCCTCAAAACCGGTTATCATTATAAACTTATATCTATCTCTTTTATCTTCTTCAACACTGTATAAAAAAGGCATATACGCATCCTTTTGCCTTGGGGCAATTCACAATTATCATGGTCCGTCCGGCACTACCTGTTTATCTTGCACTTAATTTATTGAGCACCTTCCCCACCGGGTTGTAGTGCACCTTCATCGCGCCCACAGGGCAGAACTCCTGGCAGCAGAAGCATTTTATGCACTTGCTTCTGTCAATTTCCGGAATCCTGGATGTCTTGTTTTTAGGTGCCGCTTTCCGTGAAGAAACCATCGTTATGGCTTTAGCGGGACAGGTCTCAAAACACTTCCTACAGCCGATGCACTCAGCACTTCTGACCTGGGGCCTTGTTGCATATGCAAACTTCACAGCCTTGGATTTAATAGTATTAAAAAGTGTCCCTCCCTCAAAGGTTATGCTCTGATGTATGGTGGCTCTCTTGAAATCAGGAATCCTTGCATCTGACAGGCTGTAGCTTCCAACAATCTGTACTTCATCCACATTCGCAGGCCCAAGTCCCCTCTCATTTGCAACAAGAAGAGTCTGAACGTCGTTTATCCCCATTCCTATCATCGATGCGCATACCATGTCCAGTGCATAGGGCCTTTTAGACGCAAGTACAGCACCTATATGTCTCTTTTCCCCGGCTGTAGGACCATTGCCCTCCATTCCGTCAATGGCATCCACCACATATAGGACCGGCTTAAAAAACTCATTGAGGTCCACCATTACATTGGCAAATGCGTGCTCCTGCGGAAATCTCATATGATACTCAGGCTTGGTGGTCCCTGGGATACATCCAAACATGTTCTTGACCGCACAGCTCATGCCCATCATCGCGTGGGTCTTGAGCTTGGAAAAGCCTATGATAGCATCAACCTCATCAAGCCATCCGGTGTAGACAAAGCTCTTTAGGGACACCGCATCAGGATCCTTTCCTTCCTTAACTTCAAAATTCTGATTAAGCCTGACTTTCCCGGAAAGTTCTCCGCTCTCAAGGTCACTGAGCCCTGCTGCCCTGTAGACTCCCTGTACGTAAGCAGCTGTGTAGAGCCCACCGGGGCTGTCCCCTATCACAACTGTTGCGCCTTTTTCCGTGATGAGTTCGCAGAGCCTTCTAAGCAGCATCGGATGAGTTGTCACCGCCTTGTCCGGGCTGTGTCCGCTCACCAGATTTGCCTTTATCCCTACCTTCATCCCGGGCTTTACAAATGAAAGGGCGTCAATCAGCATAAGACTCTCATCCAGCGCCTTCTTTACCTCTTCATATTCATAACTGTCGCACCCAACCAGTGCCACCCTGCTTTGTTCGTCCATAACTTCTCATTCCTGATGTTGGAGATAGTCGCCAGGTGCCTTGGGGCAGCGCATTTTGCACAGGCACTTCGGGCACGCTTACGCTCCTTTCGCTTCGTAGCGGTACTAAGGCACCAAAGGACGGTGCCAAGTACCGACGAGCTCAAAGGGCCTCTCAGCTGCCTGTGCAAAATGCGCTGCCCCGGAGCCTCTGAAAGACTATCTCAACAACATCACATCATCCTTATATTTTCATACATATCATGATTATACCAAAAGGCTGCCGCTTGCGCGACAGCCTTTATACTGTTGGTCTTATGACTTATTCTGGTCTTCAACGATATGTGAGCCGGCGTAGATCTCACGAAGCTTGGGCTTGTCGATCTTACCGGTGGCATTTCTGATGACATTGGCAAAGATGATTTTCCTGGGTCTCTTGTACCTTGGAAGGTCAACACAGAACTCGTCCACCTCTTCCTCGGTAAGGGTCATTCCCTCCTTGACCTGTATGATGGCAGCTGCGATCTCGCCAAGACGCTGGTCGCGAAGACCTATAACTGCAGCGTCGTGGATCTTGTTGTTTTTCATAAGGAAGCTCTCTATCTGAACCGGGTAGAGGTTCTCACCTCCGGAGATGATAACATCCTTCTTGCGATCAACAAGAAATATGAATCCGTCCTCGTCCTGACGCGCCATATCACCGGTAAAGAGCCATCCATCCTTAAGTATCTCAGCGGTAGCTTCGGGGTTCTTATAGTACTCAACCATAACGCCCGGTCCCTTGACGCAGAGTTCTCCGATCTCGCCCTGCTTAACAATGTTGCCCTCTTCATCAACAATCTTTGTCTTCCATCCATATCCGGGAATACCGATCGCTCCAACCTTGTGCACGTTCTCCATACCAAGGTGAACGCATCCGGGACCTGTGGACTCCGAAAGTCCGTAGTTGGTGTCGTACTTGTGATGAGGGAAGTACTCGAGCCAGTGGCGTACAAGTGACGGCGGAATAGGCTGGGCTCCGATGTGCATGAGCCTCCACTGGGCAAGGTGATAGTCTTCAAGCCTGAGCTTGCCGCTGTCGAGGGCTGCCAGGATGTCCTGGGCCCACGGCACGAGGAGCCAGACAATTGTACATCTCTCTTCAGATACAGCACGGAAGATCGCCTCTGGTGAGTTGCCCTTAAGAAGGACTGCACGGCTGCCTGTATATAGAGATCCAAACCAGTGCATCTTGGCACCTGTGTGATAAAGCGGCGGTATGCACAGGAAGTTATCTGCATGTGTCGTCTCGTGGTGCATTGCTTCCATCTTAGCTGACTGCATGAGAGCAGTGTGAATATGGAGAATTGCTTTGGGGAAACCTGTAGTTCCGGATGAGAAATAGATTGCTGCATCATCCTTGTCCTCAATCAGGATCCTGGGAGCAACAGATGAAGCGTTGGACGCAAACCTGTAATAGTCATCTGCATATGAAGGACACTGATCTCCCACAAAGAGAAGGAGCATCTCCTTCTTGAGCTTCTGGGCAATATCCTCAATTCTTCCAATGAACTCAGGCCCGTAGAAAAGGACGTCCGAATCTGAGGCCTTCAGACAGTAATCAATCTCCTCAGAATCAAATCTGAAATTGAGCGGAACAGCTATGGCTCCTGCCTTGAGAATTCCAAAATAAATTGGAAGCCACTCCAGGCAGTTCATAAGAAGGATAGCGCACTTCTGTCCCTTCTTGATACCTCTCTCGATCAGCATATTGGCAACCCTGTTGGCCTTTTCATCAAAGACCGACCAGGTTATCTGTCTTCTGTAATAGGCTGTGGAAGTAGGCTGGATAAGTTCGTACTCCTTCCAGGTAACCCTCTGTTCCTCCCTTATCTCGGGATTTATCTCGACGAGTGCAACCTCCTCTCCGTATAACTTACTGTTTCTCTCAAGCAAGTCTGTAATTGGCATTTCTAACCCCTCCAAAAATAATTGTATTTAGATCTGAGATATATCTTCCTGGCTCAGTACCCGTACACCCTTTCCGGTAAGGCGTGCCTCTGAAGCCTTTGTGTCTGCAACACGGAAGATCATGATGGCCTTGTCCACATCTCTCCCTCCGGGAAAAGCATACATATATTCAATGTTGACCTCAGCATCTGCAAATATCTCAAGAAGCTTATCAAGACCGCCTGCTTCATCCGGAATCTCGATTGCAAGAACCGGTGTCAGGCTGGCAACAAAGTCGTTCTCCTTAAGGGTATTAACAGCTTCAAGAGCATCATCAACGATGAGTCTTGCAATGCCAAAGTCCTTGGTCTCAGCAACCGACGTTGCCCTGAGGTCTATATTGTTGGCTGCGAGCACACTTGTCATCTTCTTAAGTGTGCCGGGTCTGTTTTCAAGAAAGACGGAAATCTGCTGTACACTCATGGTATTTCTCCTCTCTGTTTTCTTTTATCAGATCTTACGCTTATCGATGACGCGCACTGCCTTGCCCTCAGATCTGGTGATGGACTTGGGTGCAAGAAGTGAAACCTTCGCCTTGATTCCGAGCATTGACTTAAGGTCAGCTGAGAGCTTGTTCTGTCTTGCCTCAACTTCGCCCAGGTTATCGTTGAACATCTCGGGAGTCATCTCAACCTGAACGTCCAGTGTGTCTGTATTGTTGACACGGTCTACAACGATCTGATAATTAGCCGCATAGCCGTTGTTGAGAAGCACAGTCTCTATCTCGCTCGGGAATACGTTTACGCCTCGGATGATGAGCATATCGTCTGATCTTCCCATGGGCTTGTCCATTCTGATAAGAGTTCTTCCGCAGGAGCACTTGGATCTGGAAACCCTGCAGATATCCCTGGTGCGGTAACGGATCATGGGGAAGGCCTCCTTGTCCACAGCGGTAAATACCAGCTCGCCCTGGGAGCCCTCAGGAAGCACCTCCTCTGTATCGGGATCTATTATCTCCACGATGAAGTGGTCCTCATTGACGTGCATGCCCTTCTGCTCCGAGCACTCAAAGGCAACGCCGGG
>CAMNOS010000057.1 GCA_946546925.1 uncultured Butyrivibrio sp.
AATCTCAGCAATGTACGAGCGCTGACTCAGAAATTAAGGACTTTCCTGACTCTGACTGTGATAAGATCGGAGACGATTCCTATGACAACTCCCGTTATTGTACCTATGACGATCAGAAACGGAAGATAATAAATTAGAGCGTCTGTCTCAAGTACAAACATAGCTACGATGATCTGTCCCACATTGTGGAACACTCCGCCAAGCACGCTGACACCGCTCATGGACAGCTTACCCGTCCTCTTTGCGATGAGCATGGCAAGAAGTGAGAGCGCAGCCCCCGCAAGGGAGTACATCATCATGGAAACATTTCCAAAGGTGAGGCCCACAAGCACCACTCTTATCATAGAGAGGGCTATGGCATTTTTCTCACCGATGGTGTAGAGGGTTACCATTACCGCAAGATTGGCTATTCCGATCTTGGCTCCGGGAATCCCTATGTTAAGCGGCAACAGGAACTCAATATAAGAAAGAACAAACGCCAGTGCCACAAAGAGTCCCAGAAACGCGATCTTTTTGGTACCGGCGGTCTGCTCTGCCGCAGTTTTTCGATTAATATGTTGATCCATCTATGCCGTTATCCTCTCCGCCCTCAATCTCAACTATAAGCTTATTTGGAAGGCACACAACAGACTCGCCCGAATACCTGATGCGGTTGTGGTTCACACATATCTGGTCGGGGCAGGAAGCCTCTGTAACATCAGCATAACCATCCTTGATCACAAGAATATTGTAAGTGCCGTCAGCAAGCTCTATCCTCTCGGTAGTATCTTCAGAGAGCGGATATGCACCATATCGTGCGCCGTCAACGGTGACAACTGCAACCGCATCGCTTTTTGTATTATTTTTTTGCCAGATTCTTATGCCTGCTACAGAAACAAGAGCCAACACAAGAATAGCTGCTATGAGTATAAGATCATTCTTTTTCATTTCTTAACATACTTTCCAAAAAACCGTAAGAGCAGAGTTTTCACCGTCATGCATTATCTGATCAAAGGTCACTGTAGAAAGTATCAATATTCTCTTCGGGGAGCGCTACCGGATCCCAGCCATAATCCTGATAAGCAGTCACGGAAAGATCATTGGCCGCAACATAGTTTGCAATGATCTGTGCCCTGATCTCTTCCGTGCCCGCAGTATCACCGGTTGCCTTTACAAAATCTTCGTAGTGCTCGCCAAATATCTTTTTGGCGCTATCCGTGTAGTTCTGTCCGTCCTCAACAATCTCCATGTCTGTAACTTCATATCCGGCCTCTGTGGACTTTATGTGGATGCACCCCGGATAAGAGCCGCCGGAAGATGTCTTCATGATATCTCCGTCGAGGTAGTAGCTGTATATCCAGAAGTTGCCGTAAACGCGAATATCATCATTATTGCTCTCATCCGTATACACAATAACAGGACAGGGGATGACTGTTTCTTTCTCATTGCGGCTGCCCAACAGATTCTCTTTCAGATAGTCATACAGTACCGAGTAAAAGAGCTCAGGCCCCGGATAAGAGTATTCAGGAAGCGCCCCTGTTATATGCTTTGCACGGGCTGCAGGAAGATCTTTTGTCTCATTCGGTGACATCTGATACCCGGTTATGTCAAGGTTATTTACTGTAACATAATCTGCAATGTTAAGGGCAAGCCCTGACTCTCTTGCCGCATCGTCAGAAGAAAGAGTAAGATAGTGGTCGTAGTACTCACCGAAAATAGCCTTGGTGTCATCGTCGGTAAAACCTTCATCCATGGTGCCCTTAGGGCTGTAGATGGCTGTCTCTCCTTCGCCGGTGCGCTCAAGATGGATCACTCCGGGGCAGTGTCCTCCGGAGACCATAACAAGGGTATCCTGCTGCTTTTCAAATTCCCATACGTAATAATCCCCATATAGAAGGACGTCAGAGGGGTCAATCTCATCAACGTCAACAATATTTACATAGGGAATAAGCACATGGTCTGCATCGGAGCCCTTCACATGATCAAATGCCAGATAGTCATAGGCAGCTGCTTCCAGAGGCTGAAATCCGTTATCCGCAAGTACCTGATTATAATAAAACTTCGGAAGAAACTCTCCTTCCGCACTTTCTTCACCTTCATTCTCAGTCTGAACTTCCTGTACCTCTTCGCTTGCTGCAGGTGTTTCCTGAGCTGCTGTTTCCACACTCTCTTCTGCTGCGCTTTCTTCGGGCTGCGCAGGCACCTCTTCCTTGCTTCCACAGGCCGTGCAGCCAATGACCATCGCAGCCATAACTCCCAATGCTGTTATCTTCTTAATATCCGTCACTTCTATTCCTCTCTTTCAAATCTATTTATTCAATAATTATGATGTCTGCCACCGTGCAGTCGGCCACATTTATGAGGTCATCCGGGGACAGTTCAATCTGAAATCCCACTTTGCCGGCGCTGACAAAAATCCTGTCGTAATCTCTTACAGTCTCATGGATGAATGTCGCAAAATGCTTCTTCATTCCTATCGGCGAACAGCCGCCGTGAACATAACCGGTAAGCGGAAGGAGCTCTTTTTGTTTTATCATACTCACAGCCTTCTCACCCGAAGCTTTCGCAGCCTTTTTAAGATCGAGCTCTTCTGTAACAGGAATTACAAAGACGTAGTAAGATCCGCTCTTTCCCTGAGTCACCAGGGTTTTAAAGACCTTTCTGGCATCCTCACCAAGTATTCCTGCTATCTCTTCTCCGCTCATGGTCGCATCAGGTTCATATGAATGGCTCTCATAGGAGATCTTCTTTCCATCAAGAACACGCATCACATTAGTCTTTTCTTCTTTTTTCATGTCATCTCCACTCTCATAGCTGTCAGTTTGCCATCACTTCTCAGGAGCATCAACATCCAGAAGTATGGTGACAGGGCCGTCATTTACAGATTCCACTTTCATGTCCGCACCAAAAGATCCTGTCTGCACCTCAAATCCTCTGCTGCGGCACTCCGAGACGACAAGTTCATAGAGGGGCTCTGAAACTTCAGGTCTGGCCGCATCTGTAAACCCGGGCCTTCTGGAACTGCAGTCTGCATAAAGAGTAAACTGGCTCACTATAAGAAGCTGTGCCCCCGCATCCTTGGGATTGATATTCATCTTGCCGTTTTTATCCTCGAAAATTCGAAGTCCGCAGATCTTATCGGCCATTTTCACTGCCTGGGTCTTAGTATCCCCGCACTTTACTCCCAGAAGGACGAGGAATCCGTTTTTTATTTCCGCGGTTCTCTTCCCATCTATTGTTACCGATGCGGATAGAACCCTTGTCACAACTGCTCGCATTTATCTGCCTCCAATATCTTATCAGTAAAAATACCCTCATTTGCGTAATCTAAATCTAAAAGAATTATTAAGAATTAAAGTTCTCCAGCCAGATTCTCCATCTCGCTTATAGCTTCGCCAAATACAGCAAGCGCCGAATCGATGGGTTCTCTGGTAGTCAGGTCGACTCCAGCGATCTTAAGCAGGCTCACAGGATCCTGAGTGCAGCCGCTTGCAAGGAATTCCTTGTACTTTTTAACTGCGCTCTCGCCTTCCCTGAGTATGCGGTCTGCTATGGCAACTGAAGCCGCAAAGCTGGTTGCATACTGATAAACATAGAAATTGTAGTAGAAGTGCGGAATCCTCGACCACTCCCATCCGATAAGAGGATCCGATATCATATCTTCTCCAAAGTACTGCCTGTTGAGGCCAAGATATACGTCATACAGAGCCTCCGCTGTGAGCGGGCTTCCGTTTTCCGCCATCTCACAGGTCTTCCTCTCAAATTCCTCAAACATGGTCTGACGGAACATTGTGCTCTTAAAGCTCTCGAGGAAGTGGTTTATAATATATGCCTTCTCCTGAACAGACTCTGCGTGGTCCTTCATGTAGTGATACAAAAGTACCTCATTGGTCGTTGATGCAACCTCTGCAACAAAGATCTTGTAGCCTGCGTCAATGATGGACTGAGCCTTATTGGAGTACCAGGTGTGCATGGAATGTCCCATCTCATGCACCAGCGTAAATACATCATCCAGGGTGTCGTTGTAGTTAAGAAGCATGTACGGGTGAACATCATATACTCCGCCCGAGTACGCACCGCCGCGCTTTCCTTCGTTCTCGAGCACATCGATCCATCTGTTGTCATAAGCGGTCTTTACGATCTCAAGATAGTCCTCTCCGAGAGGCTTAAGGGCTTTTAAGGATATCTCCTTGGCCTGCTCATAGGAAACAGTCATGTCAAACTTCGGGATCATTGCCACATATACATCGTACATGTGCAGTTCATCCACACCAAGGAGTTTCTTGCGAAGGCTCACATACCGGTGCATCTTGTCCATGTTGTCGTGAATCGAAGCAAAAAGATTGTCGCAGACCTGCGGCGATACGTTATTCCTGTCCACAGCCGCCTCAAATGCCGATTTGTACTTCCTTGCCTTCGATTCGAAGATACGTCCCTTGACCTCACCGTCATACATGGCAGCCCAGGTGTTTTTAAACTCCTCATATCTTCCGTAGAAAGCCTCAAAGCTTGCCTTCCTGAGCGCCCTGTCTTTGGACATCTGGGTTGGCACGAACCTTCCATTTGAGAGCTGAACCTCTTCGCCCCTGGAGTCCTTGACAGAAGGGAACTTAAGATCCGCATTGACCAGCATACCGAAGGTCTTCTGGGATGCTCCCTGAAGTTCCTGTGCACTTGCAAGAAGCTGCTCCTTCTCGCTGTCCAGCATGTGATCCTTGAGCCTTCTGATCTCTTTTATCATTCTCTTATAAGGCGCAAGATCTGGCACCTTCTCATAGTATTCACTGAGTTTTTCTTCAGAAAGTAAAAGTATCTCCGGGTTTATAAAAGCTGTCTTTTCAGATGCTCCCGCCAGAGATGCCATAGCCCTCTGCTGGAATGCCTGATACTTGGAGTTGCCTGTATCCTGGTCCTCGCGCATATGGGCATATCCATAAACCCTGTCAATCAGAAGTTCCAGCTTTTCATCAAGTTTGAGAAGCTCTAAAAGTGTCTCCCCACTCTCCGAGAGCTTTCCGGCATAAGCTGCCATCTTGTCAGCAACTTCACCGATCTGTCCAAGTTCCTCCTCCCATTTGGCCTCGTCTTCGTAGATATCCTCCAAACGCCATGTGAGGTCCTGTGAAACCTCTTCCCTCCTGGGTAATCTGTTCTGCATAATAATTCTCCCCTTACTCTGCTTTTTTATTCAAAATACTGCATCTTCTCAACAACCCTGACAGGACTTTGTACGAGACCTGCAAAGGTACGTCCGTCGCTCTCCTTGCCCACAATGCTCCCGTAGTGGGTTGGGATTACATACTCAGGTCTGATTGTATTGGCAAGCTCCGCTGCCCTCTTGACATCCATGGTGTAAGTACCGCCAACAGGCAAAAGAGCTATGTCGCACCTTACCTCTTTGGCTTCCTTGGTAAGTCCTGTATCCCCGGCAATATATATTCGCTTTCCCTCGAGCCTTAGAATATATCCGACCCATTCAGCCCTCTTTGGATGAAAGGGCTTCAATGTGTTATAGGCAGGGACAGTCTCAAGTTCCAGACCGTTTATCTCCTTGTAAACTCCCGGTCTGACTCCAATGACCTCCTTAACCTCAGGCTCAAGCTCCCTTGCGTCATCAATCATACTCTCCGGTGAGACAATGACTGTCGAATCCTTTATGACTTTTCTGATATCATCCACCGAAAAATGGTCATAGTGCTGATGTGTTACAAGGACATAATCCGCATCATGCGGCTCCTCTCTCATATGAAAAGGGTCAATATAGATAATTCCCCGGTCGCTCTTTATCCTGATGCTGCTATGGGTAAAAACATCAATCTTATCTAACATACCTCACTCCTCCTGATATAGTTATAATCATTATACTTAAGTTAATACTTTTTTAATACTCATTTTTACTTAAAGGGTGTAACATAAGAAAGATGTTTTTTTGAGGAGGAAAAGAATTATGAAAAAAAGAACAATGATAATACCCGCAATACTGTGCACAGCTATACTGCTGTCTGCCTGCGGCAAGGAGAGCGCTGCTGACACATCTTCTGTATTTGAGTCTGTCGAGACAGATGCAGGATCACAGCAGGAGACTTCAAAGCAGGATGCCGGTAAGGAAGAGTCGCAGCAGGATGCGGTGACTGAGGCCGGCGAAGCTTCAGTGGCCGAGGGATCATCAGGTACATCTGATGTTGTGACCAACGACCAGGCACTGAGGGCCGCGTTTAACTATTACACGATTCAGAATCCCGGCTATGAACTTACAGGTGAAAATGGTGAATACTGGGATGTAGTATCTGAAAATCCTGATGAGATCACAGTTATCTACCGTTCCTACACAGGCGCAATAAACAGGTATTATGTAAATCCCACTTCAGGTGAGACATATGTCACAGAGTTTGTTCCGGGAATAATAGATGAGGAGCAGAAGACAGGAGAGACCTTCAATATAAGAGATTTCTTCACAGACGCTCCGGTTCCTTCCGTTCCTGCTGCAGATTCCTCTGCACAAAGCACTTCTGAGGCTCCTGTATCATACGAGGATGCAGACGGCTTCATGGGATCCTTCCTTCTGTCTTCAGACAGGGATAAGATCGGAACCACAGACGAATTCGGCGTATTCTACAGAGTAGTTTACCGGGCATCAATTGATGGCGATGAACTTACAGTCTGCGGATCCATGGACTATCGCAACTTCAAAGATCAGGACCCGATCACAATTACCGATGACCAGACCCACATATTTGAGGTGACAGACAGCACCGTATACGTAATGGACGGAGCAGAGAGCGGCAAAAACAACGTTTCCAAAGAGGAATTCGCAGGTCTTCTTGATAAGCTCAAAGACTCAGGCGTATTCCTTGAAGTAGAAGTAGCAAACGGCACCGTCGCCACAGCTACAATCATTTCATAAAATATCATGATCATTGTAAAGCAAAAAGCGTCGCGTATCCGATCGGGCAACCGGGTACACGACGCTTTTTAGTTCTTATCACATCATCACAGTGCGCTCACTTCTTCCTGAACTATGGAAAAGAGCTCCTGGTCAAGTTCCTCATTTGTATCACTGCATTTCGGGATATAGGTGCACTCTCCTACCGGTGCATTGAGCAGTGTCCTTGCCCAAGTACACGCAAGTGCATATCTTCCGTACAGGAAATGCATATGGAATCCGTCACGGCAGATGGATTTTCCGCCTTTTGGCACATTAAACTCAGGATGCTTTCTGATATTCTGGATAACATCGCCGCAGGGAATCAGAGGAATTCCATACTTATCTGCTATTGTATGGTAATTCTCTCTTGAGCGCCTGTACATCTCATCCTGATCACAGTTGTATCTGATAAAGCACCCGTGGTCGCTGTCTGTCTCATAAGCCCAGGTCTGCTGCATGCAGATCTGCGCCCCCGGAACTTCTCTTTTGATATGCTCAAACAACAGTCCCGCAAAGGGCTCATAGGTATCAAGCCAGCCGCTGTCATGGCTCGACTGCTGGGTCACTATAAAGTCCCAGGGCTTTGAGTGCAGGATTTCATCAATGCTCACATATCTGTCTGTTACCACTCCGTTTTCCTGATACTGATATGCCCGCTCATCCTTGAGGATATTGTTCCAATGCCGTTCAAGATTGCAGCCACCGATATACAGATTCACCACATGAGCTGCAATCCCAAGATTATCACAGATATCATGCAGGTACGCTGTGGCATCCCTTGAAAAGCTGTTGCCTATTGCAAGAATGTATTTCATATCAGTCCCTCCGTCTCACTCAAGAAGCGCATACTGTCTCTGTGCTTCTGCATCATAAGCTTTGATCTTCTCATCCCACCTTGCTGCAAGCTCTTTGTCATCCTTGTGCGATGTGAATCCGTGCTCAGTCACAAGGATGTTGCCAAAGTAGTCTGAGAGCTTTTCTGCACCCGACAGATTGAGATGCAGGCCTGCGTCATAGGTATCGGTGGCAAAGTCAAGGCCGCACTCATCTGTTGTCTTTAGAAAGTTGTAATAGCTAAGTCCGTATTCTTCGGAATAATCTTTCATCTGCTGATCCCACTCGTCATACCAATAGGGATACAGGCTTGGTGCCTTTACAAGAATAAGTTCAACGCCGTTCTCTTCGCAGAGCACTCTCATCTTATCAAGGTACTCATAGCAGATGTCACCAAACTGATAATTTCCAAGAGGTCTTCCCTGAGGAACATTCTCTGCAGGTTTTACGTCGACTCTCATATAATATCCGTTAAAAGTAGTTGTATCCTTGTGGAACAGATACTCAAAATCGTCCGGCTCCAGTTCTGTTATTCTTGAATGGTACCTTAACAGCGGGAAAACATATTCCACCATATGTTCTTCGGATGTCATTGATGCCTTTATGGAATCAAACTTGCTCTTTGACCATTTCATCCCATCAAGAGTCATTCTGTTGTACGCCTCATTCTGAGGCTTGTCATACTGCATGGACAGGACATTGAACACAATGGCTTTGGGCTTTTCGTATTTCAGTGTCTCTTCCATCAGATAATATGACTGCCAGATGAGCTGCTGTGCGCTTCCCCTTATATAACTGTTGATCCCGTACTTTTCCCACAGCACCGCCGGAGAAATATTCTCGTACAGTTCGCAGTCTCCTATGAATACCACGTCGTGGTCCTTGGGTTCTTTATAGTACTCCGCTATCATGCTGCCTTCAGTTATCCCATGCATATACTTGGGCATCAGAACCTTCTGAAGTAACCAAAGCAGCGCAATACTCAAATATATAAGCAGCACGATCACGGCAGCTTTCGGCTTTTTCTGCTCCGTCATGTCATTCATTTATTTTAGTTTCACCTCAATCATCCAGCTTCGTTGAGTCATAGGAAATATTCGTAACGGTATCGCCATTACATACAAAGGTTAAATGTGTTGTTCCCTTGGTATAAATATAGCTGGATCCGTTTCTTGTAAAGCCCTCACCATATGCTGCGATCACTTCGTCCACTCCCGCTCCGACTGCAATGCCCTCAGGTGTGGAAACGATATCATCGAGAAGGACTATGGCAGAAATATAATCCTTGTCTCCCTCCGGATATGTATCGATCTCAAAGTGGTCATACGTATAGAACTTATCAAGTCCGTTAAACGCACAGCTGGCCGCCTCGAAGTAAGTGTTGGAATCACCGAGTTTCTCAAGAACAGGTGCCATCTCAATATCTGTGGTGAGTGTAACGCCTTCGGTTTCAAAATAGTATCCGTCTGTGGCAGCCTCAGAAGTGCCGTCTGCTTTTTCTTCAGTTGCTGCGGCTGCTTCGCCTTCCGAAGCTCCTGCCGCCTCTGTGGACGCACCTGCCTGTGCCTGTTTGTCGATCGTCTTCACCTGATCAGCCTGACCGCAGCCGCTTAAAGTGATCGCACACAGCGCTGCAGCTGCAAGTACCTTTTTAGAATTGATTGTAAATAAACTGACTCTCATCATAACCTATACCATACGCTCCAAATAATAATATTATTAAAAACAAACCAAACCATATACAGTAACGCTTTAAAACACCAAGTCCTGCTATCTTCTCCCTCACGGACCCGTTTCTCTGGATCATGCTCACCAGGATAAGAAGAACCGTCCCCGCAAGTAAGATGCAGTAGTCCACCGGCTTAAGTCCCAGCTCTCCTATCATGGAGGCACTAAGGTTCTTAAGCCCAAAATTCGTAAACATAGTGCCAAACATCTTAAATGTCAGCGGTACATCTCTGTAGCAGTCAAACATCCTCAGGCAGCTCATGATAAGAACCGTCCTGATTATCTGAAAGCACTTGTACCATTTCCTGTCCGCCACCTTAAAGCGGCTGTGAAATGCATCGTACAGAGGTGAAAGTTCCTCGGATATCATTATCACAACGAAGTTGCCAAGTCCCCATACAATGAAGTTCCAGCTGGCTCCATGCCATATACCTGTGGTCAGCCATACAACAAATGAGGAAAAATAAACGGGAACGCGCTTTCCTATCTTATCTCCAAAGTGCTTCCTTGCGAACTTGTTGAGATTTCTCATGAACTTGCTGACAGACAGCGGATAAAAGATATAATCCGTAAACCAGGTTCCCATGGTGATATGCCAGCGCTTCCAGTACTCTTTGATGTTCTTGGAAAAGAAAGGTCTCTCGAAGTTTTCTTTTACCGTAATTCCCATAGTCTGGGCAACACCGATGGTGATATCAATTCCACCCGTAAAGTCAGCATACAGTTCAAGCGCATAGAACAGCATTCCCATAAACACGTATACTCCGGAATATGTCTCGGGATCATGTATAATGGCGTTGACTGCAACAAGTATCCTGTCTGCGATGACAAGCTTTTTGAAGAAGCCCCACATTATCCTCTGCAAACCTCTTGTTATCGTGGTATATTCCGGTCTGTGTTCCTCATAAAGTGACTTCGACAGATCTGAGTATCTGCTGATAGGTCCCTGAACCAGCTGTGGGAAGAAGGAAACAAACAGCGCAAATCTGGGAAAAGATCTCTGTGCATCATATTTGGCATGGTAAACATCTATGAGGTAACTCAGCGCCTGAAAGGTATAAAAGGAAATGCCCATTGGCAGAATAATGTTCAGATGTTCAATGGAAAGCCCTGCCCCGACAGCACCGGATATCGCATTGATGTTGGAAATAG
Organism: uncultured Butyrivibrio sp.; assembly: GCA_946546925.1. GTDB lineage: Bacteria > Bacillota > Clostridia > Lachnospirales > Lachnospiraceae > Butyrivibrio. The sequence goes on from CAMNOS010000057.1 coordinate 10,619, forward strand.
CAAAGTTTGTATACTTAAGGACTGCCAAAATGCCAAGATTAAAAAGAAGCGCCCCCAACATCCATCTCTTTTCCTGCTTTTTCTCTTTGGCCTTAAGCTCTTTCTTTTCTTCCCTGGTAATTCCTTCGGGGAGCTTTAGTGTCTTAAACTCCCGCCTTATATCCTCCATCTTCCTGGCCGCATAATAAACCGTAAAAGAAGTTGTAGTTATGAATATGAGGTAAAAAGGATTGGCAATAAAATAGAAAACATATCCCGCGATCAGAAGAAAGATCCACTGATATCTTCCGGGCAGAGCATAATAAACTATAAAAACAACCGCCAGAAAAAGCAGAAACTCATAAGAAGCAAATAACATCTTATGCCTCTTCCTGCTTGCGCTGTATCATGTCCCAGATAGCTTCCAGAGAATTGAAATTCTCAGGTACCATGTCCTCTGCGTCGATATCGACATCATAAGCTTCGATGATCTCTGAAGCTATGGTGACAACGTCAAAGGAATCGAAGATCTTAGAGTCGATGAGACCTGTCTCTGTCTCAAAATCAACTTCAGGATGAAGATCATTAAGTATCTCAAGTAACTTATCCATTTTTAATTCTCCTAATCTCATTCATTTTCTGATATATATTTTTGCTTTAATGACTTTCTGTCAATCTTGCCGTTGGGTGTGAAAAGCATCTCCTCAAGTCTGAAGACCTTGTTGGGAAGCATATATCTTGGAAGCAGCCCTTTTAGTCCGTTGATCACATCCGCATCGGAGATCTCTCCTGTATAGTAGAGCACTATCTTCTCCTTGCGCTCGTCATAGATACATCCGGTGAGGCTGATGCCGTCAAGCTGTGAAACTGCTGCCTCTATCTCGCCGAGTTCTATCCTGTGACCCATGTGTTTAATCTGATTATCCCTGCGGGAGACAAAGATCAGATTGCCATCATCGTCATATCTGGCCATGTCACCGGTCCTGTACACTATGTCAGCATAGCTCTTCTGAAGGGGATTCTGAACAAAGCTGCCGGCTGTTCTCTCGGGGTCGTTGTAATATCCCAGGGTCACACAGGTGCCTCTTAGATAAATCTCTCCCTCCTCGCCTTTACCGGCGAGGGTTCCGTCATCTTTGAGAAGAAGGACCTGCGTGTTCTTAAAGGGTCTTCCGATAGGAATAGCCTCTCCCTCCTCAAATTTCCTGTCAGCCCTGTAATAGCAGCTCATTCCTGTGGCTTCCGTGGGGCCGTAGAGGTTGATGAACTTAGTATTGGGACACGCCTCTCTCCAGGCGTTGAACTGCTTGATGGCAAAAACTTCACTGCCAAAAGCCACCACTTTAAGATACTGCGGAACCAGCTTTCTGAAGGTCCTGAAAGCGGATATTATTGTCAGCGCCGAAACTACCCAGCAGATGGTGTTGATCTTCTTTTCATTAAGATACTCCACAAGCTTTAGCGGCAGAGAAAAGAGTTCTTTCGGGATCAGGTACGTGGTCGCACCAAACTTGATCGTAGGATACAGTTCTTTTAAACATGCATCGAAATACAGCGGTGCCTGATTGCCGAATACGGTGTTCTCATCGACTTCAAGAACCTCTGATAACTGCTCTATATAGTCAATAACGCTTCTGTGGCAGGCTGCCACTCCTTTGGGGACGCCTGTGGAGCCTGAAGTAAAGACAATGTATATTGGGTCGATATCCAGTGCTTCTTCCCGGGCCGCCCTCAGTGCTTCATCATCACTTCCCTGAGTACTGATAGAATCATATTCAAGAATATCACCCTCAAAGCCCAGATCTTTGGTGAGCTCTTTGGTGTGTGAATCGACTATGCATATCCTGGCATTACAGTTGTCTATAATCTTCAGTATGCGCATTGCAGGCATTTCAGAATCAATCGGCACATAAAAACACCCTGCCGCTATAACTCCCATAAATGCTGCGATTTCCTTGGCACTCTTGTTCATGTAGACAAGAATCGGCTCTTTAGTTACTCCCTTGTGAAGAAGTGCCGATCCCACACTGTCTATGGCATTCTTAAGATCTCTGAAGCTGAGTGCTGTCTCTTCGTCTGCAAAGGCAGTTTTGTCAGGGTATCTCTCAACAGTATCTGTTAAATAATCAAGTACATTAGTCATTGTTTTTCAGAGTACTTCAAATTCCTTTCTTAATAGTGAAAAACTCTTGACGCAGGATCTGGCCATAACGTCGAGCACATCAATAAAATATTCGGGCAGGTCAAACTGCTCTTTGATCACGGACAGTTCGGTACATCCGAGTATAATGCGCTGCGCACCGTTCTCCCTCAACTCTTGCGCTACTTCCATCAGCTGCCTGTCATCAGGCTTTTTCCCTGCCTTGACGGAATCATAGATGATAGACATAACTTTCTTTTGACCCTCCTTAGAGGGGTATAAGTACTTAATTCCGTATTCACCAAGGCTTTTCCCGAACAGGTCGCTCTGCACAGTGCCGTCAGTTCCCATTATTCCGACGCTTTTTATATCATTTTCCTTAAGATAATCCGCCATCTCCCGTACTCCGTTAAATACCGGGATCCTGATTGATTCCTGAAGGCGGTCATGATAAAACTGCGCAGTCACACATGGAATTGCTATTGAGCAAACCCCATCATTCTGCAGTCTCACGGCAATGTCTCTCATATAGGGAAGTGGATCCTTTGCCGTCTTATCCAGTATGTATTTAGTCCGGTCCGGAATATCAGGGTAATTATATACGATCATCCTGATATGTTCCTGATCAGTGGCGGCGTCGGTCATTCGAATAATTTTCATCATGAAATAGGCCGTTGCCAGCGGTCCAAGCCCGCCTATGATTCCTAATACTTTTTTATCTGTATTCATGGTACTAACGGATATAATGAGCGGTCATAAATATGCGAATTGCCATGCGCTTCAGAATAACTCATCATTTCAGCATCTGTAAGATAATTGAATACACCACCGCCAACTCGGGGAGTGGTATCAAAATGATGCCATCCTTCTCCTATATCAACTAAACTCCAGTAATGCATTGATCTGTAACCGGGCAGCTTCTGAATGTCGACATTTGCAATTCCCGCTCTGTTTAAAAGAGCCTTGGTTGTTGCAAAATAAATGAAGCAGTCACCCCTGTGGTACTTGAAGCCTTCATAGGCTCCCTTTAACCAGTTGGTCTTATCGCTGTGATTGACATAGGCAAAATTGCCCCTGACCCAGTTGTAGATCGCATTGAGCTTGGATCTGTTGTCCATGCCATCGTTAATGATCCTTGCAAGCACCGCATCAGCCATAGCGTCAATTGTTCCCTGATCGTAGCTGATGGGTCTTACAGTCAAAAGAGCTGTCGCCACTGCAGAGTTACCCGCCTTATCAACAGCTGTATAGGTTATTGTATACTGTCCTTCTTCCTTATTATTGGCTCCGCCGGTATCAATATCAAGGCTGGCTCCGGTGTCACAATTATCGGTAACTTTGATGCCGTTTCTGTAGGCGATACTCTCTCCGATCAGAATGCTGAAGTCCCTTACTCCTTCAATCACAGGTGCTTCCGTGTCCTTCTGAAGAGTCAGTTTTGCTGTTCTTCTGGTCTCATTGCCCGCAATATCAGTGGCAATGACAGAAACTTCCTGCACTCCCTCTCTGGTCATGTCAGGCTTATTTTCAAACTCCAGCGAGAAATCGGATACATCTCCGACCTCAGAAACGAAGCTCTCCTGATCTACAGCACTTGTCAGATATGCATCCACATCATGAAGAACAAGCGTGGGGGAAACGGTGTCAACGACGATCAGCTTGGAATAGAATAATCTCTTGCTCTCACCAAATGTAACCGTGTACTCCCCCACCCTTGTGGTATCGATCATTGACAGATCGGTAATTGGATAAACAGTTGTTGCCTTGTCGGATATCAGGAACTGCCTGTCATCCGGGCATTCCGATCCCGCCTCGATCGTAAGTGATTCTACCAGTGGGCTGATCGTAAGCTTGGCTTCATATAATACTTTATTGCCGCCCAGGTCCTGCAGACTTATCTCAACATCCTGAGCGCCGTAATGATAAATGTCCGGTTCACTGGTAAAAGATGCTGATGTAGCCGTCACATCACTTATATTGGAAAGAAAATCTCCGGCTTCTACAGACTGTCCCGCCTCGATCACAAGATCTTCCACATCTGCTGTGGGTGGAACTGTATCAACAACAGTCAGCACACTGCCGAACTTTATAAACCCGGCCTTGAGAGTGACGGGATAATCCCCCGGAACGTATATGTCAAATTTGGGCGAATCCTCTGAAAAAACGAGATCCACGTCCGGATTGATCGCAAAATCCTCAGGCAGCACCTCGGTTCCCGCCTCTGTGACGCAGTGTCTGTACACAGTATTGTTATACATATATACTGCAACACCAGTTAAGGCAGCCAGAACAGCAACCACAATTGCCGCGATCACAATCCGCTTCCAGGGTATCTTTTTCTCCTTAATCTCTATCTCTTCTTCGGTTTTTATCGCATGTACATCCACTTAAAAAATCCTCCTACAGTACAACAACGAGCATATTATAACATAAGTTCTAAAAAATGATACCCAAAATAATTATTGATGAATTAATTGTAAAAGACACAATCAAGCAAGCCTGATTGTGTCTTGTTCTGTCCGCATATATATCCAGTCAGGAAAACTTAAATACTGTTTTGTTCAGATAATTGCCAACTGCTGTAATAGTTGGTCCAAGCAGAAATACCATAAGTATGGTGCATATTTCGACCCGTCCTCCAAGGAGAAACCCTATAAGCAGGATTATACCGTCAAAGCCTATGCGTATATATTTGAAAGGCACTTTTTTGAGTACACGGTTACTGAGGATAATAGGAACGGCGTCGTAAGGGGCAACTCCCATGTCTGCATTCATATAAAGAGACGCCGCCACGACAAAGCCAAGCAGGGCAATTATAAAGATCACTCCTCTGTAAGGCCAGCTGTCAAACAGAAAATCAGGTATAATCTTCCCCCATATCCACCTGCAAAAATCCGAGATATATCCGATAAGTACCATATTGGCCAATGTTCCCGGGCCAATCTGATGACGGTCATATAAGATCACGAAGACAAAAAGGATTGCATTGAGTATCACCTGCCAGGTTCCAAATAGAATACCAAGCCTGCGGGATATTGTAAGATTCATGAAGGTACACGGATCTGTTCCAAGGCTTACCTCGATCAGAAACGACAGGAAAATCCCCATAAATACAACACCCAGAAGCATCACTGTGAATCTCTTTATAAAACCTTCACTGTGAAAA
>CAMNOS010000058.1 GCA_946546925.1 uncultured Butyrivibrio sp.
TTCCACTTTTCAGAATGACGTTTTTGAAGTGGAATTTAACTTTTCACTTCAGCATAATATAAATTAGTTTCCACGCCTTTCAGGAAGGCTTCTCCCTGTCATTTTGCCTTTGATAGCTCCCAGAAAGCCACGGCTGCAGCTGCCGCAACATTGAGTGAATCCGCATCGTGATACATGGGGATCTTTACGCAATAATCGCAGTTACTTATCGTTTCGGGAAGAAGTCCCTCTCCCTCGGAACCAAGGATTATCGCCAGCCTGTCTGCCTGCTTAAGAATTCCGTCATCAATATCCACAGTGTCATTTCGAAGTGCCATGGCCACAGTCTTAAACCCAAGGCTTTCAAGGCACTTAAGCTCCTGCCCCTCAGGCAGATACCCCCAGGGAATCTGAAAGATATTTCCCATGCTGACTCTTATTGCCCTGCGGTAAAGCGGGTCTGCACAGCCACTTGTAAAAAGAATCGCATCCATTCCAAGCGCCGCCGCGCTCCTTACTATCGCGCCCACATTTGTAGGGTTCATGACATTCTCAAGAACTGCTATCCTCTTTGCTCCTTCGCATACTTTCTTTGGGTCCGCGTCTTCTTTTCTTTTCATGGCGCACAGTACGCCGCCAGTGAGGTTATAGCCTGTTATCTTTTTAAGTTCATCTTCACCCGAAAGGTACACCATAGTTTCATCATAATCAAGCACCCTCTGTGCCAGCTCTTTTCCCGAGCTCTCAAAAAGGCTCTCTTTCATCAAAAGAGATACCGGCTCATAGCCCGCATCCAGAGCACGCTCTGTGACCTTAAGGCTCTCGGCGATGAAAATTCCCGGATCAGGTTCATTGATCCTGTACAGATGGTTTTCTGAATTCTCACTGTATACTGCAAGCTCAGGCACGCTTATGCTGCCCGTATATATGACTCTGTCAAAATTCATTGTGCACTCCCTGATTTTTACATCCAAGTAAAAGATGCTATATTATAAAAGATAATGTCTCAAATCGAAGATTTGTGCAAGGATTCAGTTCGAAAGAGAGGTTGGTTTTTTATGCAACTTAATGCGCTAAAGCCCGGCGAGAGTGCCAGGATACTTGCTGTCGGCGGCGAGGGAGCCCTGCGCCAGCATTTTCTTGATATGGGTGTGATACCAGGTGCCAGAGTCACCACAATCAAGTTTGCTCCTATGGGCGACCCGATGGAACTTCGGATACACGGATATGAACTTACGCTCCGCCTTTCTGACGCAGAGCAGATTGAGATAGAACCCATCGAAGAACAGTCCACCACTGAAGAGGGCCCTTCCTACAAAAAACACCACGAGCATCCCGGTCTTGGTGAAGAGGGCAAGTATCACCCCAAGGGAAGCGGCGATCCACTGCCTTTTGGAACTACCCTCACCTTCGCACTTGTGGGCAATCAGAACAGCGGAAAGACATCTCTTTTCAACCAGCTCACAGGTTCCAATCAGCATGTGGGCAACTTCCCCGGCGTTACGGTCGACAGGAAAGACGGAAAGATAAGAGGACACGACGACACTCTCATAACCGATCTTCCCGGCATCTATTCCATGTCGCCCTACTCCAGCGAAGAACTTGTTTCAAGGGATTTTGTCCTCGAAAGTAAGCCCCGCGGGATCATTAACATTGTCGATGCCACGAACATAGAGCGCAATCTTTACCTCACGATGCAGCTTCTTGAGATGAACATCCCCATGGTGGTTGCACTCAACATGATGGACGAGATGAGGGGCAACGGCGGAACTGTGGATGTCAATACCATGGAGGCCATGCTGGGAGTTCCTGTAGTCCCGATATCGGCAGCCAAAAATGAGGGTGTTGACGAACTTGTAAACCACGCCCTGCACATTGCAAGGAATCAGGAGCGCCCCTTAGAGCAGGACTATTGCAGCACCGATGACCACGGCGGAGCGGTTCACAGAGCCCTCCACGCAGTGAGCCACCTCATCGAGGATCACGCCAAAAAAGCTTCTCTCCCCTGCAGATTTGCCGCCAGCAAACTGATAGAAGGGGATGAACTTGTCCTTGAACAGCTGAAGCTTGACGACAGCGAAAAAGAGATGCTGGACAGGATCATTCTTCAGATGGAAAAAGAAAGAGGCCTCGACCGAAGCGCCGCCATCGCAGACATGAGATTTGCCTTTATCAAAAAAGTCTGCGATACCTGCGTGGTAAAGCCAAGGGAGAGCAGGGAACACATCCGAAGCCAGAAGATTGACCGCATCCTCACGGGCAAGTACACTGCTATTCCAATGTTTATTGCGATCATGGGACTGGTCTTTTTCCTGACTTTCTTTCTCGTCGGTCCCATCTTTCAGGACCTTCTGCAGACCGCAATTGACGGGCTGAAAGACCTCACTCAGCTTGCCATGGAAAGAGCCGGTGTGAACCTCACAATCCAGAGCCTTGTTCTGAACGGAATATTTGAGGGTGTGGGAACTGTGGTAAGCTTCCTTCCTATCATAGTAATACTTTTCTTCTTCCTCTCAATGCTTGAGGACAGCGGATATATTGCGAGGGTGGCCTTTGTAATGGACAAGCTTCTCAGAAAGATAGGTCTATCCGGAAGAAGTATTGTTCCTATGCTGCTCGGCTTTGGATGTACCGTCCCGGCGGTCATGTCCACAAGGACTCTCCCCAGTGAGAGGGACAGGAAAATGACAATACTGCTCACTCCTTTCATGTCCTGCACTGCCAAGCTCCCAATCTACGGCTTCTTTGTGTCGGCCTTCTTTCCAGGAAAGAGCTGGATAATAATTACAGGGCTCTACTTCCTCGGAATCTTTACCGGCATACTGATGGCTTTTTTACTTAAATATACTTTCTTCAGAGGTGAAGCCGTTCCCTTTGTAATGGAGCTTCCCAATTACCGCGTACCAAGCCCCAGAAACGTAGTTCTTCTTCTCTGGGAGAAGTCCAAGGATTTCCTGCAGAGGGCCTTTTCCATCATACTTATAGCCACCATCGTGGTCTGGTTCTTAAAGACCTTTGACTTTAAGTTCAACCTGGTCGAGGACTCCTACAACAGCATGCTCGCTGCAATATCGGGTGTTCTTGTTCCCATCATGGAGCCGATAGGCCTTGGAGACTGGCGCATCGTCACTTCGCTGTTCAGCGGATTTATGGCAAAAGAGAGCGTCGTTTCCGTCATGGAGACCCTCTTTAGCGGCGGTGTTACAGCTATAGGCACCCTGTCTGCAGTATCCATGCTGGTATTCAGCCTTCTCTATACACCATGTGTTGCCGCTGTTGCAGCAATCGAGAGGGAACTCGGCAAGAAATGGGCTGTCTGTGTTGTTCTGTGGCAGTGCTCTGTGGCCTGGGCTGCAGCTCTTATCGTACGACTCATAGGACTTGCGGCAGGCCTTACATGATAAACCAGAAGACAGACACAAAAAGCAGCAAGCAAGTCACAAACAGTGGAAAAATAGTGCATTTGCTGATATATTTGTTATAGGGTTTAAGGAGAAAAATAAACTGTTGGAGGATCTTATGTCTTTTGTAGTTTTTGTTGACGGCAGTGCCAATCTGCCAAAGAAAATGCTTGATAATATCCGTGTTCTTCCCTGCAGCTATCTGCTCGACGGGAAGAACGTCGTATATGCCGGTGAGGTTGAGGCCTTTGATTACAAAACTTTTTATGACGGCCTCAAAAACGGCAAGGAAGCCAAGACCAGTCTTTTAAATACACAGCTCTTTCTCGAGTATTTCAGACCTGTACTCTTTGGTGGTCAGGATATATTATATGTCTCAATGAGTTCAGGAATAAGCGGGACTTTCAATGCTGCAAGGCTTGCTGCCGAGGAGCTGATGGAGGAGTTTCCCGACAGATACGTTCACATAGTTGATTCGAAGGGATGCGGATTCGGCAATGGTATTCTTGCCCTCAAAGCAGCTGCTCTTTCCCGCCAGGGAACAGATTGCAGAAGTGCCGGCAGGATCGTTGATGAGGCAGTGCCCCACGCATGTCAGTACTTCACGGTAGATGACCTTAATTTTCTCAAGAGAACCGGCCGTGTCAGCGGCGTGACCGCGAGCATCGGAACAATCCTTAATATCAAGCCCATTCTCTTTGGTGACAGCACAGGTCATATCGTATCCTGCGCCAAGGCCAGAGGCAGAAAGGCTTCCATAGACGCCATCGCCAAAAAATACGCGGAGAAGAGAATGGAATCTGATGATAAGACAGTTTGCATCTCACACGGTGACTGCTATGAAGATGCCAAATATCTTGCTTCTCTGGTCAAAAAAATATCCCCTGAAGCGGACATCACTATCTGTGTCCATGAGCCCTTCTCCGGAGCCCATGTAGGCCCCGGAATGCTTGGTCTCTTCTTCTGGGGAAAAGAAAGGTAGTATTTATCTGTCTTCAAACACTTCGGATATGGCATCCTTGAGCGTCTCTGATACATCGGAGCCGCTCAGCCATTTGAGGAAACCTTCATCATCCGATGAGAGCAGCTTATTGTATATCCTGTCTTTTGATATGATATCGATATATGCTCTCTCCAGTATATTGAATACTTCTCTATGATGATCGTTTCCTGATAGTACGACGTCTTTGAGCTCAAGACCTGCTCCTTCATCTGCCTTAACATTTTCAAGACAAAGTGTGAGCATTTTCTTTAGAGGGTCGTAGACAGAATCAGGATCCGCAGGTCTCTCAACACCCATAATCCTTATACAATAGTCCCTGACATCAGGTATGAGCGAAAGCTCCCCTCTTGCCGGGGATATTTTTATTGAAAAGCTGCCGCTTTTTTCATCATAACGGCACTCAAAATCAGTCTCAGCGTACATGCCCTTTTCATAGTTCATGCTTACTCCGTCATCCTCATACAGAGTGTAGCTTCCATCAGCTCCCGCTGCTACTACAAGCTCTATCTTCTCCGGATTTTTGGATGCGACTGTGTCTTTTTCGGAAGCAAGGGCAAGTATCCCTCCTGCAGGAAGAAGAACAGGAATCTCTGTTATGTCCCTGTAGAGTTTTCTCTTTTTACCGCCCGAGTATACTCTTCCGTTTAAAATGTCCACATATCTGCCCTCAGGAATCAGCATGTTGACCGAAGCCAGAAGAAGCTTCTCATCAAGCGGCTCTGTCACCGAACCAACGATCAGTTTATCGCCAAAGCCGTACTCACCCGGTACGCTGTAAGCCTCCTCTTCATCAGGGCACAGATAGTACATGGGTCTTATCAGGGGCTTATCCTCGACGTATGCCCTTCTGTTCTCCGTGTACAGATAAGGTATCATCCTGTGCCGAAGGCGCATAAACTTCTGCATAACAGCGTGGTAAGGTTCCTCTATCACCCAGGGTTCCTTATTGAGGAACGGGCTGGCGCTTGAATGAAGCCTGTTTATCGGTGAGAAGACGCCGAGCTGAATCCACCTTATGAGTCTCTCATTGTTCTTATCGCCCAGCATATGTCCGCCGATATCATGGCTCCACCATCCGTAGCCTATGTTGCTGGATGTGCTGGTAAAGTAAGGCTGGAACGCAAGGCTCTTCCAGGAACAAACGGTATCTCCGGAGAATCCCACGGGATATCTGTGGCTTCCCGGACCTGCATACCTTGAAAAGATCATGGGTCTTATGTTCCTGCCCTCCTGATCTTTGTAGTGATAGTGGTTAAGAAGAAAGAGCGGGTCCACGTCGGATGCTTTTCTTCCGGTGCCCTGCTGCCAGTCGATCCACCAGAAGTCCACGCCGTCCCTCTCATAGGGATGCATGATCTCTTCAAAATAAGCCTTTCTGAACTTCTCATCGCCAAAGTCAAACTCCACAGTCTCATCTGTCGCAGGGTCTATACCCATGCGCCTTGCCACCTGCTCATACATTTCCTCGCACCCTCTGACGCCGTCCGCGGGATGAAGGTTCAAGGTAACGGCAAGTCCCCTGTCGTGGAGCATCTTCAAAAATCTCTTATAGTCGGGGAACAGCTCTTTATCCCATGTATAACCGGTCCAGCCGCTTCCATACTTAGGATCAACTTCCGTCACATGCCAGTCCATATCTATGACTGCAACCGAAAGAGGTATCTGCTCCTCTTCAAATTTATCGACAAGTTCCCTGTAAGACTCTTGTGTGTATCTGTAGTACCTGCTCCACCAGTTTCCGAGAGCATATCTTGGTATCATGGGAGTCTTGCCCGAGAGCCTGCAAAAATCCCGCAGTCCCGCATAGAAGTCTTTACCATAGCCAAAGAAATAAAGATCAACAGTATCCTTATCTCTGTTCACAAACCTGTCGCCATCAAGGACAGGACTCTTGCCGTCGTCAATAACAGCATAGCCCTTTCTTCCAAACAGACCACTCTCAAGGGATGTGCGGCCATCAACCTCATCCAGAGTCCTTGCGGTTCCTTTCAGGTTCTCCCCGGTATTGCCATGCTCATGGATAAAATGCCAGGTCGTTCCAAAGTTCTTGAGCTCTATCGAAAGCCCCTGCGTAGTAAATTCCTTCTCGTTATATCTAAGCAGCAGCTCTTTGGTCTCAACAACGAGGAACTGCCCGTCATGCTTAACCGAAGGCTGAATGTCATCGAGTCTCCTGTTTATTACCATCTTGGTAAGTCTGTCCTCGAAACGGCCCTCTGCGCTGTACTCAAGCCTTATGAGCCTGTCAGTGAGCACCGTTATCCTGTAATTTGAAGAACTGATAATCCCGTTCATTCTGATAATCTCCCGTCAATCAACTTTGATCATGAAGGCCCCGTTTTCGGGAACCTCAATAGTCAATACACCATCCTGTGCCCTGGCAGTAAAGCTCCTTCCGAATTCATCGGTATCAGTATGCGCCTTTTGGGCACCTATCTGCCAAAGCGGAATATCTATGGTCACGGCCTTATCCTCCATGGAGATGATGCCAACATACTTCTCATCATCCATAAATCTTGCTACGGCAAGAACCTTGCCCTCTGAATAAAGAACTTTTCGTCCGCCCATAGCAAAGGCCTTTGTATTCTTCCTCAGATCAGTCATCCTCTTATAGAGCGCATAGTATCCTGTCTCCTCTCTTCCTGCCCGGTTCCATGGCATGGGATATCTGCATCCTGAATCATTGAGAACGTGTCCGTCGATTCCGAGCTCATCTCCGTAATAGATGCATGGAATTCCTGTAAAAAGAAGGTAAGACAGTACTACACCCCTGTACTTCTCAAAAGATACGCTGTCATAGTTGTGCACTCTTGAGACGTCATGACTGTCAAAAAGATTCATCTGACAGTCCGCGATCATCTGCGGCAGACCTGTGTAGTGGTCATCAGATCTTGCAACCACTTCCTTTGCCGACAGCCCTTTGTCCACTGCGGCTATATCCTTATTCCTCTCAAGAAAGAGATCAGGAAGCCCGGCGAACTGCCTAATTATCCTGCCGAAGCCATAGTAGTTCATCGGGGTGTTCCACAGATCTCCCTGAAGATACTCATGGCAGTCAGCCCAGTGCTCACCGATTATGATCGCATCTTTCTTAACTTCTCTAATGGCTGCACAGACTTCTCTCCAGACTTCGTCCGCAAGCTGAACATCGTCATTTCTCGCAAATACATCTGCCACATCAAAGCGCCAGCCATCTATGTTATATGGTGGTTTCAACCACTTTTTGAGGACACTGTCATCGCGCCTGTAAATCAGGTCGCGAAGCTCCTCGTTTCTGTAGTCGAGAGTCGGCAGTGATGAAAATCCTGCCCACCCCATAAGTGAACCATCGGGGTTCTTGAAATAGAACTCGCGCTTACTCCTTGTCCATTCGTTCTCAATTCCCGTGTGGTTGATGGAAATATCAAGCACAAGTTTCATGTCATGTTCATGGAGAGCAGCGGAGAGTTCTGCAAGAGCCTCGTCCCCGCCAAAGTGCTCATCAACATGGAAGTAGTCTATACAGTCATATTTGTGTGCGGAGTAAGCGCTGAAAATCGGGTTTAAGTAGACAGCAGTTACTCCAAGTTCCCTGAGGTAAGGAATCTTTTCTTTTACTCCCAAAAGATCCCCTCCGTAGAAATCCATGCCGCGGGCTATGGATGCGTCAAGCGGTTTCTCATTCCAGTCCTTCATTATGACCGGTCCGCGGCCGCCATACTCATACTCTCCTTCTTTGACATCGTTGGATGTATCTCCGTTGCAGAATCTCTCGGGGAATATCTGGTAAAACACCGCCCCATCTACCCAGGCAGGCTTGACATAGTCAGTCCTTATGACGAAATCATGCCGATAATCCGGCACATAACTAAATACACCTGCCTGAGTGTAGAAATAGAGCTCATCATTTCTGATTATCACGAAATGGTACTGAAGCTTTGGCTCATTGAGAGTGGTGCTGGCCTCATAGTAGGCAAGCCCGCCCTCTGTCCTTACATACTTCATCGGGATGTAGTTTTCAGCGCAGTTTACAAGCCTCCATAAGAACACGCTTTTAACGCCCGGATCCTGCAAAAATCTTATGCTGATCGTTATAGTCTCTCCGGGTTCCGGAGTCGGATTGCTGACAAATCCAATAGTAGAATCACTGTAAATACTGCTGCTAAAATCTTTCATACCCGTTAACCTTTTCTTTTTATTTTACTTAATTCATTAACCTTTAACTGATCCTGAAAGTCCCTCTACATAGAACCTCTGAAGCCAGATAAACAGGATTACTATAGGCAGTGCGATGATAACTGCGCCTGCTGCGAACTGGGTGTAGTAGGAATCAATTCTTCTAAAGTCGGTCATCCAGAACAGACCTACGGCAACCGTATATGAACTCTGCCTGTCGCCAAAGAGCAGCCTTGGGAAGATATAGTCTGACCATGCTCCCAGGAATGTTCCGAGTACCTGATAAACAATGATGGACTTTGACAGCGGGATCGTGATCTTTGTAAAGATCTGGAATCTTGAAGCTCCATCAATTATCGCCGCCTCATCAATAGCCTTGGGAATTGTATCAAAGTAGCCCTTGGTGATGTGATAACCCATGGCAGCACCTGCTGCACCAACAACGATAAGGGCTCCAATGCTCTGATTGAGACCAAGTCCTTTTAAGATGTTGTACAATGCTACCATTGACATGAAGCCCGGGAACATTCCGATGATCATAAGAATGTTCATGAAGGCTTTTCTGCCTGTGAATCTTGTACGGCTGAGAATGAATGCCGTTCCAAGCACAATCAGTGTGTTAAGTACACAGCCGCATACAGCAACGATCATGGTGTTGAGCCACCACTTTCCAAAAGGTACCGCGCTGTTGTGGAACAGATCGTAGAAGTTCTTAAGTGTAAGGTTCTTGGGGAAGAAGTATCCCACATAGTAGCCCTGTTCTGCGCGAAGTGCTGTCAGAACGATCCAGAGTATAGGGAACATCCATATAACTCCAAGGATGGAGAGCACTATGTAACCTGTGTTAACCTCTGCAACCTTCATGATAAAGACAAGGCTTACATATGAAGCTGCCAGTCCTACCCAGAATCCCGGTCCTGCACTCTTAAGCAGGAAACTATCTTCTATTCCGCCTTCTTCGAGGATGACCTTGGCTGCAAACAGAAGTGTTGTCCAGAAGAAAGTTGCAAATATCTGCACAAGCATCCATGCCCTTACTATCTTAACGCTTGTCCTGAAATAAGCTGTAACTCCGATCACCAGAGAAGCAATTGTAAGTACTGCTGCCAGATAAAGGAAGAATGAAACGGCTGCACCGTGTCCGGCAGATAAAAGAGAAATCGAAGTGCCGATCAGGTTCTTGCTGCCCGCCTCCTTACTCGTAAAGGGAATGAGCAGCGCTATGAAGCTGAGTATAACTGCAACAAGGGCTTTAAGGAAATGATCCAGTTTAAGTCCTATAACTGTCTTATTTTTCATTATTGGAAGCCCTCCTCATTCTTCATTGATCCCGATCTCTGGAAAGTGATCAGCGTAAAGGTTGCTGAGATTATAAAGATAAGGATACCGATAGTAGCTGCAAGGTTGTAGTCGTTGGTGTCCGCAGTGAGTTTGTACAGCCATGTTACAAGGAGATCCGTCTTACCGGCGCCCTTGTAGTAATCAAGGGTCATTGGTCCGCCACCTGTCAGGAAGTAGATCGCACTGAAGTTATTGAAGTTACCAATAAGGTTTGAGATCAGATACGGTGTTGTAACAAACAGCATATATGGGAATGTGATCTTCCTGAATATTACAAAAGGACCTGCGCCGTCAATTCTGGCGCTCTCATAGAGCTCTGCCGGAATGTTCATCAGGATTCCGCTGACCATCAGCATGGTAACGGGTACACCGATCCAGAAGTTAACCAGGATAACCGAAACCCTTGCGAAAGATGCCTGTGTTAAAAAAGGCACCGCAGAAGCTGTCCAGCCCCATTTCTGTATGAGCACGTTAAATATGCCCTTTTCACCCAGCATGGTTCCAACAACCTTCAGTGAAATGAATGAAGGGATGCCCATGGTTACAACGAAGATTGTTCTCCAGAACTTCTTGATTTTAATACCTTTTGAGTTGATTATCATGGCAAGGATCATTCCGCCAAAGTAGCAGGAAAATGTTGCGAAGATACCCCAGATGAAGGTCCAGCCGAGAACCGGCCAGAAGGTCTGCGAAAGCTTATCGCTTGATAAAAGAAGTGTCCTGAAGTTGTCCAGCTGTACCCAGTCAAACAGATGTCCCGGGGGCTGATGTTCGTTATCGTAATTGGTAAACGCCATGAGGATCATGTAGATCAGTGGCGTAAAGGTAAATATTAAAAGTCCTACTACAGGAATTGCAAGAAGCAGGAAATGAATATTCTCGTTAGTAAGTGACCTGACGTCCTGTAAAAATGTGTTTACATGATGTCCGTGGTCGTGATTAAACCTGGCGTTTTCTCCCGAAGAGATCGAGAACAGCCAAATTGCTACAAAGCAGATGGTGACAACTATTGCAACAACACCCGTAAGGAGGATGATCATTGAATTGTCGCCGGCCTGCATCTCATAGATGCCAAGTGCCTCGTTGAAGGCCATACCCTGTTCATGTTCTCCCAGGGTAGCAAGATTGCGTAAAAGGTTCACACCGGTGGTGAACAAAAAAACAAAGTAACATACTTCAAGTAAAAGGAACATCAGTCCTTTCACAACCTGTCCATATCTGATATTGGCAAGTCCGCAGAAGACATAACTGAGTTTGGAGAAGATGTCACCTTTTGTAAAAGTCGTGATGAAATTTCTGCGCTTATACTCTCTATCCATTTTAAGCTCCCTATATAATATTATCGGGGCCGCAGATGCAGCCCCGATAAAGAAACCACTTCAGATTACTCTGTGAGTGTTCCTGTGATGCTGTCTACGAGTGCATCAAGCTTTTCCTGAGCATTGGCCTTTGTGATCTCGCCGGAAATAACGCCCTCACCAAATGCCTGTGCAGGCGTCCAGTAATCACCCATCTTGGAGATTGAAGGCTGGTTGGTAGCCTTTGAAGCCTGAACATTGAGTGCAGATGCGATCTCATCATTTGCGATCTCAGAAGAAGATGCAAGTGAGTTAAGAACAGGAACATCGCCCTGGTTCTGGAATCTTGTAAGGCTGTTCTCAGGATTTGCAAGGAATACTGCAAGCTGCTGAGCTGCAAGAGGGTAAGCAGTTGTTGACTTAACAGTGATTGTCTTGAAATCAACGAAGTTGGAAAGCTGTACGTCCTTGCCGCCGATGTTGGCTGTAGGAAGTGCTACTGCACCGAGCTTGTCGCCAAGAGACTCTCTGTATGAAGGGCCGCTCCATGCGCCGTCTGTGATGGCTGCAAGGTTGCCTTCCTTGAACTCTGCTCCGCCTACGCCGTCCTTGTTCTCAAGGTACTTGGGGTTAGCTGCAAGATCAATGATGTACTCAGCTGCTGCAAGACCTGTCTCGTTGTTCCATGAGCACTCTGAAGGGTCTTTGCCGTCAGGACCAAAGAGTGTGCATCCTGCGCCGAGGAAGAAGCTCTCGATGTACCATGAGTTTGTGATGTTTGTACTGAAGTTGTACTTTGCTCCTGTGTCCTTGGCAAGGATTGTCTCAAGGCTCTTAACATCATCTGCTGTAAGAAGATCCTTGTTGTAATACATGAAGTATGTATTAGGTGAGAAAGGTGCTGCATATGTAAGACCATCTACTGTTACAGCTGTAAGAGCGCTCTCAGGAAGGTCTGATGCGATTGTCTCGAAATCCTTGGTTATGGGAAGAAGAAGTCCCTTGTTAACAAGGTCTGCAACTCCGCCTGAAGGTGTATAGAATATATCAGCTGCTGTGTCAGGATCTGTAGTGAGCTGCTGAGGTGCCTCGTCGATACCTACAACTGCGATCTCGTAAGTGATGTTGAACTCATCGTGAAGAGCATCAAATGCCTGAACTGCTGCATCTGTGTCATCAACTGCCTCTTCAGGAACCCAGATTTTAAGGGTTACATCCTGAGTCTCTACCGGTGCTGCCTCTGCTGTAGCAGTCTCTGTAGTAGTTGATGTTGCGGTTGCTGTGTCAGCCTGAGCTGCCCCGGTCTCTGCTGCCTGCTGTGGAGCTGAGCTTCCGCATCCAATAAGAGCAGAAGAAGCAATAACAGCTGTCATAAGTACTGCGCTTAACTTTTTCAATTTCATTACCTAATCCTCCTAAAATACTAGTTAATTGTTCACTTTTTACCCGGTCCCCTAATGCATTAGTCAGTGGTTATTGGTTAATCGCTTTACCAAGACTATAAACCAATACAAGGGACCGGTCAATCCCTCAAAAGTCTTTTCTATGTTTTGAATAAAAACTCATAACCTTGTTATGTAAGATACCCAAAACCTTAACGAAAAAATTGGTTAACAAAGGTTAACGCCCTTTACTGTTCAAGAAGATTTCTGACAGAATTCCTCTCTGCCACCCTGATGGGAAGTCTCTCGTCAACTGCCAGATCCTTCTCTCCTCTTATCATTCTGAACAGATACTCAGCGGCCTTCTCAGCCTTGACGTCAAAGTCCTGAGCTATGGATGTGAGCTTGGGAGTCATATACTCACAGTTTGGAAGGTTATCAAAACCTATGACTGATACATCATACGGAACTCTTATACCGCACTGGAAAAGCCCCTCGATAACTCCAAAGGCAACGATATCGGACATGCAGGAAACAGCCGTGTAGCTGCCGCTAGAAAACCCTATGTCCTGTCCCACATCAACCGCATTGATGTATGTGGATTCCGTGTAGAACACATTGCTCTCTCCGAACTTGACTCCGCACTCCTTGCACGCATCCGTAAAGCCCTTGAATCTCTCTTTTATAACGCCCTCTTCCGAATACCTGGGAGTTACAAGCGCTATATTCCTGTGTCCCTTACCTATAAGATACCTGGCTGCAAGATAGCCTCCGCGGTAATCCTCTATACCTACATTAACTATGTTTTCACTTGGCGCATAGGTATCGATAAATACAGCAGGAGAGTCAACCAGCTTTTTGATCTCCTTAATCTCCTCGGTAAACACACCGAGGAAAAAAGTTCCGTCCACATTCCATGATGACAGAAGCGGGATAATATCTTTTGGCGCACCTACGCACCTGAGCATCAGATAATAGTCCTCATTTCTCACGCAGCGCTCAAGTGCTGCAATAATGTGGGCGTTGTAGGGATTGGTAAAAAAGTCCTCATCCTTACCAAGGTAGGGGACAACAACGCCTATCATCCTGCTCTCTTTTTTGGCAAGAGATCTGGCCATGGCATTCGGTTTATAATTGGTTTCCCTTATTATCTCGTTAACCCTTCTGCGGGTCTCCTCGGAAACCTTGTGGTTATTGCCGTTAATAACATTGGAGACCGTTGCGGTGCTGACTCCGGCCCTCTCTGCAATTATCTTAAGATTCATTTTTTCCTCCAACGCATAAAAGACAGTAACCTTCCTGTCTCTTATTAACATCGCTTAAAACAGTAAATATCCTATATTAAGCGATTAACCAACTTTAACTATAAAAAAACAATCCGTCGATGTCAATAGGTTTGTCACATTAAGAAGTCTTAACCGCAAAAGAAGACCGGAAGCGGTAAATGCCGCTCCCGGTCCTTTACGTGCCTGATTCAGTTCATGTAAAACATGCGCGCAAGCTCTGAATTCTGATCCAGGATTATTGTCTTTTCACCCTTACCAAGAGATTCCTTGAAGGCATCCAGAGATCTCATAAAGTTGTAGAACTCTGCCTTGTCCTCGGTATTGTACGCATCTGAGAGTGTCTTCATATACTCTGCCTCGCCTTCACCGCTGAGCTTTGCAGCTGTCTTCTCAGCGTCAGCCTTGAGGATAGAAACCTTTTTGTCTGTCTCGTTTCTGATCTTCTGCGCCTCAGCCTCACCCTCTGCCTGATATGACGCCGCGATATTGTTTCTCTCTGAGATCATACGCTCATACACAGCAGTCCTGTTGTCATCCGGAAGGTCAAGGGCCTTGATCTCCGCCTTAACTATCTGTATGCCGTAGCCGCCCATGTCAGAGTTGGCATCATTAGTGATGATGGTTGTGAGTGCCTCACCTCTGGATTCTATTACTTCATCCTGGCTCATGGATGAGATAGCTGTCTTGGTTGCGTTATAAACGGCAGCCTCGATCCTCTCCTGAGCTCTTGCATCAAGTGCATTCAGTGACTGGATGTACCTGGTGGGATCAACCACCTTCCAGAGGACGTAGGTGTCGGTGATCATAGACTTCTTGTCCTTGGTAATGACATCGGATTTGGGTATGTCATAGAGCTTGGTGGCTGCGCTTATCCGCTGTGTGCTCTGCACAAAAGGTGTTATCATCTTAAGTCCGGGGTCGGATTCGATTCTTACGATCTTACCGAACTGCCTTACTGCCACATATTCTTTTTGATGAACAGTATATAATGAATTACCAAGTATTACTATGGCAGCAAGTACCAAAATAATAATTACTGTTGATGTGATTTTCTTCTTCATATTTTACCCCTTTTTCTTCAGTTTCCTTCAGTTGTTGTGACGGTGCTGAAAGAATCCAGCGGCAGAATCTGCTGTGTCTTGCCGTCTGTGATTATGACTTTTGCATCGGGAAGCACATTCTCCATTGCCTCGTAGAACAGACGCTGCTTGGTTATAAGAGGATATTTGCTGTACTCCTCAAATATGCTGTTAAATCTGGCCGCCTGGCCCTCAGCCTCAGCAATCCTGGCTGCCTTTTCAGCCTCTGCGTTCTGAACTATCCTGTCTGCTTCAGCCTCCGCTGCGGGAACCTGCTCGCTCTGGTATTTACGCGCGTTGTTAACAGCAGTTTCTTTTCCCTGCTTGGCAGTTTCAACAGCCTTGAAAGCCTGCTTGATATCATCCGTCGGGGGTTCTGCATCCTGTACAGAGAGATTAACCACCGTAAGTCCCACATTCTCAGCCTGCAGCGCATTCTGAAGGCGCTCTTTTGCCTCTGACTGGATCTGACCCTTGGCAGTTGTGATAACTTCATCTACAGGATAATTGATGACAGTTGACCTTATGCTGGCAAGAGCGATATTCTTCATGACATTCTCGGGGCTGTCGGTGTTGTAGATGTAAGCCACCGGATCGCTGACTTTGTACTCCAGATAGAAGTCGATGTCGACAAAGTTGAAATCTGAGGTGATCATTATTCCCTCATCTTCGATAGTGATGTTCTGACCGTTCTTGTCAATCACATATCCGATTCCGATTCCGTGTGTGGTCATATCAACCATGTGAACCCTCTGAATAAACGGAATCTTGAAATAAAGTCCCGCGGTATTGGTGGATACCACCTTGCCGAACTGTGTTACCACTGCCTGTTCCTGCTCACTTACGTTATAGAACGATCCGAACAAAACAGCTAAAACGAACAGTCCTGCTATGATCGCAAGCGCCGTTCTCCCGAACCTGCCTGCGTCAAAATTAATTTGTCCTTTTTGTCTCATAACACTTCCTCCTG
>CAMNOS010000059.1 GCA_946546925.1 uncultured Butyrivibrio sp.
CAGCAATGAGTTTTTTATATAGTGGAGGAGCAATATGCCTGACATAATGGGCAAGATGGACATAGCCTTTCCCAACATAGGCGTCTATCTTGAGAATGTGCCCAAGAACTTTTCGGTTTTTGGATTTTCAATTGCAATGTACGGTGTGATCATCGGTCTTGGATTTCTTGTGGCCCTTATCATCATCTCGAGGATTGCGAAGTGGACGGATCAGAATCCGGATGATTACTGGGACATTGCTATTTATATAATCATTTTTTCAATTATCGGAGCAAGAGCCTATTACGTGTTCTTTGCCTGGGATCTCTACAAGGATGATCCCATCAGTGTGTTTAATATAAGAAACGGAGGTCTTGCCATTTACGGCGGAGTAATAGCCGGCTTCCTTACCATTTTTATCTACACCAGACTTAAGAAAAAGAGCTTTCTCCTCTTTGGAGATACAATCATGTACGGCCTCGTGTTCGGACAGACGATGGGAAGGTGGGGGAACTTCACAAACAGAGAGGCATTCGGTGAGTATACTGACGGACTTCTTGCAATGAGGATCCCCACAGAGATGGTCAGAAGCGGTGAGATCACAGAGCTCATGAGAGCGCATATGAGCGATGCCACAAACTTTGTACAGGTGAGCCCGACTTTCCTGTATGAGAGCCTGTGGAACCTGTGCCTTTTTATTATCATGCTGATCTATTGTAAGAAAAAGAAGTTCAACGGGGAGATCATACTTCTTTACCTTGGAGGTTATGGTCTTGGAAGGTCATGGATAGAAGGGCTTAGGACCGATCAGCTGATCATGCATACTACGGGCCTTCCCGTTTCGCAGATGCTGGCCATCTGTCTTGTTATTTTTGCAGTTATTACTGATATAATAGTAAGAGTAAGACTTAAGAAAACAAGTGCGTAAGCAAGGGGGTGCCTATGCTGAGCTATACAGACGGAAATACGGGTGTTCTTGGGATTATAGGGAATCCGGTGCACCACACGATGTCACCGCTTATCCACGGCATGTTTGCCGAGATGACGAACCTTAATCTTGTATATGTTCCCTTTGAGGTTGCCGAGGGCGGCCTTAAGAGTGCCGTAAGAGGCGCTTATGAGCTGGGAATCAGAGGGATGAATGTGACGGTTCCATACAAGAGCGATGTGATTCAATACCTTAAGTACACGGATCCTCTGGCAGAGAGTGTGGGCGCGGTCAACACTCTTGTCAGGGATGACAACTTAAAGGGCTATCGCGGTTATAATACCGACCTGTCCGGACTGTACAGAGCGATGCAGTCGGAAGGGATTGAACTTGAGAATGAGACCGTGGTTATTCTTGGAGCAGGAGGCGTTGCAAGGCCGACTGCTCATTTGTGTATCAAAAAGGGTGCGAGAAGGGTATATATACTGAACCGCACTTTGGAAAAGGCGGTTGCCATAGCCGATGAGGTGGATGATGAAAGAGTCATCGCCATGGATATAGCGGATTATCGCAAGGTGCTTCTTGAGGAAAAGAGCTTTTTTGCAATCCAGTGTACGTCGGTAGGTCTTTTCCCCGATGTGAACAGTGCCGTGATAGAGGACTCCGAGTTCTACGATCATGTAAGCGCAGCCCTTGATGTGGTATACAAGCCGCTTGAGACCAAGTTTTTGAAACTGGCAAGGCAGGCCGGAGCAAAGACCTTTTCGGGACTTAAGATGCTTCTTTATCAGGCTGTTGATGCATTTGAACTGTGGAATGAAGATATTATGATATCAGATGAACAGGCAGATGAGGTTTACAGGTCACTCATGATGGAGGTTACAGGTGCAAGAAACCTGATCCTTGAGGGCTTCATGGGAAGCGGCAAGACCACTGTGAGCGAGATCCTCTCATCGAAACTCTCACTGGATATCCTGGACACTGATGAAGCTATTGTCAGGACAGAGGAGCGAAGCATCAGTGAGATTTTTGAAGAGGATGGAGAAGAGGCCTTCAGGGACATGGAGACAGATCTTCTTGAGACCATCGTCAGGGATCACTGGAGAGACATGGTGATATCCCTCGGCGGAGGACTTCCTGTGAGGGAGGAGAACAGGCGTCTTCTGAAGGAAGCTGGTAAGGTGATCTACCTCAAGGTCAGCCCCGAAGAAGCCCTAAGGCGCCTTGAGGGCGACGACACTAGGCCGCTTCTTAAGACTGACGATCCGCTTGAGAGGATAAGACAGCTTCAGGATAAGAGATCTCTTATCTATGATGAAGCCGCCGATGTAGTTATAGATACCGACGGCAAGACCCCTGAACAGGTGGCAGATGAGATATTGGACAGACTTGGGTTATGAATAAGAGAAATTATGCAAAAGAGCTGGAGGCGAGAATAGAGCAGTTTCAGAAGGCGGGGGAGTACCCAAAGCTCCTTCTTCACGCCTGCTGCGCTCCATGCTCATCCTATTGCCTGGAGTACCTGAGAGAGTTTTTTGACGTCACAGTCTTTTTCTACAATCCGAACATCACCTCGGATGGTGAGTACCGGAAGAGAGTGGCTGAGGAAAAAAGGCTGATCGAAGAGTATAACAGACAGGTCGAAGAGGGCTCTTTTACCGGAATGAATTCCGGACCCGGAGCAAGAAAGATTGGAATCATCGAGGGAGTATACGACCCAGGGCAGTTCTACGAGGCGGTCAAAGGCCTGGAAGAGTGCAGGGAGGGCGGAGAAAGATGCAGAAAGTGCTTTGAACTGCGGCTGACTGAGACCGGCCGAGTTGCAAAAGAGATGGGATTTGAGTATATGACGACGACCCTGACCATAAGCCCTCTGAAAAATGCAGATGTCCTCAATGAAGTTGGACGGGAGGCTGCAGCGCGCAGTGACGTCACATATCTTCCTTCCGACTTTAAGAAAAAGAACGGCTATAAGAGATCGATCGAACTGTCGCAGATGTTTGGTCTGTACAGGCAGGATTTCTGCGGCTGCAGTTTTTCGAAAGCTCAGAGGGAACTTGAAAAAGAAAACAGGTCGGGCTTATAATCTTAGTGTTTTGAATTGAAAAGGGAGATGAAAAGGATGTATTGTACCAATTGCGGGGCGCAGGTAAACCCCGATGACAGGTTCTGCATGAAATGCGGCTGTCCTATTGATCCGGATGCCGTCAATGTTTCGGGGCCGGAAGAAGCCCATAAGGAAGTCGCACCTTCCAAGGCGCCGGTTGCCGCACCCGGAAAGAAGAAGGTCTGGCCGATCGTTGCTGCGATCGTAGCAGCGCTGGCTGTTGTATCTGTTGGGGCAGGTCTTCTGATTAAGAACCTGATAGATACGGTCACTGTCAAAACCCATGGCAAGATAGATTATTCAATCGGACCGTTTGAGGGTGAGATCGGTGATTCGGAAGAACCTGATATTGATGACTTTGAAGAGTTCACTGAAATTGATCCCGATGATTATGGATTTGGAACTTTTGATCCGGATGATTACGGGTTTGGTAATTTTGATCCCTACGGTTTTGATTTTGATGAGTTTTTTGAGGAGTTTGGGAATGACGACTCCGTTTATGATTATTCAGGCAGCTCTGATGAATACACGGAGTATGAATACAGGTATGCCTATGCGTACTACTACGATGACTGTGTAAGCCTTGAGGGCAGGGATGTCCTTAAAGATTCAACTGCCATATATAATGGTAAGATGCTGGGTGAATTCTGCGATTACATCGACAACAATGTTCTTGAGAAGGGAAGGACAATAGACAGGCAGCTGTTGTACGATCTTCTCGAGGTACATATGGTAGATCCGGATCTTATTGCGGATAACGAAGAATATTTTGAAGAGTCAATGATGTATTGTCTGACATTTGCCAATGAGTTTGCTGGTCTTGATATGGAGGTTGAGGGCTGCACCTATTATCTTGATGAGCCGTCAGTCTATTACTACGCAGTTGAAACACATGATAAAGAGGACACCTGGATCGTCGACTACTCAGAAAAGACAGTCTACATGGACGGAGGAGATAAAGAGTACAAGTCAGCCGGAGACTACTCAATGTTCTCTGACAACACGCTTACAATCTATATGACAGCAATTGATGAGTTTTTCGGTATTGAATAAATAAAGAGAGGTAATTATCTTGGAAAAAGTACTTGAACTGATTTCAAAAGAAGTAGGAAATGCCTTTGAGGCAGCAGGGTTTGACAGAGAACTTGGAAGGGTGACCATTTCCAACAGACCCGATCTGTGTGAGTACCAGTGTAACGGTGCCATGGCAGGGGCCAAGAAGTACGGCAAAGCGCCCTTTATGATAGCTGATGCTGTCGCAGAGAAGCTTCAGGGCAACGAGATGTTTGATAAAGTTGAGTCGGTAAAGCCCGGATTCTTAAACATCACTGTCAGCGGCGATTTTGTGAGAGGCTATGTCGTAAAGATGCTCCATGAGAAACACCTAGGAGTGAACATGCCGGGTCACGCGCCCACGATCATTCTGGACTACGGCGGAGCCAATGTTGCCAAGCCCCTTCACGTGGGACACCTTCGCCCCGCAATAATCGGTGAGGCAGTAAAGAGAATCCTTAAGTATGCCGGCAACAATGTCATAGGCGATATCCACATGGGCGACTGGGGCCTTCAGATGGGACTTATCATAACAGAATTAAAGTGCCGTCATCCGGAACTGCCCTACTTTGATTCTGACTTTGCAGGACCTTACCCCAAGGAGCCTCCTTTCACAATCCAGGAACTGGCCGAGATATATCCCATAGCAAGTGGTAAGACCAAGGTTTCGGATGATGCCACCGATGAGGAGAAAAAGGCTGCGGAAGCGTTCAAAGCAGAGGCGCTTGAAGCAACCAAGCGCATGCAGGACGGTGACAAGGCCTACAGGGCTATCTGGCACCACATCATGAACGTCTCGATCCCTGATCTTAAAAAGAACTACAACAGTCTCGATGTACACTTCGACCTGTGGAAGGGTGAATCCGATGTTCACGACATAATCCCCGGAATGGTGGATTACTTCAGGCAGCATGACTATGCCCACGAGAGCCAGGGAGCGCTGGTTGTTGACGTGGCAGAGGAAAGCGACGCAAAAGAGATGCCGCCATGCATCATATTAAAATCTGACGGGGCTGCCCTTTATGCAACAACGGACCTGGCAACCATCCAGGAGCGCATGAAGGAATATCATCCCGATGCGATTTACTATTTCACTGACAAGAGACAGGCTCTTCATTTTGAGCAGGTCTTCAGAACTGCCAGAAAGACAAGACTTGTCCTTCCCGAGACAGACCTTAGATTTGTCGGCAACGGAACCATGAACGGGCCCGATGGCAAGCCCTTCAAAACAAGAGAGGGCGGCGTAATGCATCTTGAAAGCCTTATTGAGGAGATCAATGAGAAGATGTACCTGCGCATCAAGGAGAGCAATCCTGACATGGAGGAAGGGGAGGCAAGAAGCACTGCACAGAAGGTAGCACTCTCCGCACTTAAGTACGGCGATCTCTCCAATCAGCCTGCCAAGGACTACGTCTTTGACATAGAGAAGTTCACTTCCTTCGAGGGTGATACAGGCCCATATATTCTCTACACGATCGTCCGCATCAAGTCCATCCTCAAGAAATATGAGGCGGAAGGAAAGAGTGCAAAAGAGGCAAAGCTTGACAATCCTGACAGCGATGCAATGAAGACTCTCTGCCTTGTACTTACAAGATTTGCTGATGCGGTTGAGAGTGCGGCAAGAGATCTTGCTCCCAACAGGA
The DNA here is from genome assembly GCA_946546925.1 of uncultured Butyrivibrio sp. Classification (GTDB taxonomy): domain Bacteria; phylum Bacillota; class Clostridia; order Lachnospirales; family Lachnospiraceae; genus Butyrivibrio. The sequence continues at coordinate 5,711 of CAMNOS010000059.1, forward strand.
TCTGCGGATATATCTACGAACTCAGCAACGCCTTCAACAGCTTCTACCACGGCACCAGGATCCTCGCCGAAGAGGATGAAGGCAAGAAGGAGAGCTACATCGCACTCCTTAATATAACACTCAAAGTCCTCGAAACCGGAATAGATCTCCTGGGATTCGATTCCCCAGAGAGGATGTGAGCGATATGCATTATCAAGGTCTTACAGCACTGTGCTCGCACAAAGTGCTGTAAGACTTTGATAATGCATCATTTCTTTCTCTTGAAAACAAGGCCTTCAGGACCACAGTTGCCAGTATCGCATATATTCTGGCAAATCTTTTGTTTAACTTCCTGTTTATTCAGGTCCTTCATATGGAGGCCCTGGGACTGGCGCTGGCATCAGCATTTGGAATGTGGGTGTTCATGCTGGTTCAGGCTCAGTATTTCTTCTCAGGCAAATCAGCTCTTAAACTGAAACTCTCAGGTCTTAAGTGGGGCGATGGCGGAGAGATCGCCAGGATTGGTGTTCCCGGAGCTATCACATACGGATATCAGACCGTCAGAGGCTTTATAGTAAATGCGCTTATCCTTACTTATGTTGGCAGTGTGGGACTTTCAGCTTTTGCTGCTTCCGATGCCATCCTGAGATTTTTCTGGTCAGTTCCCGGCGGAATGCTGGCTGTTTCCAGAATGATGATAAGTGTAAGTGTGGGAGAAGAGGACAGAACCACACTTACCAATGTTATGAGGACAGCTCTTTTCAGGTTTATACCACTGCAGAGTGCGATTTCTCTGTTTATCATTCTGATGGCCAGGCCCTTTACACTTATCTTTTACCAGGATGTGACCTCAGAGGTTTATCAGATGACCCTTTGGGGATTCAGGATAATTCCTCTATGCATGCCACTGAGTACTATCCTGATGTTTTTCAACTGCTATGCCCTTGCCTCAGGAAGGCAGTATCTGGTTCACATTTATGGTTTCCTTGACGGAGTACTTAATGTGGCATTGTTCTCGTTCCTGCTTGTTCCCGTTATCGGAATGAATGGCGTTTATATAGCCAATGTTTTAAACGGCGTGGTAACCACCGTAGTGGTTATAGTTTATGCCTGCATCATGAAAAAAGGCTTTCCCGTTAACATGGATGAGCTCATGGTCATCCCACATGACTTTGGCGTCGATGATGACCACAGGCTTGAGCTGACTGTTCACAATATTGAAGACGTTACAGGTATGTCAGAGCAGGTTCAGAAGTTCTGTGCGGACAGAGGTGTAGATAAAAGAAGGGCTTACTTTACGGGGCTTTCGCTGGAAGAGATGGCAGGCAATGTAGTGAAACATGGCTTTTCGATGGACGGCAGAAGGCATAACCTTTCAGCCAGGGCAATAGTAAAGGCGGATGATGTGATCCTTTGTATCAAGGATGACTGCAAGCCCTTTGATCCGGTCCAGAGGCAGAGGATCGCTGACCCTGAGGACAAGACCAGTAATATCGGTTTAAGAATGATCTACAAAATCGCCAAAGACTTTAACTACCAGAACGTGCTGGGACTGAATGTTCTTACAATAAAGCTATAAGAGGTTAAGGGGACTTTTTTGATTCAAAAAAGTCCCCTTTTAATATAAAGATTGATGTCTCTCATGACGATATAGATATTGATAAGGATATCTGTAGCTTTTTGTCACGGAGGACGAAAGCATGGCCATTAATTCGATCGGTCTCAAAAATCAATATGCAGGTCCTTACAACAGAGGCGGAGCAAAATCCGGCCCTGCTTTTAAAAATACGTCACAAAAGCTCCAAAATACTGCTGAAAGTCAGGCGGGGGCACTTCGAAAATATGATTCCCAGGAAAGATTAAAAGAAAAACAGGCAAGGAGCGTGGTTGATCAGAGTATGACCTACGCCCAGCAGCTGAAAGCATCAAGGGCAAAAAACGAGAAGGCATCTCTTGAAAAGAAAAAGCTCCAGTACAATTTTAAGAAGATATCCTCACAGATTATCAGGAGCAAGAATTCCGTATCGGCAAGGAAAGCCGTGCAGTCCGCCAAGAGAGAGATCATGCGCCTAAAGCGTCTTAAGGCCAACGGCGAGTATGATGAGGATGAGCTTAATCTTGCGATAGAACACGCCAAGTCCATGGAGAAGGTTGCCAAAAAGAAAGTCAGCCATTTAGAGCAGGAAGAGATGGTCGAAAGAAACGGCAAAGGCGTTTCTGCCGTTATGGAGGAGATAGAAGAGAAAAAAGAAGATTCTTCTGAAGATGACAGCAATGAGGAAGAGATTCCGGAAGAGCTTTTATCCGAAGAGGCCATGAGTGAGGAGCTTGATAAAGCAGCACAGGAGTATGACTACGAGATGGAGCTTCAGGCGGCCCAGATGCGTGAGGCCATGAGCCTGAACATGGAACAGATAGCAGAGAGCTCATCCGACTCCATGGATGAGATGATGACCGAGATGGCTCAGGGAATGATGGAGATGATGGAAGAGCTGGATATGACAGAGCTCATGGAATCCACATTTGCACCGGATCCCAATATGTCAGAAGAAGACCTCAGGATGCTTAAGATAAAGCATCGCACAAAAGAGATGAAGGAGATCGCTGAAGCTGACAAGGAGTATTTAAAAGGCATCATGGAGCATGAAAAGAGTAAGGCTGCTGCCGGTATTACCGGAATGGGTGTATCGGGCGCGGGACCAAAGGTTACATTCGAAGCCCCTAAGATAAATCCGGTAATCTCCATGCCGGGAGCTGCCGCTGGCGGTCAGATGACTGCCACTTCGATTTCGGGCGGCTTTGATGTGTCTGTATAGTAAGGCGCGTCAGTTCCATTCAATTCCTATGATGATCACCACCCGGGGGCACCACCCCGGGTTATTTGTTTGAGTGGAGTGCAGAACAGAGATTTTTGGTGTATGATTTTTGTAGTATTATTTTGCGGAGACTGACAGATGATTGGTGGAAAAAAGCTGGTAGCTTTGTGTACATACAGAATATATGGGGCTTCTGAATTTACTTTCATTTCAGAGCTTGCCAAACTCATGCCCTCTAATGACTGCTATCTGTTTATCTATGCCATGAACTCAGAGCTTGGGATGGACGGCAATGATCTGGCCGAGACAGAGGTCTTCAATCTCATTCCTCTGGACAAGACTGATGTCGTCGTGATCATGGATGAAAAGATCAAGAACAGGGATGTGGTGCAGGGGATAATAGACAGATCTCTGTCAGCAGACGTTCCGGTGATCGTTGTTGATGGAGATTACAAAGACGTCTCAATGGTCAAATATGATTATGAGAGAGGCTTTGAAGAAGTAGTCAGACATGTGATAGAGGAGCATGATGTTAAAAGACCTCACATGATGGCAGGCTTTAGGGACAATGCATTTTCCAACGAGAGAATAGCGGTCTTTAAGAGAGTTATTGAGAAAAACGGATTTACTTTTAATAAGAGCATGGTCAGCTATGGTGATTTCTGGGCTCTGCCTTGTCGTGCTGCCGCCAAAGAGCTTTTGGAGCGGGAAGTACTTCCCGATGCGATCATCTGTGCCAATGATATTATGGCTATCAATGTCTGCGATGTATTTGCAAATGCCGGGATACGCATTCCTGAGGATGTGATCGTGTCAGGATTTGACGGCATCGATGAGGCATTTCAGGCAACTCCCGGGATCACTACATCGAAGTGCAATCCAGTGTTGATGGCTGAGGCTGTCATGGAGACTGTTCTTAGAGTCATCTCGGGAGAGCGGGGAATAGAGAAGTATATCCCGACTACATTTGTTTCAAATGAGTCTTGTGGCTGCAAGAGATATATATTTAATAAGAAGACCGCTGTGGCAGAACTCAACAATACTTTTTACCATCATGAGGACGAGCTGCATGTAATGCAGAGCATCATCTCAAGGCTTATGATGGGCAAGGACGTGGTTGGAAGCATCAGATATATGAAGAGGACCTTGGGAAAGCATGCCTGCGTTGTGGTAGAAGATTCATGTTTTGATCTTGAGAAGAACTTTTTCTATGAGGACCTGGAGAAGGGATCCAAGATTGTTATTTATGATGCATATAAGAGTACGGAAAAGCCTTACCCCTACAATCCCGATGAACTGGTTCCGCATCTTGAGGACATAATGAAGGAGGGGTGGCCCGTTATCTTTAACAGTCTTCTTTACATGGCCAGATCCCCGGGATTTGTATGTTATTCTTTTCCAAGGGCTGAGCTCATAGATTACAACAAAACGCCGAACCTCACCAACTGTTTTGAGATGAGTCTGGGCGGCTATGTTGTGAACAGATATCAGGATTACTTAAGGGAAAAGATCCGTCAGATGTATCAGAACGATGCCCTCACCGGACTCTACAACAGGGTTGCGTTTATATCAAGGATGGAAGATGTATTGAAGGACCCGGAGGTTATAGGTCAGAAGCTCACTGTCATAATGCTCGATCTCAACGGACTTAAGCAGATCAATGACAATTACGGTCATCTTGCGGGTGATAGCGCGATAAAAGCAGTGGCGACGGCGCTTAAGTGGTCGTGTCCTGACAATGCGATAAGCGTAAGATTCGGAGGAGACGAGATGCTGGCAATCGTTATAGGCGAGTGCGATATGGACAGGATCCACGAAAGCATTGAGAACCATTTCAGGTCATCAAGCAATGAACTGGGCTTTTCCGTATCGGCGAGCATTGGAACCTACACCGGTATCTTTGACAACCAGATGGATATCAGCAGGATAATCGAGATCGCAGATGAGCGCATGTATGAGATGAAGCGCAAGGTCAAAAAGAAATCCTCATAATATCTTTTTGACCTTGAAGAAGATCAGGCTTCCAACAACAATAAGGACGCTGAGGCCTATGATCACAGGGTACCCGAATATCCATTCAAGTTCGGGCATGTATTTGAAGTTCATTCCGTACCAGCCAACGATCAGAGTAAGAGGCATGAAGATCGTGGTGACAACCGTAAGGACTGTCATGATGCGGTTCTGCTTGACATCGAGCTGCGACTGGTAGAGGTCATTGAGCTGGATGGTGTAGTCACGAAGGTGAGTCGCGGCATCATAGAGCCTGTCAACTCTGCTGGAGAACATATGGAAGTATCGAAGGTTATCCTCAAGAAAGAAGCCGTTCTCGTTTTCTTCAAGTTCCTGGCCCAGATCCTGGAGCTGCTCGTAGTGGATGCGCAGGTCTCTTATGTCGCCGCGAATTTCGTTGTTTCGCTGGATGTGGGCGTCCTCGGCGTTGTCCATTATCTCTTTTTCTATCCCGTCAAGTTCCCGCTCATAGCGCTGCATTATCTGAAGGTCGTTGTGTATGATAAGTTCCAGAAAGTCGTAGAGAAAGCGCTCCAAAGATGGTTTACGCCACTTTTTGTTGCGCTGGATCCTCTTGATCATGTTAAGGACATTTTTGCCCTTGTCGATGAAAACTATACCGGTTTCATCCAGTGCAAAAGCAAAGCTCTCGGGAGCTGCGGTTCCTGCTGACTGAGTTGGGATGCAGAAGGTTCCTGTCAGAGAGTCATAGTTGACTTCGGCTTTGGTTGTGAGGATCTCCTCGCTGCTTACCATGTCGAAATCAATGCCCATGTCAAAGTTTTCGCTCTGCTCAAGCCACTGATCCGGTGTAAGAACAGCGACAAACGGAGCGTCGGCATCGTGGCACTGTTCAGCACTGCATTCTTCAAGTGTGTTTCTGATAAGATAGTACATTGCAATCCCCCAACTGACTGATTAAGACTTTTCTTTTATCATAACACTTTTGCCCTCACGATGCTAAGATGGTAATATATATTGATGATCAGCTCAGCCACCTGCATGGACTTAGAGGAAGGCTATGGCAAAGAGCAAAAGAAAAGGAGTATTAAAATGAGAAAGACAGCACTGGATAAGTATACAGATTTTATAGTAGATAAGACTGTTGAACTTCTTAATATCGATTCACCTACAGGCTACACCAAAGAGGCTGCCGCCTGGGTTCAAAAAGAATTTGAGGCCCTGGGTTTTAAGACCACAGTTACAAACAAGGGCGGTGTGATAGTAGATCTTGGGGGCAAAGACAAAAAGAACGGACTTTTACTGGAGGCCCACACCGACACACTTGGAGGCATGGTTGCCACGATCAAGGACAACGGAAGGCTTAAGCTCACAAACCTCGGCGGCATGAATCCCAACAATGCCGAGACAGAGAATGTCAGGGTCGTAACTAAGTTTGACGGCATATACGAGGGGACCTTCCAGCTCAACAACGCATCGATCCATGTCAACGGCAAATACGATGAGGAGAAGAGAACCTGGGACAGCTGCGAAGTGGTCCTTGATGAGGATGTTAAGAAAAAAGAGGACACTGAGAAACTCGGAATCTCAGTGGGAGATATCGTATGTTTTGAGCCAAATGCAAGGGTTACAGGATCCGGCTATATCAAGTCAAGATTCCTTGATGACAAGTTAAGTGTCGGCATCCTTTTAGGGCTTGCCAGATATATCAGCGACAAAAAGATAACTCCTAAGAGAGCTCTTTACGCTCATATAACCGTATTCGAGGAGGTTGGGCACGGAGGCTCGGGCAGCGTTCCCGAGGGCTGCACCGAAGCTATCTCAGTGGATATGGGATGTGTGGGAGAAGGGCTTACCTGTACAGAGAAACAGGTCTCAATCTGTGCCAAGGACAGCGGCGGCCCTTACAGCTATGAGATCGTGAAGGCTCTTGTCGCAGCCGCGAAGAAAAGCGGTGCGGACTACGCGGTTGATATCTATCCTCACTACGGAAGTGATGTGGAGGCAACCCTTCGCTCGGGGAATGACCTTAGGCACGGCCTCATCGGAGCGGGTGTCTATGCTTCTCACGGATATGAGAGAAGCCACAGGGATGGTGCCGAAAATGTGCTGCGCCTCCTGATCGGATATGCTCTGTAAATATTAAAAATGAATAAAAAACAAAAATAGAGAATCGCTTTTGAGTGTTTATTGAGATAATTCATAATGAGAAGTTATGGATTATCTCTTTTTTAGTATTAAGCGGAGGACATAAAACGATATGGATGAGGCAATCAGAACAGTTTCCGAAAAAGAACCTTTGGAAGATTTTTATGCATATCTTGATCCGCAGACAGTGTCACAGGCAAAAGAATTTGAGAAAATAATGCTGGCGGAGATTGAAGATTACGAGGCTACAGCCGGGGATTGTGAGACGCTTATATCCACTTTAATTCCGACTCTGTATCACCATCATCCTCAACGGACTTAAGTTCCCATATGAGCAGAGATAAAAGACTGTTCGTGTCCGGATCATGACCGGCCATGCCGCGGTAATATATCCGGCTCATGTTTTCTGCGATGTCTCTGTCCACGTGATCAGCGTATTCATTGATATTGTCATCAAAGATTGTTTTGATATCCGTTCAGAATGCCTCTCCTTAGGATGGGTGATCATTTACAACCTGCCTGACTCTATAGAATAATTTTATTACCATAAACTGCCTGCATCCATAGATTTATGCACGGTCATGCTATATAATGAGTCTTTGATGGCCCCCGCCGGGACCAGGTTATGATTCTGGAGGAAACAACATTAGAATGGATCAAAAAGATAAACTATACACTCTTTCACATACACTGATGCTGCTGGTGGCATCTTTTTTCTGGGGCACTACCTTTGTGGCACAGAGCCTGGGAGCGGAGTACGTAGGAGCAGGGACTTATCTTGCACTTAGAACTTACGTCGGGATCATGTTTTTGCTTCCGTTTGTTATATACAGGGACAGAAAGGAAAACAGGGATTTTCATAAAGAGGATCGCAGGCAGGAGCTTGAGGCGTTTATTAAAGGCGGGATGCTTGCAGGTCTTTTTATATTCCTTGCAAGTTTTGCACAGCAATATGGCATCGCCTATACTTCTGTTGCAAAGGCAGGCTTTCTTACTGCGCTGTATGTGGTATTTGTTCCCATCATCTCTTTTTTCTTCGGACGCAGATTTGATAATAAGCTATGGATCTGCGTCGCGCTGTCTGTGGCTGGCCTGTATCTTCTGTGTATGAAGGGAAGGTTCTATCTTGAAATGGGGGATGCGTGTATGGTCCTCTCCGCCATGGGCTTTTCAATCCAGATTCTGGCAGTTTCAAGATATTCAAAGCGGATTGACCCTGTTAAACTCACGCTTTCACAGTTCATTGTGGAAGCCGCTCTTGCCACTGTAGTAATGCTTGTTCTGGAGAAGCCGGACATGGCTTCGATTCACAGTGCGCTGCCGGCAATCCTGTATGCAGGAGTTTTCAGCAGCGGCATCGCATATACGCTTCAGGCCCTTGGCCAGAAGAACCTTAATCCGGCCATCGCTTCCATAGCCATGTGCCTTGAGAGCGTATTTGGGACACTGTCCGGCTGGATCGTGCTTGGACAGACATTGTCTCTTCGCGAAGCAATGGGGTGCGTATTGATGTTTGGTGCAATTGTGTTATCGCAGTTTATGGGAACAGAGAAAAAGCAGAGAGACGAAAAATACATTCCGGATAAGACGTACAGAGGAATTTCAGAAGATCAACAATAACACGAATTCTCTTTTGCAAAGCATTCTTGATGTTTCCGGCAAGGTGACCAATACTGCTCAGGATCAGTTTATGCAGGCCAATGAGATTTCAGGCTTTATAGTAAATGTGGAAAAAATGAAATCTGAGAACGTGAATTTAGATTGCGGTTTCTGGGATAAGTTGATATCTTAAAAATGATAACGAATCTGATACATGGTTTTCTGAATAGACCATTTGAGAGGAATAAATATGATAAACGTGTTTGTTGTTCATTCAGGTAAGGATTATACAATGGTGAAAGAGGTTATAGAGCCGTTCCTGCTTGCGTCAGAGGGCGATGAGAATTCTTTTTTACCAAGTTGTAACATCCTTACCCTGGAGTCGGGGGTAGATTACAACTGGAAGAAGGATGCCGCTAAAAAGATTAAAATGTCACATGCGATTATTGTCGTTGTTGGTGATGATGCCAATCAGCCATCTAAAGCAGGGACTATGGGCTGGGAAGTGGCCAGAGCAGCAAAGTTTAATAAGCTGATAATGATTTACAACCCAAAGAATAATCCTATTCCGGATTATCTCATGATTGCCGACCGTTTTACAAAGCAGAAAAGAGTTGTTGCTCCTCAGATGTCTCTAGAGGAAATAAAGCAAAGAATAGAAGACTATGTAAACGGTAACTATCCTATTTTTTCTCCGGAATATGCGGAACTAAGTACTGAGAATAAGCTTTTAAGAAAGGGCGAATTAATTGATCAGTACAAAATGTTTCAAAAGACTTCGGAAGATTTAGTAGCCAGACGCCAAAATGTCAATTCTTTTTATCTCACTGTGAATAGTGTGCTAACCGCATTGGTAGGAGTTGTGTTAGGAGTTGTTGGTGGATCAACCAAGCTGATTGTTGTTGCATTTATGTGTGTTGCAGGGATGATCCTTGACATATCATGGATTAATATTCTTGGGGCATACGGCACTCTTAATGCGGCTAAACTTAAAGTTATCAGAATACTGGAGGAGCAGTTACCGGTGACGCTGTATGATGCGGAGTGGATGATCATGTCAGATAAGCTGAACAATAAAAAATATGTTTCGTTCACTGATAGTGAAAAACGAATTCCGAAACTGTTTATGGCTCTATATGCTTTGATCCTTGCAGGTATAAGCATTTTCTTTGTCTACACTTTTATTTCTGAGCTATAGGGTCGGGGGAGTGTACCAATTACGTCAGCTTCTTTTTCAATAAACGAAGAGCGTACTTACGTGAAATGCTATCTGGGGGATACCGGACT
>CAMNOS010000060.1 GCA_946546925.1 uncultured Butyrivibrio sp.
AATGGCACAGAATCCGGTAGTTACTATCACAATGGAGAACGGAGATGTTATGAAGGCGGAGCTCTACCCGGAGATTGCTCCCAACACAGTCAACAATTTCATCTCACTGATCAATAAGAAATTCTATGACGGCCTCATCTTTCACAGGGTGATTAAAGGCTTCATGCTTCAGGGGGGAGACCCGGACGGAACAGGAATGGGAGGCCCCGACTACAGCATTAAGGGAGAGTTTTCATCAAATGGCTTCAAAAATGACTTAAAGCACACAGAGGGCGTCCTCTCAATGGCAAGGACCATGGCGCCGGACTCGGCAGGTTCACAGTTCTTTATCATGCACAGGAATTCTCCTCATCTTGACGGAGACTACGCAGCTTTCGGAAAAGTCATTGAGGGAATGGACATAGTAAACAGGATCGCAGAATGCGAGACAGACTGGAATGACAGACCCGTTGAAAACCAGATGATGAAGACTGTGACTGTAGATACCTTCGGAGTCGAGTATCCTGAACCTGAAAAGTGCTGATCGGTCAGAAAATTATAAATTTACTATAAATTAACGCTTTACCATAAAAGAGTGCCTCTTTTAGTGTTATAATAGTAACAAACATATATATATGGAGGTATGAAAAAATGTGGAATCGAACAGATGTTAAAGCAAAAGGTAAAGAAAGTTTTAAGCGCAACTATTGGAATTCTGTGCTTGTAGCTTTCATCTATGGTATTTTTTTCACGGCAACTGCCAGCGGTATCAGCAGCAAGAGCAGTGACATTACCACAACTCTCAACGAACAGGGATTGGATGAAAATACAATGATTGCCATCCTGCTTGTTGTGATCGGTATAGTCGGATCAATACTGGTAATTGCAACTATCGTGGATATCTTCCTTTTGAATCCTCTTGAAGTTGGCTGTGAGAGGTTCTTCCTTGTAAACCTTGAGCAGAATGCAGCTGTAGGAGAACTGGGACATGTATACAAGAACAATTACCTGAACGTGGTTCTTGGAATCTTTCTGAGGAATCTTCTGACAGGTCTGGGATTTGTACTTTTTATCATTCCGGGCGTCATTCTCGGATATTCCTACAGACTTGTTCCGTACATCCTCGCTGAGGATCCGACTATCAGTGGAAATGATGCACTTAAAAAGTCCAGAGCAATGATGAAGGGGCACAAGTGGAATGCATTCGTATATGACCTTTCATTTATCGGATGGTATCTTCTTGCGGCCTGCACCTGCGGAATACTGAACCTTTTCTATGTGGCACCTTACAAGAAAAATGCAGATGCTGCTCTCTATCGTGCGATTCAGGGCACGTCAGCAAATACAAGCACTTTCTAAAGAAATACCTGCAGGACCTGACAGATTTCGTGTCTGTCAGGTCTTTTTTTGTCTAAAACGCCAAAAACAGACATTCTTTTTTTCTCCTGTTTTCTTAAACTTAAGGCATAGACATACAAGTATCGGACTTAAGGCAACCTGATATGAGAAAACAGATACGGGGGAAAATATGAGATACGGATATTTTGATACGGAGAATGATGAATATGTTATAGACAGGCTGGATCTGCCCACATCCTGGACCAACTATCTGGGAGTTGAGGACATGTGCGCGGTGATCAATCACACGGCGGGAGGATATCTGTTTTACAAGTCACCTGAATACCACAGGATAACAAGATTTCGCGGCAATGCCATTCCCATGGACAGACCCGGTGACTATGTCTACATCAGGGACAGGAAGGACGGAGACTACTTTTCAATCTCCTGGCAGCCGGTGGGCAAGCCCCTTAATGAAGCCGGATATCGGTGCAGGCACGGACTCTCCACAACAACCTATGAGTGTGACTACAAGGGAATACATGCAAGTCAGAAGATGAGTATTCCCATCGGTGACAACGTCCTTGTCTGGGATGTCAATGTGAGAAATGACTCGGACAGGGTGAGGGAACTTGATGTATTTACTTATGCCGAATTTTCTTTTCACCATGTGCCCATTGACAATCAGAACTTCCAGATGAGCCTCTACTGCGCAGGTTCCGATTACCGCGAGAAAGCCATAATATACGACCTCTACTACGAAGAAGAGGGCTATCAGTATTTTACTTCCAACTTCGAGCCGGACGGATACGAGTGCCTTAGGGATAACTTCATAGGAATCTATAACACCGAGACCAATCCGAGAGCGGTTACGGAGGGAAGATGCACCGGGAAGACCTCAAAGGGCGGCAACCACTGCGCAAGCCTTCAGAAGTCACTTACACTTGCACCAGGAGAAGCCGCAAGACTCATCTATTTCCTGGGGGAAGGCGCACTTGATAAGGCCCGGGAAATCAGGGAGAAGTATAAGGACCCCAAAGTCCTCGACAGAGCTTACGACGAGCTTAAAATGTTCTGGAAAAACAAGCAGGATAAGTTCAGGGTCAGCTCAGGGGAGCCCGGAATTGATACCATGATAAACACCTGGACACTTTATCAGTCAGAGATTAATGTCATGTTCTCAAGATTTGCGTCCTTTATCGAAGTGGGCGGAAGAACAGGACTTGGCTACAGGGATACTGCCCAGGATGCGATGACTGTCATCGCCACCAATCCTGATGGCTGCAAAAAAAGGATCGTGGAACTCCTTCGTGCACTCACAACCAAGGGCTACGGAATACATCTCTTTGAGCCAAAATGGTTCATGCCTAAGGAGGAAAAGGAAAAGAAGAAAAAGCCCTTTAAGTCCCCGACAGTTATACCTGAGCCCGAGGGGGCAAGCAAGGTACACGGGCTTTCGGATGCCTGTGCTGATGATGCCCTCTGGCTTGTTCCTTCGATCACAGAGTACGTCAAAGAGACCGGTGACAGAGGATTTCTTGATGAAGTATACGGATATGCCGATGGTGGAGAAGGGTCGGTTTACGACCATATGAAGAGGATCGTATCTTTTTCACTTGAGCAGGTTGGAGACAACGGGATCTGCAAGGGGCTTCGCGCGGACTGGAATGACTGTCTTAACCTGGGAGGCGGTGAGAGCACACTGGTGTCTTTCCTCCTCTACAGAGCGCTTGTGTGCCTTGCTGAGGTCGCCACAGATATGGGATTTGATGATGACAGGAAGAAGTTTGAGTCAGAGCTTACATCCATGAAGAAGTTCCTGAACGAAAGCCTGTGGGACGGCAACTGGTTTATAAGGGGAATAACCCATAACGGCAAGAAGATAGGAAGCAGCAGTAACAGGGAGGGCAAGATCCACCTTGAGTCCAACGCCTGGGCAGTGCTGTCAGGGGCGGCAGATGAGGATAAAGCAAAGAAGACTCTCGATTCCATCTATGAACACCTCTTTACCCCATACGGAATCCTCCTGAATGCCCCTGCATACACTGAGCCCGATGATGACATAGGATTTGTGACAAGAGTATACCCGGGGCTTAAGGAGAACAGCAGTATCTTCTCCCATCCCAATCCATGGGTGTGGTCGGCAGAATGTGCCATAGGCGACGGCAACAGAGCCTTTGAGTATTACAGGAGCCTCTGCCCCTACTACCAGAATGACATGATAGAGATAAGACGCGCTGAGCCCTATTCATACTGCCAGTTCATCTCGGGAAGGGATCACACGGCTTTTGGAGAGGCACATCATCCCTTCATGACAGGAAGCGGCGGATGGTCATATTTTGCAGTGACACATTATATCCTTGGCATCAGACCTGAGTTTGACAGCCTCGCCGTAGATCCGTGCATTCCCGCTGCGTGGGACGGCTTCAATGTAAAGAGAGTATTCCGCGGCGATGTATTTGATATTGCCGTTGAGAACCCGAGGCACGTGCAGAAGGGCGTAAAAGAAATCTATGTGGACGGCGTAAGAACTGAGAAAATCAGCTGTCCCGGAGACGGAAAGACTCACAGTGTGAGAGTTGTAATGGGATGAAAAGGGGGAGAAAGATGATAAGATTTGGAACCGGCGGATGGCGTGCAATAATAGGCGATGAGTTCACCAAAGAGAATGTGCAGATATTGGCGCAGGCAATGGCGTCCAAGATGAAGGATGAGGCAGTCGCTGATGAGGGGATAGTCCTTGGATATGACAGAAGATTTTTGTCCAAGGAAGCCATGCAGTGGGCAGGAGCGGTATTTGCGGGAAACGGCATAAAAGCAAGACTTATCAACAAGTCCAGCCCCACGCCGCTTGTCATGTTCTATGTAATGAAGCATGATCTCTCCTACGGCATGATGATCACGGCAAGCCATAACCCGGCAATCTACAACGGTATCAAGCTCTTTACCAGAGAGGGCAGGGATGCGGATGAGAATACAACCAGAGATGTGGAGAGATACATTGATGATGTGACCCTTCCCGTCCACAGCATGGACTACGAAGAGGCCAAAGAGGCAGGACTTATCGAGGAATTCTATCCGATCAATGAGTATATAGACAACATCCTGGGAAGAGTGGATGTGGAGAAGATAAAGTCCGCAGCCCTTCGCGTGGCACTGGACCCCATGTACGGCGTCAGCGAGACCGCCATCAAGACGATACTTCTCACAGCAAGATGTGAGATGGAGACCATTCACGGAAGGCACGACACACTCTTTGGAGGGAAGCTTCCCGCGCCGAATGAGGGAGCCATGTCACCGCTTATCACCTGCGTCCTCGACAACAGGTGTGATATAGGGATAGCAACTGACGGCGACGCGGACAGGATAGGAGTTGTTGACGATAAGGGAAGATATCTTTCACCCAACGACATTCTCGTCCTTCTGTACTACTATCTTGTCAAATACAGAAAAGAGACAGGGCCCGTTGTGAGGAATCTGTGCACGACTCATATGCTTGACAGGATTGCTGAGAAATTCGGAGAAAAATGCTATGAAGTCCCGGTGGGCTTTAAGCATATTTCATCCATGATCACCAGGACCGATGCTCTTATTGGTGGTGAATCCTCGGGAGGACTTACAGTCAGAGGCCACATCAACGGCAAAGACGGCGTTTACGCTGCGGCCCTTCTTGTTGAGATGCTCGCTGTAACAGGAAGGAAGATATCCGAGATCTACGACGATATCAGACAGGAATTCGGGACCTTTTACATGGTTGAGAAGAACTACTCCTTCAAGGCAGCAGACAAACCTCTCTATCACAAGATCCTCATGGAGGACAGGGTAATCCCGGACCTTAAGCCTGAGATACTTAAGACTTCCTATATGGATGGTTGTAAGGTATACTTTAAAAATGGGGGCTGGGTCTGCGCGAGATTCTCAGGCACCGAGCCGCTCCTTCGCATCTTCTGCGAGATGCCGGACAAGGCACTTGCTGAGGAGGTCTGCAATACTTACAGAGAACTGTTGGGGATTGAGGTAAAAGAATGAAGCGCAAAAACTCACTGAAATGGCAGATGCTGAGGTTGATGGCACTGGGGTGGTTCGTGCCCCTTACCGCCATAGTACTTCTGTTTCTGCTTGTCGTATCCGCAAGGTTAGACAGTCAGAGCAAGCGCACAATAACAACATCGATGAAAAAGGCGGCGGAGATTAGTATCCTCCGCCTTTCAGACTGCATTGACTCATCCAAGGATGCGTCATATCTTCCATATATAGGTGATGCCTGGGCTTTGTACCAGAAGGATGGAGACTATGGCAGACTCTATACAGATGTCACGTCATTTCTCTCAGAACAGTACAAATATGACCCCAGCTTTGATATCACGGTGCTGATCTTTACCGATGAGCCGACGACCTTATACTACACAGGCAACACAACAGGGCGAGGGTCCGTATCGAGGATAAGATACTTCAAGGAAGCTGTCCAAAGCGAAGTGCTCAAGAGATCTGAGGGCCTTGATACAAGGACGGAATTCTTTTCCATGGGAGGCCATGTCTACATGATAAGGAATCTCATGGGAAGGGGATTTAAGCGCATGGCTGTGCTGGTCATGGAGCTCAATCCCGAAGAGGTGTTTGAGAGCTTAAAGAGCGTGTGGGAATACCGCGGAATGAGCGTCTTCTACGACGGGGAAAGCCTGTGGAGTGAAGGGAATACAGCTTTGGACCTTTCATCCGTAGCTGTGAAAAGAGGCGAAGTTCTGCTTGAAAATATCTCGGGAAAAGAGATGGCCATAAGCTCGGAGACGAGTGTTGACGGAAGCTTTGTCTATGGTGTCTGCTACGACATGGCAGCAGTCAATCTGGAAAAGAGGACAATTACCCTGACATTCTGCATTTTACTGATATTTCTTCTTCCACTGATCTTCCTGGTGTTCCACTTTTTTAATAACAGGATAAGTGCTCCAATCGCAACCCTTACTGATGTCTCCAAACAGATCGCAGGCGGCAACTACGGCGCTTTGGTGGATGAGACGAGAGGCAGCGGTGAGATAGCGGACCTCAACCGCAACTTCAACAAGATGTCAGAAAAGCTCTCGGAGCAGTTCAACAGGATATTCGTCGAGGAGATCGCACTTAGGGATGCCAACATCCATGCCCTGCAGTCCCAGATCAATCCCCACTTTCTCAATAACACCCTTGAGATAATCAACTGGGAAGCCAGGATGCACGGGGAGGAGAAGGTCAGCAGCATGATAGAAGCTCTTTCGGTCATGATGTCGGCGACCATGGACAGAAGCAGGCAGTCTCTTATCACGCTGGAAGAAGAGATGGAGTATGTAAACGCCTATCTCTACATCATAGAGTGCAGGTACGGTGAGCGCTTCAGCCATGAGGAGATCATTGATCCGGCGCTTTTGTCCGTGAGGGTGCCAAGGCTTATAATCCAGCCTGTTATCGAGAATGCCGTGGAGTACGGAGGAACGCAGGACGGACACAGAAAGGTGACTCTGCGTGCGGAAGGAAAGGCAGACGGCGATGGCGTAGACATGCGCATAATGATCATCAATCCCGGAGAACCTTCCCGGGAGGACATGGATAAAATACATAAGCTTCTGACTGACGACATGGATATAAAGCCTCTTGAAGAGCGCAGTGTAAGGATCGGTATCCGCAATGTGAACAGGCGCCTTAGGATGATTTACGGGGGAGACAGCCGCCTTGTTATTGAATCCGACGGAAAAGGAAATACTATCAGCACTATTTTTGTCAAAAAATAACAATTTCAGCAATCTTAATAAAAGAGCTGTCAGGGTATCCTAGAATCAAGACAAATGAATCATTTGCCGGCTCAAAAGGGGCGGCAGAAGGGAGAAAGTATGAAAATGAAAAAACTGACAGCAGTTCTTATGACAGCAGCCATGGCAGCATCCATGATGGCAGGCTGCGGAAGCACTGCACCCGAGGCACCTGCAGCGCAAGCACCTGCCAAGACAGAGACATCCGCAGCAGAGGAAGCTCCGGCAACAGAGGAAGCTCCGGCAACAGAGGAAGCTCCTGCCGGACCTGTTGAGATCACTGTTACCACAACCTTTGCAGGTGAGGACAGCAACGCTCAGAACTACAAGAATGCAGTAGCAGCCTGGGAAGCAGAAACAGGCAACACAGTCAGCGACACATCAGCAACATCTGACGAGACATTCAAGACAAGGATAATCACAGACTTTGAGACAGGGTCAGAGCCCGATGTTCTCTTCTTCTTCAACGGAGCCGACGCCAACGATTTCGTAAATGCCGGCAAGGTTGTTTCCATCGATGATATCAGGGCCGAGTTCCCTGAGTTTGCTTCCAACATGAATGACGACCTCATTGCAGCTTCTCCTGCAGACGGTGTTAAGTATGCAGTTCCCGTTAACGGATACTGGGAAGCAATGTTTGTTAACACCACAGTTCTTGATGCAGCAGGCGTTTCAATGCCCGGCGCAGACTATACATGGGATCAGTTCCTTGAGGATTGCCAGAAGATCAAGGATGCAGGATATGCGCCTATCGCTGCAGCTCTTGGCAATATCCCTCACTACTGGTGGGAGTTCGCAATCTTCAATCAGCAGACACCCGATAACCATCTGAATATCCCCGGTGCTGCAGATGATGCGGTCGGGTCACAGTGGGTAGCAGGACTTGAGGACATCAAGACCCTCTATGAGAAAGGATATTTCCCTGATAACACACTTTCAGCAACAGACGATGAGACCTTTGCAATGTTCACAGACGGCAAGGCAGCATTCCTTCTTGACGGATCATGGAAGGTTGGCGGTATCGTAGGATCATGTCAGTCAGACCCTGAGGATCCTTCAACACTTGATGCTGATAAGCTCGCAGGCTTCGATGTTACTTATTTCCCCGGCAAGGGCAACCGCAAGACAACAGATATGATCGGCGGTCTCTCAATGGGTTACTACATCACAACCAAGGCCTGGGAAGATCCCGACAAGAAGGCTGCAGCTGTAAGCTTTGTTGAGTACATGACAAGCGACGAGGTTGTTCCTTTATTTGCGCAGCACACAGCTTCTGCTCTTAAGAATGCTCCTGCAGTTGACGAGAGCCAGTTCAACGCCCTTCAGGTTAAGGCAATGTCCATGATGAGCGGAGTTACATCCCTCACAGGTGCTGTTCAGGATCTGTTCAACGGTGACTGCAGAGTTTCCACTTTTGACGGAATGCCTGAGATCGTAACAGGTTCCGTTTCCGCAGCTGACGCAGTTCAGGAAGGTATTGATGTCTACAAGGATACACTCGAATGATCAAGTCTATATTATTTCCTGAGAGGTAATACACTTCGGCCGGCAATACATAAGTATTCGCCGGTCGAAGCTTTAAGAGGGGTTACAGGATGTCCAACATATACAAAAACAAAAAATACGTGCTGCTGTTTCTTGCACCGGCATTTCTTTTTCTTATCATCTACCTGTATTATCCGTTTATTGTGAATATCTACGGAAGTTTCAGACAGATCAAAAATCTCGGTAACTTTGGAAATAAGTGGAATGAGCCATTTTATGACAACTATATCAAGCTTGTCACAGACCCGGTGGTCTTCACTTCCCTTAAAAATACATTTCTCATGATCATTGCGACCATCGTGGGACAGGTGGGCATAGCTCTGCTGTTGTCACTTCTTGTTGACAATATAGAGAGGGGGACGCAGTTCTTCAGGACAGTGTACTTCTTCCCAATCGTCATTTCGGCCACAGCCCTTGGTCTTTTGTTCAACCTGATCTTTCTCTATGATAAGGGAATGCTCAATCAGTTTCTCGAGCTCTTTGGCAAGGAGGCTTTGACTGACTGGAAGGGAGAGAAGCTTGCTCTTTTCACAATGATGCTCCCTGTAGTGTGGCAGTACGTGGGCTTTTACTTCGTCATCCTCGAGACGGGTCTTAACAATATATCGCAGGAGCTCTATGAGTCTGCGGCAATAGACGGTGCCACAAGATTTCAGAGGGTCATATACATCTCAATACCGCTGCTTCGCAACGTCATCTGCACCTGCCTTACACTCGGTGTTACAGGAGCTCTCAAGGTCTTTGATCTTCCGTGGACCATGTTCCCGAAGGGAATGCCGTTAAAAGAGACTTTCCTCACCGGAACCTACATGTACTATCAGACAATGGAAGCCAAGAACGTTGACTACGGCGCAACGCTTGCTGTGCTCATAGTTGTTCTGGGAGTTCTTTTGTCCAGAGTAACCCGCCTTGTATTCAAAGAAAGCGAGGACTTCTGATATGAAAAGAAATAAAATCGGACTTGCAGGTCTTTATATCATATTGGGAGCCTGGGCGCTCACTACCATATATCCGCTGTTCTGGGTTCTTGAGAATTCTTTTAAGGCAAAAGACAAGATCCTGAGCAGGAGCTTTGCTCTTCCGTTTGGAGATCTGTTTACTCTTGCCAATTACAAGAGAGCATTTGAGCGTCTTGATATCGCTCACGCATACTTAAACAGCATCTTTATCTCAACCTGCGTAACGCTTGGAGTTATGATGCTTGCGGGACTTGCCTCTTTTGCACTTGTGAGGTTTGACTTTAAGCTCAAGAAGTTCTGCCACACAATGGTCATAGCGGCTATGATGTTCCCGGTATTCTCAACTATCATTCCCGTCTACACCATGGAGACGGGATGGCATATAACCAATACCTCGAGCTGGCTTCTCAACATGCTCTCTGTCATCCTGCCGCAGGTTGCGGGGAATCTGAGTTTTGCGATAATCGTGCTCATGGGATACGTTCAGTCCCTGCCGCTGGAACTGGAAGAGGCAGCTCACCTTGAGGGCTGTTCGATACCACAGATCTTCTTCAGGATAGTGGTGCCGCTTGGTAAGCCCAGCTTTGTGACTGTGGCAATATTCTCTTTCCTCTGGAGTTACAATGACCTCTTTACCCAGATGTTCTTTCTGAGAAGACCTGAGATGCAGGCGATCACAAGACTCCTCAATGAGCTGACTTCCAAAGAGGGAACCAATTACGGGCTTATGGCGTCGGCAGTAACACTGGTAATCATACCTGTAATTGTGGTATATATTTTCTTACAGAAGTATATTATCAAAGGAATGACAGCGGGAGCTGTAAAGGGTTAAGACATGTACAAGGTTGTGATTGTGGACGATGAGCCCGTAATCGTTGAGGGGCTTCGCAAGATAGTGGACTGGCAGGCCTACGACTGTGTGGTGGTAGGATGTGCATCCTCAGGTAAAGAGGGGCTGGAGCTGATCGAGAGATTAAATCCGGATATTCTTTTCTCTGACATAAGAATGCCGGGAATGGACGGTCTTACCATGATTGCAGCGATGCGCTCACAGCACGCGGATATGCAGGTTGTGATACTTACCGGATACCGCGACTTTGACTACGCAAGGCAGGCACTTAACCTGGGAGTCTTCAGGTATCTGGTCAAGCCCTCCAAGATGAAGGAGCTTGATGAAGCAATGGAGAGCATCACACAGAGGCTTCGGTCTATTGATGAGAAGAAGGATCTGGATGTTGCTTCCGACAACACAAGCGCCAATAACTTTGTGGTCAAGCAGGCGATCGCCTATATCGAGCAGCACTACAAAGAAAAACTCCAATTGACTGATGTGGCACAGAAGGTCTATGTGAGCCACTGGCACCTGAGTAAACTCTTAAACAGCACCGGAAAGAGTTTCTCTGATCTGTTGGGTGAAGTCAGGATAGAGAATGCCAAGAAACTCATGGAGGACTCTTCCCTCCACATAGCGGATATCTCCGAGATGGTGGGGTTTGCCGACACGGCACATTTTTCAAGAGTGTTCAAGAAGTTTACCGGCATGAGCGCCAACGAGTACAGAAACAGATTCCTGAGGTGAGTGGTATGAGAGTAATAAATGCTGATGTCTATTGTCCTGATGGGGTATTTCGCCAAAAGGACATTTATATTGAAAAAGAGAGATTTGTTGAAGCTTTGGAGCACTCTGGGTCAGAGACGGAGTACGGGATCTGTCCGGATGAAGTCATTGACGGGGGTGGCTGCTATGCGATTCCGGGACTTGTGGACATCCACTTTCACGGAGCCATGGGCTTTGATGTGTGCGACGGCACTATGGAGGCTTTTGAGGAGATCGGGAAGTATGAGCTTAAAAGCGGCATAACTGCAATGTGCCCGGCGACTCTGACGCTGCCGGTTGATGACCTTAAGAATGTGCTGAGTATCGGCGCTGAGTTTGCCGGATCTGTCCGCAGCGACGCAGCTGACCTGATAGGTTTTAATATGGAAGGGCCCTTTATCAGCCATGAAAAGAAAGGCGCGCAGAACGGAGAATACATCCTCCCCTGCAGCAAGGAGACGGTGAGAGAATTCCTGGACAGCTCAAAGGGGCTTGTAAAGATCATAGGCCTTGCCCCGGAAGCCAATCCTGATTTTGAAGGCTTCATAGAGGCTGTAAAGGGGGAGGTGAAAGTATCTCTTGCACATACCGCAACCGATTATGACACTGCAATGAGGGCGTTTGGTGCAGGCGCATCACACGTGGTGCATCTGTACAACGCCATGAACGGACTTACGCACAGGGCACCTGGGCTTGTGGGGGCGGCTTTTGACTTTGGAAAGGCCACATGCGAGATCATCTGCGACGGCATGCACATCCACCCGGCTGCTGTCAGAGCGGCATTCAGGCTCATGGGATCGTCAAACATGATTCTTGTGAGCGATACCTTAAGGTGTTGCGGAATGGAAGACGGCGAGTATGAGCTTGGCGGACAGCCGGTTATCAAGGATGGAAGGATATGCAGACTAAGAGAGGAAGGAAATATTGCCGGATCAGTGTCGAATCTGTTTGACTGCCTTAGGACTGCTGTCCTTGATATGGATATCCCGCTTTCTGACGCTGTCGCCGCATGCACCGGCAGCCCTGCGGCATGCATAGGTCAGGATAGGGATTACGGCTCAATAGAACCGGGCAAGTACGCGGATCTGCTGCTTGTTGATAAAGAGAGTTTTACACTTAAAACTGTGATAAAAAGAGGGGTGATATCATAAAAAATACATGCCGCGACAAAAAAAGTACAAAGTGCGACATTGATATTATGAGAAATAAAATTTCATGATACAGTATATTTAGAGAAAACTATTTTCGCGTTTTGTACGTTGGAGGGGTATGGATAAGCATAGATATGATGAGATGGGCCTTCTGGTCGTTAAAGAGGACTATTGCTGTGAACACTTTGAACCCGACGACAGCGTGCTGGTACCCATGAAGGAGTGCTGGTGCTGCAAGTGGTCTAACTTCAGAGCAGAGATCAAGAATCCTGCAAGCGAGAGCTACAGTGTCTGCAACTATGTCGGCAACGCCAAAGAAGCAGTAAATCGATAGAAGGTGTCATATGGGAAATGAAGAGAAAACTGTTTTAAATGTTAATATGTTCGGCGGACTGGCTATCACATATCAGGGCAAGAATATATCGATCGGCAAGAACAAGACCGCCAAGTATATTCAGCTGCTTGAGATAGTGTGGCTTTCCGGTGATGCGGGGATTCAGAAGGAACAGCTCACGGGCATTCTCTACGACAGAGAGGAACAGTCCAATCTCAGCAACAGCTTCAACAACCTGATCTACCAGATGCACAAGCAGATGGACAAGGCAGGGCTTCCTCCTCACGACTATGTTGTGAACAGGGAAGGGGTCTTCTTTACGGACGAAGAGGTTGTTATAGAGTCGGATGTACTTAGATTTAATGAGAATATCCGCAAGGCCAGAGAGGCTGAGAATGAGGTGCAGAGCATTTCCTTCTACAAGGCGGCATTTGACGAGTACAGGGCCGAGATACTTCCGGAGCTTGCAACAAGTGAGTGGCTGATAATTAAGAGCGTTCAGTTCCAGAAGATGTATGCAGAGAGTGTTGTGGCCCTTGGAACTTTCTATGAGAAACGCAAGGACTATGACTCCATGTACCATGTCTACAAGAAGGCCGCAGAGCTCTACCCGGACGATGAGTGGCAGATCGGTGAGATCAACGCTCTCATCGGGATGGAGGCTTTTAAGGATGCCTATGCGGTATATGATGAGACAGTCAGATACTATACTGACGAGCTTGGCGTCACACCCAGTAACGATCTTCTCGAGTGCTATGACAAGATGAGCCGTCAGATAACCAATACACCGGGCAAGATCCTTCAGATCAGGGACGGCATCCTTGAGCACAGGGGGGCTGTAGCGGGCAACGATGACGGAGCCTACGACTGCTCGTTCCCGAGCTTTATAGATGCATATCATATCCTGAGCCGCAATATGGAGAGAAGCGGACAGTCAGTTTATATGATGCTTCTCAACATTGTGGACTATGAGGGAAAGCGCATCACAAACGCTGCCAAACTTGAAACAAGAGCCAAGCTTCTTCAGGAAGCCATCAGTCTTACCTTAAGGCAGGGAGACACCTATTGTAAGTACTCGGCATCACAGTTTCTTCTCCTTCTTGTTGGTACCAACAAGGAGAGCTGCAAGACTGTATACAGGCGTCTTCTCAACAAGTTCAAGCTCCTTGCGGGGCCGAGGACTGAACTTGAATACAGCGTTGTTTCGCTGGCTGATCTGCCGGACAGACTGGCGCAGGCCAGATAAGACTTACGTGGCTTATATGAGGATACGGTTTTTTATGAGGAGGAATTCCGCAGGGCAGACAGCCCTGCGGAATTTTCTTTATAATTAATATTTTGTTCACAGAACTTTCAGAGGTGCGGGGTACAATTATCTTAGACAGAGTATTTAAGACTTGAAAGGAAGTGAACAGATGGCAGTTAAGCATCTTGATTACACCAACATCAGTCTGACACCACTTGATGGCGGAGCTATGACACCACCGGCCGAAGAAGTGACTCTGGCAGACGTTGAGAAAATACTAAAATCAAAAGGGCAGTTGGAAGAGTTCAGAGTTCTGATGATGAAATATGACTGTGCACTCTCGGAAGTCAGGACCAAACTTGATGTTCTGAACAAGGAATTGTCTCTGAGGAATAAGAGAAATCCCTTCGAAGCTATAAAGAGCAGAATAAAAACTCCTGTCAGTATATATGAGAAGCTTGTCGACAAAGGCGTTGACATGACAGTGGAGAATATTAATGAGAATCTCTCTGACATAGCAGGTATCAGGGTGATATGTTCCTTTGTCGATGATATCTATATGCTGGCAAATTGTCTGGCACAGCAGGACGACATAAGAGTACTTCAGAAGAAGGACTATATCTCAAGCCCCAAGAGCAGCGGATACAGAAGTCTCCATCTCATAATAGAGGTTCCTATCTTTCTTACTGAAAACAAGGAATATATGAAGGTGGAAGCTCAGTTCAGGACAATAGCAATGGATTTCTGGGCAAGCCTTGAGCATAAGATGAAGTATAAAAAGGATATAGAGAATCCTGAAGTGATAACTGAAGACCTTAAGTTCTCCGCAGATCTGATCAATCAGATTGACATGAGAATGCAGCAGATAAGAGAAAAGATCGATGCCAGCGACGATCTGTAGACGCTATGCAGGTAAAATAAAACTCAGGTACTGAGCCCGGCTCAATACCTGAGTTTTTTATTTTGCAGTCCACCTGCCGCTTGCTCCGCAGGGCAGGATGAGTCCGTTTTTCTTTACCGGAAGTCCGATCTCGTCGGCTTCAACGGTTCCCTTGTGTATGGGATCAAGAACCGTGTGGAGCATGTATGAGAGAACTGCGGGCTGAAGTCCGGTTGTGTACGAATTAATAAGGAAGAAGAGAGGATTATCGGAGAGAAGCGAAGATGCCAATTGTATAAAAGGAAATACCGATTCCTCTATCTTCCAGATCTCGCCCTTGGGTCCTCTTCCATAGGAGGGAGGATCCATTATTATGCCGTCATACTTGTTGCCTCTTCGTATCTCCCTCTGGACGAATTTGACACAGTCGTCCACGAGATATCTTATGGGGGCGTCAGCAAGACCTGATGAGGCTGCGTTTTCTTTGGCCCAACCCACCATGCCTTTGGCGGCATCAACGTGAGTTACGCTTGCGCCTGCCTTGGCAGCTGATACTGTGGCGCCGCCGGTGTAGGCGAAGAGATTGAGAACCTTGATGGGACGATCTGCTTCCTTAATTAATGAAGAGAACCAGTCCCAGTTGGCAGCCTGCTC
>CAMNOS010000061.1 GCA_946546925.1 uncultured Butyrivibrio sp.
TTGCTGCAGCGTAACCATTGTAGGAATACTCCCCCGGATACACATCATTGCCGGCGTCCCCGTTGCAGAACCTGTCCACAAAAATCTGGTACATGACGGCGCCCTTGCTCCAGGCGGGAGTTGAGAAACCGGGGATCACCATGAATTGCATGCTGTCACGCAAGTCGCTTGCAGCGCCTCTCTTGTCATAGTAGCAAAAGCTCTCGTCCTTGCCGGTGATCTCAAAATAATATTTAAAGGGATCCTTGCCGATGTTGAGAGAGATGTCGTAGTAGTCAAAACCGTTCTCCGTCTCCCTGTGATTCATTTTCCTGCGGTCGCCTTCGTGTACCAGTACAATCTGTGATACATCTCCGGATTCGCACCTGAAACGGATTTCGGTTATTCTCCCCACATCCGGCTCTGACGGCCTTAGGAAGTCCATTGTCATATCGTGAAAAAAAGCAGTTTTGTTCATAGATTATCCTTATAATGCAAAAAGGCAGCTGAGATCAGCTGCCTTTTAGAGAAGGTATTTCTTTCTTATGGGGTATAGCAAAAAACTATATAATGTATTGGGGGGTTACGCATATTATAATAGCAACCCAGCCGCCCCACGTAAAGACTAATACTTCACAAATTTGTCAAAAACAGCTTGGTGTTTTTGTGAAAATTGCACAATTAAAATTCGATTTCCAGGTTCTCAGGAATTGTCTTGCCCTCAAAGAGCGCCTCAAATTCCTCTCTTCCGATCTTCTCCTTTTCTACGAGAAGGTCAGCGCAGGCGTGGAGCACGTCCTCATACTGAAGGATTATCTCCTTAGCCTTCTTATAGCAGGTGTCTATGATGACCTTAACTTCCTTGTCAATCTCTCCCGCCACAAGTTCTGAGTGCTTCTTGGTATGTGAGATGTCATATCCGATAAAGACATCCTCTTCGTTGTCATCGTAGCTCACAACGCCGATGTTGTCTGACATACCGTACTTGGTAACCATGCTTCTGGCTTCCTGCGTCGCCTTTCTGATATCGCTTGAAGCACCTGTGGTTATGTCGCCAAAGACGATCTCCTCAGCAATCCTTCCGCCGAGGGATACCATAATATCCTGAAGCATCTTGCGCTTTGTAAGGAACATCTCGTCCTTCTCAGGAAGAGGCATAGTGTAGCCTGCTGCCCCAAGCCCGGTAGGAATGATGGATATTGTGTGCACAGGTCCCACATCGGGAAGAACATGGAAAAGAATGGCATGCCCTGTCTCATGATATGCCGTGATCTTCTTCTCTTTGTCGGAAATGATGCGGCTGTGCTTCTCGGTACCGATCCCCACCTGTACAAACGCCTTGTTTATATCATCCTGTCTGATGAACTGTCTGTCGTCCACCGCAGCGTTTATGGCTGATTCGTTCAGAAGATTCTCAAGATCTGCTCCGGTAAATCCTGCAGTTGTCTGAGCCACCTGCTTGATATCAACGTCCTCCGCAAGAGGCTTGTTCCTGGCATGGACCTTGAGTATCTCCTCTCTTCCGCCCACATCGGGTCTTGACACGGTTATCTTCCTGTCAAAACGCCCGGGTCTTAGGATGGCAGGGTCTAAGATGTCCACCCTGTTCGTGGCAGCCATGACGATGATCCCCTCGTTGACACCAAAGCCGTCCATCTCAACAAGCATCTGGTTCAGGGTCTGCTCACGCTCATCGTGGCCTCCGCCCATACCGGTTCCTCTTCTTCTGGCAACAGCATCTATCTCATCAATGAATACGATACAGGGCGAATTCTTTTTGGCCTCTGCAAAGAGGTCCCTCACTCTTGAGGCACCTACACCTACGAACATCTCAACAAAATCAGATCCCGATATGCTGAAGAAGGGTACACCTGCTTCTCCTGCCACAGCTCTGGCAAGAAGAGTCTTACCTGTTCCCGGTGCGCCCTCAAGAAGTACGCCCTTGGGAATGCGCGCCCCAACTCTCGTAAACTTCTCAGGTGCCTTTAAGAACTCTATGATCTCGGCGAGCTGCTCCTTCTCCTCTGCAAGTCCTGCGACATCTGAGAGAGTCACCTTATTGTCCTCTCCCGTGGACATCCTGGCCCTGCTCTTTCCAAAATTCATCATCTTGCTGTTGCCGCCCCCCGCATTCTGCGCGTTGGAGAACATGGAGAACACAAATACCATGACGATTATACCGACTATGATGGGAATTATGCCGTTTATAAGGACATTCTCAGACGGTACATCCTTGACTTCCACATTGACGCCCTTGGATACCAGGTAATTCTCGATGGCAGACACGTCCGTGGAGTAAAAGATCGCATCGTCGCTTCCGTCGGTGAAGCTCACTCTTACGGAACCCGTGGGAGTCTCGGCATTGGGCATGATAAGAACATATCTGACCTTGGAGGCCTCTACATCGCTCTCCAGAAACCGCCTTGAATAAGCCGTTCCCCCGCTGTTCATCAGTCCTCTGCCGTACTCAAGCACCACGACGGCGATCAAAAGGATTATCACAAAAACAAAGATAGAATTGAAATTTCTAGTCCGATTCACTTAAAAATCGTCCCCCTTTGACAATACTTTTTCAGGATCAGTTGAATTCCACCACCCCGATATAAGGAAGGTTGCGGTATTTCTGGTCGTAGTCAAGGCCGTATCCCACAACAAACTCATCCGGGATCTCAAATCCTGTATAATCCACCTTCACATCGGTAACTCTTCTCTCAGGCTTGTCAAGGAGTGTGCAGAGCCTGATGCTTGAAGGTCCTCTGTCCCCGAGCATCTTGATAAGATATGAGAGGGTTCTTCCTGAATCCACGATATCCTCAACTATGATCACATCCTTGTCCTTTAAGGGCTCATCCAGATCCTTGACGATCTTGACAACACCGCTTGACTTGGTAGCGCTGCCATAGCTTGAAGCAGACATGAAGTCCATAGTCACAGGGACCGTTATGCGCTTGGCAAGCTCACACATAAAGAACACGCCTCCCTTGAGGACACATACCAGATGTACGGTCTTACCCGCGTAATCCCGGCTTATCTTCTCGCCCAGCTCCTTGATCCTTCTGTCAACCTCTTCCTCTGTTAATAGAATGCGTACAGATTCAGCCATTACAATTTCCTCCGTTTACTATATTTATCTCAAGAATTGTTTGTGTTTGCTCAGAAACCTTGTGCCCGGCGCTTATCCTGTATCCCGGGACCCACAGAGCACAGTGCCCGTCGGCGATGATGTACATATCATCCCGAAGGCTTGCCGGAATCCTGGAATCGGTCATAAACTTGTTAAGGCTCTTTTTAACAATACCGCCCTCATGGTCGATCTCGATCACATCGCCGGGTCTTCTCGTTCTGATTAAGACTTCTTGTATTCTACCATAATCAAGCCATTTCGTATATGTTTCGGTGGGCACTTGTTTATCTTTGTCGCGGGCAAAAACCCTGAAGATCACCCGGCCAAGTCCCGGAATCTGCACCTCAGTTTCCTCTCCCGGTGCAATCCTTGGGATGAATTCTTCCCTCTCCTCAATCCGGTGCCCGTCCAAGGCAAGCTCAAGTTCGTCATACCTTCTTGTCATCTTAAGTCCATAGGGCAGAGATACAAAGGCTTCTCCGTTTGTGTCCTTAAGAAGATAAAGAGCTGCTTCCACATGAGCTGAGCTTATGTCCTTTCTGCCCGGAACGAGCTTTTCAAACATCAGAAGGATCAGGTTCTCTCTTATTATCTGCTTCTGTGAAAGAAGCGCCTCCGCCGGGACAGTTACACTATTTTCAGACACCTGAGCTTTCTCTTCGAATACTTCAAGCGAATAGCTCCGGATAAACTCCTGTGCTTTGTCAAAAGAAAAAGCCGCCTTTGCAAGATGCTCAGCCGCCCTGGAGTTTACTGCCTCCGAGAGGCGGGGAATGATCTCGTTTCGCAGATAATTCCTTGTGTGATCATTCTCAAGGTTGGTCTTATCCGTGCAAAAAGAGATCCCTCTTTCTCTTAAATACTCCTCGATCTCAGGCCTTGTCACCGCAAGAAGGGGCCTTATGACATTGTCGCGGACCGGCCTTATTCCGCCAAGGCCCTTAAGTCCGCTCCCGCGAGTGAGGTTTAAGAGAAGCGTTTCTGCAACGTCATTGGCATGGTGAGCCACGGCAATCCTGCATGATCCGCTCTCTTTCAGGCACTCATTAAAAACCTCATACCTTGCGATTCTTCCGGCTTCCTCTTCGGTTAGCCCCAAATCCATCGACATCTTAGGGATATCTCTTTTCACAGCCCTGAAGGGAATGCCCTTTTCGGTGCAGTAGCGTCTGCAGAAATCCTCGTCCTCGTCCGCCTCATCCCTGATGCAGTGATTGATGTGGATGGCCGTGACCGAGATCTTAAGTACGTCCTTAAGGTCCCACAATACAGACAAAAGAGCTGTCGAGTCAGCGCCGCCGGAAAAGCCGGCGATGATTCCCATGCCTTCCGTCACCATTGCGTTTTTCTGTATGAAGTTCAAAACCTTTGTGGTAAATCTGTCCATTTTCTTTTGCATAATTAAAGGCGCAGACCAATACGAACCCCGTACATAAGTCTGCGCCGTGTCATCGATCTGTCAGTCATCCGTGTTCTTGAAGATTATCTCACCCGGATAAACAAGTCCCAGCTTCTCTTTGGCTGTATCCTCTATGTATTTACGCGTCTCAGTGTATCTCTCAAACTCGGCAATCTCCTCGGTCCTCTGAGTCTCATACTCTATCTGCTGTGTAAGCTGAGCCTCCTTAGCCTGATATTCCCTGGCCTTCTGGAGAAGTCCGATGCTCTTTATGGACACGACCGTCACAAGGATCAGCACCACGATACTGGCCCATACGATGCCGGCCCTGTTCTGGAAGCGACGCCTCTTATAACGTGCTCTGGCAGCCATATTTTACCCCACTTCTTTTCATAAGATCCAGGAACAGTCTGAAAATGCCAAAACTGCCCCCACTATATTTATTGTAATACAAGGATTTTTAACCTGTCAATCAGATATACCTGTACAGATTGGTAACGTCTTCCTTGTGGATGGTCTCCTGAACATCAAGAACTTCCACGGATACATCCTTGTTGCCAAAGCCTATGGTGATCTTATCACCGACCTTTACCTCGGCTGATGCCTTGGCGGGACGTCCGTTGATCTGCACCCTCCCCGCATCGCAGGCCTCATTGGCAACTGTTCTTCTCTTTATAAGTCGTGTCACTTTTAAATACTTATCCAGTCTCATTTTCTTTAGTCTGTGAATCAGCCCCGGAAACCTCCGTAGCGCTGCTTCCCTCCTCCTTACTGCTGTCGCTGTTATTGTCCTTATTATCGTCTTCGCCCGTCCTGCCATCTTCAGAGCCCGAAGAGTCTGATGCCGCCCCGCTCTCTCCCGCAGAGGCATCTCCGGGTTGTGATGAATCGTCACCGGTTGAAGCATCGTCTGAAGCTGAGGTGTCATCCCCGGATGCGGAATCATCGGAAGATGAGTCATCTGCCGGTGTCGTATCTTCTTTTGATGAGGAATCATCGGAAGACGAAGAGTCGTTCTTGGAAGAGTCATCACCAGACGATGAATCTTTGTCTTTATTCTTGTCTTTATCCCTGTCTTTGTCCTTATCTACATCTTCGTCATCATCTTTGATCTCAACAAGATCCGGGAAGGTGTAGTTTAGGTCCACTTCATCCTTGTCGATGCTGACCCGGTAGCTCTTTGTCTCATAGCCGTCCTTTTTGAGGATAACCTCGTGACTGCCGGATACCTTGGGGACGCTCACAGGGATCATTCCGATGTATGACCCGTCAAAATAGAGCTCTGCTCCGTAGGGCTTGTCAAAATAAATCTTGTAGCCTTCTATTACCTTTGATGCAGGTTTCGTATTTTCACCTGATGAGTTCTCACTTATGGTCGATCCCGATGCGGATGAATTGGCAATCTCCGAGACATCAGCAGTACTGGGCGTAAGGCTCTTTTTCTCAGAGCTGCTGCTTGAAGCATCCCCCACATCAGCTCCCGAAGTCTCCGAAGAGGACTTTGAGTCTGATGCACCCTCCTTCTCAAGCTCTATACTGATCACGGACTTCGCTGTGCCGATCTTGAGATATTTGTCCTGTGTCTCGTAGCCCTCTGCCACGATCTTGAGGTTGTGATAGCCGTATCTGATGGACTGAGGGGTATCTGTCAGCACCTTTTCCCCATCGACAAACACTTCCGCAGTCTCGGGGATTATCTGGAAAGTAACAAGTCCTTCCTTGGGTTTGGTGATGTTGACACTGCTGGTGTCAACCACCGTCTCTTTATTGCGGTCTATGCTGACTTCGGATGTGTAGTTCGCGCCGTTTCCCAGTATCTGCAGGTTGTAGTCTCCCTCCGGTGCGGAGAGGAGCATATTGGGAGAAATCCTGTGGATCACTTCGTTGTCAAGCTCAAGCCATGCGCCTACAAGAGAATGATCCTCAACAGTATCTGAGGAGAGGCTCACATAGCCGTGTCCTCCTGTGACCATGACGCTGTAGATCTCCCGTCCGAGGCCGCTTACCGTCACGGTATCCGTTGCAAGTACATCCTCCGGAAGAGAAAGGGATCCGTCTGCCATAACAAGAGTCCTCTGGTCTATCCTGTAAAGTTCTCCCTGAACTCTTGCTGTTCCGTCTCCTCTGACAAGCTCGTGGTCTCTGGTGTTCTCAATGGTCCAGGCATCCTTAGACACGTTGAGAGTAGTGATGTGCCTTGAGCTCTTTAAAAAAGTCACATCCACAATCTGACCAACTTCCAGAAGAGATGCTGAAAGTGCCGTCCCTCTTGCGTCATAGATCATGCTTGTGTTGTCATAGGAAAGAGTATAAGTCTTTCCTGTGGCATGGTTCCTGAACCTTATGGTCTTAGCCTTAGTGTCGATATCCCTGATCGCAGCAGTATCTGCAGAGTCGTACTTCCCTATCAGAGATATGCTGACTTTTTCCCCGCCTTCTGACGCTCTTACTATCCCCTGAGGCGATGATATGACAACTACAGCTGAGAGTATGATTGCTGTAAGTCTTTTTAAGGCTTCTGATGATCTTTTCACTTCTTCCTCCGTCACAGATCCTTCATGTATACATTCTTTAAGCGCTCCGGCTCAAGCAGATATTCCCTGTTGTTGCGTGTCGGTTCATCAATTACATCGGACAACATGGCGTTTAATATTACCCCTATGGCCCTGCCGGGCTGTATTCCGAGAGCGATGAGGTCATTACCGCCTACGGCAAGTTTCTTGAGGCTGACACAGTCCCCGTCGCTTATTATCTTTTCATAGACTGCCTTAGCCTCCTCAATGAGCCTTAGCTTCTCATCCCGCATGTAGGTGCTCTGCGCCATGGTGTCTGCGAATCTCACTTCAAACAAAAGAGGAAAGTCCCTCTCCCCTACTCTGTGGATAGCCCGCCTTATGACTGCAGGCTCTGCGGGATAGCGCTCATCGTGGTACTTAATTAGGTTGCACACTCTGTCCATGGTATCCCTGTCGAACTTAAGGCGCTTCATTATCTTGTCTGCCATCTGCGCACTCACGAGTTCGTGGCCATAGAAGTGGCTTACTCCCTCATCGTCCATGAGCATGGTCTCAGGCTTTCCGATGTCATGCATGAGCATTGTGAGCCTTAATACCCTGTCGTTTCTTACGTAACGCAGTGTCTCAATTATGTGGTCACCCACGTTGTACATGTGGTGGATATTAACCTGCTCGGTCCACATGCACTTGTCAAACTCCGGAATGACTACGGCAGTGATCCCAAGTTCATAAGCTGTCCTTATCCTCTCGGGGTGATCCGATGTGATGAGCTTGACCAGCTCTGTCTGTATCCTCTCCGCACTTATCTTACGAAGGTTTGGTGAGAGCTCTTTGATGGCGA
Organism: uncultured Butyrivibrio sp.; assembly: GCA_946546925.1. Taxonomy (GTDB): domain Bacteria; phylum Bacillota; class Clostridia; order Lachnospirales; family Lachnospiraceae; genus Butyrivibrio. The sequence goes on from CAMNOS010000061.1 coordinate 7,860, forward strand.
TTCTGGTCTCTTCCTCTATCTCATAGTCAAGCTGCGCGGCAAACCTTACAGCCCTCATGATCCTGAGGGCATCCTCGGTAAACCTCTCCACGGGGCTGCCCACGCACCGGATGATCTTCTTCTCAAGGTCATCAATACCTCCAAAGTGGTCCACCAGGCCCTCTTCATCGTTGTAGGCCATGGCATTTATTGTGAAATCCCTTCGCCTCATGTCCTCCACAAGATCCCTTGTGAATGTGACCTCGCTGGGATGTCTTGAGTCCTCGTACTTTCCGTCTATCCGGTAGGTGGTGACTTCATAGCCCTCTTTTCCGAGCATTACAGTCACGGTTCCGTGCTCGATCCCGGTGTCGATCGTCCTTCTGAAGAGCTTTTTCACATCACCCGGAAGGGCATTGGTAGTAATGTCCCAGTCCGACGGCTCTTTTCCCAGAACTGCATCCCTGACGCAGCCGCCAACTATATATGCCTCAAAACCAGCCTTATGTATGGTATCGAGGATTAATTTTGCATTCTCCGGCATTTTGATCTTCATACCTTCATAATAGACTAAAGACCCGCTTTTGTGAAGAATTCTCTATGAATTTTATGCTTATGGTTATATACTTAAATATATGGAATAAAGAGGATAAATAGATGAAATTATGGACTTCTCACCGCCACGACAAGCTCCTGGCTGTACTGGTACTTATCGTCATTCTGTGCGTGGCTTTATATTATATTGATACTCTCTTTACGCCTTCACGCAGGTATTTCAATCTCGACGAGGGCTGGTCTGCCACGCTCAACGGCAAGGTTATAGATTCCACATCACTTGCACGGACCGATGTCGGCGTTGTCAATTCAGGAGATACTATTGTTCTTACAAGGACTCTTGAAGATTTCGACATCGAGTGTCCGGGCGCCTCAATCTACACTATCCATGCCCTCATCGAAGTCTTTCTTGGCGGCAAGCTCATCTACAGCTACGGCGGCGACTATTACAACAATCAGAAATCAGTTCCCAAGCACTTTAATTTCATATCCCTTGGCAATGATTATCAGGGAAAAGAGCTTAAATTCGTGCTGACAGGGAGCAGACAGCGTGCGTTTTCCGGAATTTCACCCATTGTTGTGGCAGACAGGGAGACGCTCTTTTCCGCACAGCTCTCACAGATGCACAGAAACATCGTGGTTGGTGCCTTTCTTATCATGCTGGGAATCATGCTGATCATCCTCTCACCCTATATGGTTCTTTTCCACGACAATGATTTCAGGCTGTTCTTCAGCGGCATGATCTCTATTCTTCTTGGACTCTACGCCTACAGTTACTATGGGATCGTGGATCTTTTCTGCAACAACTCTACCCTCAACATGATTAGTGAGTATTCAGCTCTCTATAACATTCCGACAGGCATACTAGGATACCTGATGTCCGTGTACAAAGGGAAGCTGAAGACATTTTTCAGGATACTCTTTTTCATCAATATGGGTGTCTTCTCAACAGTTTTTGTGATGACGGTGTTTCTCTCTGGGAGGATCTACGAGTTTACACCCGGACTGCACCTGCTGGCAGGTACGGAAGGCCTTGCAGCGATCTCCATTCTTATGTGGACCTTCTTTGACACTTACACGGATAAGGATAAGCCTCTTGTTACCTCTGACAATTTCTTCAGGCTTGGCCTTCTGATCTTCATGCTCTTTTCTGTCGTGGATATACTTAAATACAATTACCAGAAGTATATAGACACCGCACATGAGGGATATGCCTCAATCAACGGTTTCCTTCTGGGTTCGATCATATTTGTCTCAGGGCTTCTTATCAGCTATATGCTCTACATCATCTACAATGCCAATATTGATTCCATGCAGAGCAAGCTCTCATCTCTGGCATACACCGATCCTCTGACAGGACTTGCCAACAGAGCAAGGTGCGAACAGATAATGGAGATGCTCAGTGATGAGCACAGAAGCTATGTGATAATAAGTCTTGACCTCAATAAATTAAAAGAAGTCAATGACACCCTGGGGCATCACGAGGGCGACAGGCTTTTATCCGGCTTTGCAACCATTCTCTCCGACTCCTTCCTTGACGCCAACCTCGTGGGAAGAATGGGCGGTGACGAGTTCATAGTGATCCTGACCGACGACAGGGCCCTTAGCTGCACAAGACGCATCCACGGGCTCTACTCAACAATAAACAACTGGAACAAGAAGGAGACCAGGTTCCAGTACAGCGCCTCATATGGCTATGCGTACAGTCATGAGGTCCCCTCCGGATCTGCCCAGGAGGTTTATATGCTTGCTGACAACCGCATGTACGAGATGAAGCGGGAGCATCAGTCTAAAAGGTCAAAGGGGGTGACAGCCAATGCGTAAGACAATAGCGCTCTATGCCATCTCCATTTCACTCGTTGTCATAACCGCACTGGGTTTGTATAAGTTCTTTTCCTTCACCCCCGAGCACATGATCGCCAGACTGGAAAAGGGCTGGACCGTCACCTATCACAACAGGCAGTACCTCAATACCAATCTGGAATCCATGAGTGAGCAGGTGGGATCTACTTTTTCCAGGGGAGATATCATCATACTGAGCCATGTTCAGCCGCTGATGGATATGGGCGTTGAGTTCCCCTATATCTTCTTCAAGACCCAGTACTGTTCCTTTGAAGTATATCTGGACAACAAGTTTCTCTACAGCAGATATACCGACGCCTCTGCCGACAGGAGCTTTGTGGGCATTGGCTACAGTGCGATCCCACTTCCTCAGGACTATGCCGGAAAGAGGCTTTCCATCAAGCTCACAGTCCTTGAAAATGAAACCAAGGCTGACATATCAAACCCGATAGTGGGAGAGTTCTCTGATCTGTACAGATATCTTTTGCACTCAGCGCTCTACCCCTTACTTACAGGGTGCTTTCTGATCATCTTCGGAGTTGTTTTCCTGATCATATCCCTGCTGTTTTTCATAAGGTCCTCCGGGGTCTCCAATCAGATCTTTTTCTCACTGCTGAACACAATTCTCGGGGGATGGATGCTGACTTCGTTTAACATCCTGGACTTTCTGATTCCGTCAGGGGTATCGACGACCATGGAGTTCATCTGCATGTACCTCATGTCGCCCTGTTTATACATGATAGTTCTGGACCTTCACAAGAGGCACAACAACATAGTCACACACGTAATGGGCATTGCAACCGTGGGCTTTTCGGCATTTTTTATCATCATGCACTTCTTAAATATAGTCCACATAAACCACTTCCAGAAACCATATTACGTGATCGCATTTGTCGGGATACTGCTTCTTTTTACCTACGACTACATCGATATAAAAGACAAATCCGCGACAATCTCACTTAAGACTTCCATGCTGGGACTCACAGTCCTTACTATATCGCTGATACTCTATGCGGTTGTGGCGATCACAAAGCGCATGGCGGATTACAGGCAGAGTGTCGTACTCATTGCTCTCATACCCACAGGTGCGCTGTTCTTTACAATGATGCAGCTGCTCAACTACTTTATCTTCATAACACACTCCTTTGCCAAAAAGCAGGAGTATGCAGCGCTCACCAAGATTGCCTACATCGACAATCTCACCGGGCTCCCCAACAGGGTCAGCTGTGATGAAAAGATGCACGAACTTAACAACTCAGAATCTGACTTCTGCGTGGTCTCCCTTGATCTCAACGGTCTTAAGGAAGTCAACGACAACTCAGGTCACCCCGCGGGAGACAGGCTTCTTAAGTCATTTGCGGCCACGCTGGCAGCCGTGTTTAACGGCACAGGCTCCTGCCACCGGACAGGCGGCGATGAGTTCATAGTCCTCATAGACAGGATAGAATCGGATAAACTTGACAGTCTGTTAAAGACCCTGGATGAAAAGCTTCTGGAACTGGATAAAGAAGATGTGGAGATAAACCACAGCGTATCCTATGGTTATGCCTTCAGTCACGAGACCGATGACAAAAATCCCCACACAGTATTCATGCTGGCCGACAAGCGCATGTACGACTACAAAAAAGAGCACTACGCCCACATGATGGGGCGGTAAACTCAAAAAAAGACCCGGGTAAAATTATACCGGACCACCTGGTGAAGTACCAGACGGTCCGGTATATTACGTTCTCCGGGTCTTAAATATTAATAAGCTCTGCCCCAGTAAACCATCTTGGTTGCAGGTTTGCCGCAGACCACGCAGGTATCTGAGAGATTCTCCTGCTCAAAAGGAATGCATCTGCTGGTAGCGGAGTACTCTTCCTTGATTCTGTCCTCACACTCCCTGCAGCCGCACCACATAGCCTTGACAAAGCCCTTTGTCTCCCTGAAGGCCTCTGCAAACTCCTCTTTGTTGTGAGCTGCAAATGTGTGCTCCTCAAGGTGCTTTTTGGCTCTTGCGAGCATGTCGTTCTGAATCTGATCGAGAAGTTCGCCAACCTTTGCGGGAACATCTGAGATGGCAACTTCTGTCTTTTCCCTGGTGTCACGTCTTACAAGTACACACTTGCCCGCTTCCAGATCCTTGGGTCCGATCTCAACACGGATCGGGATTCCGCGCATCTCCTGCTCAGCAAACTTAAAGCCGGGTGTCTTGTCGGTGTCATCTGTCTTAACTCTGAATTCAGACAGACTCTTTGCTATGCCGTAAGCGGCGTCGAGGACGCCTTCCTTCTTCTGCTGGATAGGAATTACAACAACCTGTACAGGAGCGATCTTGGGCGGTACAACAAGTCCGTAGTTGTCGCCGTGTACCATGATCATGGCACCGATGGTCCTTGTTGTAAGGCCCCATGAAGTCTGGTATACATAGTGAAGCTGGTTGTCCTTGCCCGCATACTGAATTCCGAAGGCCTTTGCAAAGCCGTCGCCGAAGTTGTGGCTGGTCGCACTCTGAAGAGCCCTTCCGTCATGCATGAGCGCCTCAACCGTGTAGGTTGCCTCTGCTCCTGCAAATTTCTCTTTATCTGTCTTCTGTCCCTTGATCACAGGGATTGCCATGTCATTCTCAAGGAAATCAGCATATACGTTCAGCATCTGCTGTGTCCTCTCCTCAGCCTCTTCCATGGTGGCATGGGCTGTGTGTCCCTCCTGCCAGAGGAACTCGCGGCTTCTAAGAAACGGTCTTGTCTCCTTCTCCCATCTCACAACGCTGCACCACTGGTTCAGTACCTGAGGAAGGTCCTTGTAGGAATGGATCTCTCCCTTGTAATAATCGCAGAAAAGAGTCTCCGATGTGGGACGTACACAGTACCTCTCTGTGAGGGGCTCAAGTCCGCCGTGGGTAACCCATGCCACTTCCGGCGCAAAGCCTTCCACGTGATCCTTCTCCTTCTGAAGAAGTGATTCAGGGATGAACATGGGAAGGTACGCGTTCTGCACTCCCGTCTCCTTGAATCTGGCATCAAGGTGCTTCTGTATCAGCTCCCAAATGGCGTAGCCTGCAGGCTTGATGACCATGCAGCCCTTAATGTTGGAGTAGCTGATAAGGTCTGCCTTGATGCACACGTCTGTGTACCACTGTGTAAAGTCCTCATCCATTGAGGTGATCTCTGCAACTAATTTCTTGTTGTCTGACATAGTTTTTCTCCTTTTTAATTCTGATATAAGGTGCATCCATAACGGAACGCTTTTTCACGGGACTGCGGAGCATTAACATAAAAAAGCCTTCGCATCCCCATAAAACAGGGACCGAAGGCTAATCGGCGGTACCACCCTATTTAAATCTGCATTCTCAGTCAAAAGAGCTTCAGATTCCACTTAATTAATCCCTTAACGCGGGGAACGCTGCGCTTACTCGGCTGTAACGACCGTTTCTGCCGCTTGCTCAAATATCTCGGCCGCTTTCACGCAGGACTCCGGGGCAGGTTCACTGTTTACACGTAAGAGCCTTCCACCTTCGGCCCTCTCTCTGTGACGCTTACGCAGCTACTATTCCTCATCAACGTCGTATTTATATTAGGTACGATTTTAGTAGCTTTAATGCGGGTTGTCAAGTTGGTGCAGCAAGAATGCACGAAAAAGACCGGCGCTGGCCGGTCTTTTGGGGTTGCAGGTATTACACCTGCCGTTTGAGGTTTTTGAAAGGAAATACGTTATGGCGAACGTAGATCGGCAAAATTAGACGAATCACCTGTTGAGCTCACTGACGGGTCCGTCGGTGTGGTGATTTCGGATGATGCTGTCAATGACCTGAAGGTCACAGGCGGGAAGGTCTCCCGGAACCGTGTTCTTGGCACTGGAAGTGGCATTGCCGTAGTAGAGCGCCTTCTGTACATCGTCGTACTTAAGCAGTCCGTACAGAACGCCTGATACATACGCATCTCCCGAGCCAATCCTGTCTATAACATCTATGCCCTTATAGGGCTCTTCTGTGTAAAAAGCGTCTTTGGTGGCGCTGTAGATCGTCGAAGTAAAATTGTGCTTCTTGGGGCTTATCACTTCACGCTGTGTGGTGCAGACTATCTTGACAGGAAACTCCTGTGTGTAGCTCTTCATTATGCTGTGAAGATCCCCGTCCTTCTGCATCATACGGCGACTGGTCTCCTCTGAAACAAAGAGAATATCAACATAGGGAAGAATACTCTTTATTGTATTTCTCGCATCCTCTTCGCTCCAAAGGTTCGCCCTGTAGTTGCAATCAAAGGAAACAAGGGCACCGCTTTCCTTGAACCTCTTTATCATGGCTACTGCCACTTCCCTTGTGCTCTTGCCAAGGGCAAGGGTGATGCCGCTTGTGTGGAACATTCTTGTGTTCTTGTAGACACTCTGTGGAACTTCATCCAAAGAGATCCTGGTGATGGACGAATTCATCCGGTCATATACGATCGAAGGCTTCCTCGGTGCTGCCCCGTTCTCGTAGTAGTAGATGCCGAGCCTTGCCTCAGGTGATTCATCGTATATCAGATAGTCGTCGGAGACGCCCTCGAACCTTATCCTGTTCTTGATAAAGGTCCCAAGCGCATTCTGGGGAAGCCTTGATATAACGCCGGTGCGAAGCCCCAAAAGAGCCACCCCGGACGCTACATTAAGCTCGGAACCGCCTGCCCGCTTGTCAAACACATCTCCCCTGGTCATAAGCTCGTAATTAGGCGGAGAAAGGCGAAGCATAATCTCTCCAAATGTTATAAGATCGAATCTCCCATCTCCCATGGCAGGCCTCCTGTGATCAACCATCAAAACCACCAACGTCAGTTTATCTAAAAGAATCTTCTGTAAATATTTTACTATGCAAAAGAAAACCTTACTGACATCATTATAATATCAGTAAGGTTTTGCAATTGTAAGTGCTTACACTATTCCAAATATGGAATATTTTGTACTAAATTATCCGCTGTAAGGCATCTTCTTAATCTTAAAGGTATAGGTCTTTGTTCCTCCAAGGAGCCCTCTGCCCCTGAGCGTTATCCTGGCAGTTCCTGCCCTTACGTTATTGCTGTAGCCAAGTATCTGATAATAGTCTCCGGCATTTTCAATCTCAATCCCCTTCTTTGCATCCGCCAAAGAGGCATAGATATGGATCCTGTCTTTTCCCGGCTCCACAGGCCTTCCTGTGTAAAAAGAGCTGTCGATGACAACCTTCATC
>CAMNOS010000062.1 GCA_946546925.1 uncultured Butyrivibrio sp.
TTCCATCACTGCACTCTCGGCAGGTGCCGAGTTGAAGGAAGGACTCGTCGAGAAATCCCCATGGTTTCCTGTGATCTGAATGACCGCGGCAGCACCGACCAGCAGGACTGCAAACATGGCTGCAAGGCCGCCAAAGCGCCTTACACTCTTACTAAATCTGTCACCAAAGCTACTTATCCTGCCATGATTATGACCGTTATTATCGGCCTTGTCCTTATCACGCCTGTCGTCATGAACCTTGCCCTTGTCATGCTCATCATCATGAACCTTATCCTTATCATGCCTGTCATCATGAGCCTTGCCCTTGTCATGCTCATCATCATGAACCTTATCCTTATCATGCCTGTCATCATGAGCCTTGCCCTTATCGGCCTCTCCCTCCTTTTGCAGGTTGGCTGCGCTTTCTATCCGGTCACTTTTCTCCAGATTCTGAAGGAGGCGCTGCTTCATGGAGTCATCGACTTTTATATGTTCCATCACTTCGTTATACTTACTCAAAGTCGTATTCCTCCTTCAGAACTGTTTTTAGTTTCTCCCGACCCCTTAGCAGGTCCGAGCGGATCGTTGCTTCTTTTCTTCCAAGGGTGTCTGCTATCTCTTTGGTACTAAGTCCCTCCTCGTAAAATAGATGTATCACTTCCCTGTACTTCTCAGGAAGTGCCCTGACTGCTTCCCACACAAAAGACAAATCCTCTTTATCCTCAGCCACCAGCTCCTCCATAAGCTCATCCGTCTCACGGTAGCTGTTGTATTTGATCCTGTTCTTACTGATGTTAGCAGCGACCTTTAAGAGCCACCTCTTCTCGTTGTCAGGGCTTTCAAACAAAGGTGCGGATCTGATGTACTGAATCAGTGTATCCTGCAGTATATCCTCAGCGTCACTCATGTTGTGCAGATAGGAATAGGCAAGCCTCAAAATGCTGTTTCCGTATACATCGATAAGCCGCCCTGCCCTCTCAGTTACAGAAAGCTCTCCATCAGTATCCTTATCACCGGCAAAAGAACTCTCCGCCAAAGCTGCATGAAGCCCGGCAGCAAGTCTGCAGGTTGCCTCAAATAAAGCCATTATAAATCTTTCCCACCAGGGGCTCCTGTTATCAAGAGCAAAATCCATCGTAAACCTCCCGGACAAAATCCCAAGAAAATCTCATACGAAGTCAATCGGATGTCGCAGATTGTCTCCGGGAGTTAGTTTATAACATATCAGCTTCTCTTGTCCATAAGGCGCACCAGTGATATGAATTCATCCTTGTAGTCATCTGTCTCATCAAGCTGCCTGTAGCTGTTTATAATGTCGCGGTAAGAAATGTCACCTGAGTAATCACTGCCCGAAAGAAGCATTGCAAACTCTGCCACAAGTCCTGCAAATGTCAGATTTTCGCTCGGCTCATCACTGTAGCTGTCTTTTGCAACAACGAAGCTGCAAAGCTTTGATGTGTCTTCTTCAGGCTCCTTGTAGCGGATCTTGATGGTAGCGTATTCATCGGATGCATCATCTTTGTCACCATGCTGATACTTAAGGTCAATTGCCGATCTGCTGCCCTCAGTCACGATCTCGTAAAGTGCAACTACACTGTGTCCGGATCCGATCTCGCCGCCGTCCTTTTTGTCATTATTGAAATCCACTGCGTCCATCTGTCTGTTCTCGTATCCGATGAGCCTGTAGGAATTGACAACTGCGGGATTGAACTCTATCTGGAACTTCACATCCTTGGCAACCGTTACCAGGGTGGAGCTCATTTCGTCGACAAGAACTTTTCCGGCTTCACTTTCGCAGTCGATGTATGAGTAGTTGCCATTGCCGCAGTCTGCCAGTCTCTCAAGCCTGTCATCCTTGTAGTTGCCTTCGCCAAAGCCAAGAACCGACAGGAAGATTCCGTCATCTTTTTTGCCCTTGATAAATTTCTCAAGGTCATCGGGATCTGATATACCTACGTTGAGATCACCGTCGGTGGCCATTATTATGCGGTTATTGCCGCCTTCGATAAAGTAGTCCTTCGCCACTTCATAGGCCATCTCCATGCCTCTCTCCCCTGCTGTCGATCCTGCGGCTTCAAGGGATCTTATAGCCCTCTTGATCCTGCTTTTATCCCGCATATCGGCTCCTTCAAGAACGACTTCCTCTTTGCTTGCGTAGGTCACGATTGACACGCATCCGTCTCCAGGGAGATTGTCAACAAGATCGATGAAGCTCTTTTTGAGAAGGTCCAGCTTATTGGGGCTGGCCATGGAACCCGACACGTCTATGAGAAAGACAAGGTTGCTCTTTGGAATATCCCCGTCTAGCTTATCCTCTGCCTTCACTCCCACAAACAGGAGATCATGATCCTCATTCCAGGGGCAGGGAGCAACTTCGCATGTCACGCCGAATTTATCTCTTTTTCCTGCGCTTTTTAAGTCATATGAAAAATAGTTGATGAATTCCTCAGGGCGAACTGCCTCAGGCGGAATCATTCCAGCATCGTACCCTTCTTCTATCATGCGTCTTACGTTGGCATAGGACGCAGTGTCCACATCTGCCGCAAAAGTTGAGAGGGGCTCTCCCATTGCCATAAAGAATCCGTTCTCATCCGGTTTGTCATAGGACTCAGTGTTGTACTTCTCGGGATATGCATAATAAAAATCGTCAAAATCGCAGGTTGCTGACTGCTCAGTCACTGCCTTTCCTGCAAACAATCTGTTTTCAGTTGCTGCAGCAGGTGCATATGCACTCTCTGAAGGTTCCGCCGTACTTGCATCGCATGCTGCCTCTTCCTCAACAGGTGCAACAGCATTCACATCACTTTCCGACTCCACATAAAAGCTGTCATAGTCTGTTTTGGGGATTGCAGATCCGTCAGAGACTGCGCTTTGTGTCTCCTGTCTTACTGCTCCGCATCCTGCCAGTGCCCCTGCTGTCACTACTGTTGTAAGTACTGCTGATAATGCTCTTAAATTCTTTTTCATAATAATTCCCTCCAATTTGTCTTTGGGCTCTTAAATGCCCTTCTACCATGTAGACAAATGGAGGGAAAGAAATGTTGCAACTTATTCAAAATTTTTTTAAATTCAGCATCTGATGTCCAGCATTTCCATCATACCGCTGATCTTAAGCACTTTGCTGTTTGCAGGGATAAAGAGGCAGTCCCCTTTATAAATGTCAATATAGCAGCGTCCGCCGCAATCCTTGTCAAAAGAAATGCTGCCGCAACCGTCCAGGCACAGGAGCACTCTGAAAGACAGCTCATCCGATGCGTAAAAAACTTCCTGTCTTCTCTCAGTGTTGACCAGCATCCTGAAGACCTCAAAGTATCTGCATCTTGATAAAAGCTCGCTGGCTGCTCCCGGGCGGTAATTAAGGACTCTCAATTTCTGTCTTGGTTCCTGAAGCCCCTTAAGATTCGCTACTTCCAGTGCCTTGTCTATCGACAATGTACGCCTGTTGCCGTTCTTGTCTGTCCTGTCGTAGTCATACAGTCTGTAGGTGAGATTGCTGCTCTCCTGGATCTCAGCCACCAAAGCTCCTGCACCTATTGCATGGATCGTGCCTGATTCCACGTAGAACACGTCATTCTTCCTTATAGGAACGTACTGAAGGTGCTTCTCAAGGGTCCCATTCTGTATGTATCCCCGAATCTGCTCTTTGCTGCAGTCGTGCCTCAGGCCGTATACCAGCCTGGCCCCGGCAAAAGCATCAAGTACATACCACATCTCAGTCTTGCCGCGCTGTCCGTTCTCAAAAGCCCTGGCATATTCATCGCTTGGATGAACCTGAACCGACAGATCCTGTTTGGCATCAATAAACTTTATAAGGATCGGCAGTTCGCCCAGCTCCCTGGAATGCTCGCCGAGGAAATGAGGATTCTTACTCAGGATATCCCCAAGCAGCATCCCGTCGAACTCGCCGCCCCTTGCAACAGACTGTCCATCGGGATGGGTACTGCACTCCCAGGTCTCAGCCAGAGGATCCATATCCAGTTTTTTTCCGAAGTCATCATTAAGTCTCTGCCCGCCCCAGAGGTAGTCCTTACCTGCTGGGCTAAGCAGAAACGGCGATGCTTTAGTGACATTACTAGCCATATATGATCATCACTCCAGCTGGTATTTCTGTTTGTCTTCAACCGAGATGTCCGTTCCAAGCTGCACTTCCACGAGCTTAAGCTCTGTATCGGCAAAAACAGTGTGCCTGCAGCCTGCACTCATCGTGATAACATCTCCTGCCTTTATATGCTGCTCCATGCCGTCCACAATAGTCCTTCCCTCACCGGAGAGAACAACCCAGACTTCATCGCGCATCTTGTGGCTGTGATAGTTCATCGAATGACCGGGGTTGAGAATAACCTTGATGGTCATGGCTTCAGGCTCAACATCCATAACCTGATAGCTTCCCCAGGACTTCTCAGCAAACATTATCTGCTGATCGATACCGTCAACATAGGGCTTGATGTATGAACTCTGTTCCTTGTCGGAGACAAGAATTCCTTCCGGAGATGCTGAGATGACAACATCCTTAAGTCCCATGGCAATGATCGGTACATTGAGTTCGTTCAGGATGTGAACGCCCTTGCAGGTGTCGTTCATAACGCCCTTTCCGACAACATTTTCTGTCATCGCTTCAGTCAGGGTATTCCAGGTTCCCAGATCCTTCCACTCTCCAACAAAGCGCTGAACCTGTATGTTGTCCTCTTTTTCCACAACAGCATAGTCAAAAGAGATCTTCTCAAGACTCTCGTATCTGGAAAAGAGATCCTGATAGTCTGTAAAATCTATGAGCTCATGAGCTCTTTGTAATACGTACCCAAGCTTATAAGCAAAAACGCCGCCGTTCCAAAGGGCGCCTCTTTCGATGTAGTCCCTGGCAACTTCTACAGTGGGCTTTTCCTTGAAGCTCACAACTCTGGAAGTTGCTTCCTTGTTCTCAGGTATTATGTATCCGTACTTCTCACTGGGATAAGTCGGCTCTATTCCCATGAGTACCAGGTTGGCCTCGCCCTTGTCTGCCTGAACAGACAGCTTCTTAAGAGCCTCAAAGTACTCGTCATCAACATACGGATCCACCGGGCAGACTACAACTGATTCTGCAGGATCAACCCCCATCTCGTCCACGAGGTAGCTTGTAGCCAGCGCAATTGCAGGGAATGTGTCCCTTCTGCAAGGCTCAACACTTATGCCGACATCCGTTCCCAGCTGATTGTGGATCGCAGATATCTGACTCTTACTTGTAGCTATCGTCACAGTTGCACCACTGTCTATCTTCTTGATCTTGCTGTACATTCTCTGGACCATGGACTCATATGTCCCGTCCTCGTTCTTAAATATCTTGATGAACTGCTTACTTCTTACATCATTGGAGAGCGGCCACAGACGCTTGCCTGATCCGCCTGACAAAAGGATAATATTCAAAGTTCTTCACACCTTTCTTTTTTTCTTGGATCCCTTATAGTATAACATACGTATCATCCAAATAAGATGAATGATGAATATGCATATGAGCATAAAAATGTGGGTATAGAAAACTCCCATTATATAGTAATTCCTCTCAAGGAAGTACCCGAGGAAAAAGCCTACAAAAGAAAGTCCTCCGGTGAGTGCCAGATTAAGGAGCATACACGGCAGGTTGATAAACATATTCTTAAGCGCAACAATGAAATCTCCAAGAGACGCATCAAAGTACACAAATCGTCCAACCATAAGTCCGAAGTAATACATCATTACCGGGCTGTACTGGCTCTCATCTCCTATATAGTTGAGATACAGAAGAAGGATTATCACGAAGAACATAGCCAGCATCCTCATGGTGGCCTTCTCCGCCCTTGTGATCTTCTTAAGAGGTATGATGCAGGAATCAAGGATCGTATTTATGATACAGGAAACAAGTATGAGCAGCAGCAGGATAAAATCCTTGCCTTCTGCCCAGAGGTCAAACAGCGTATTCTCGATGTCCGTAAGATTGCCCATGACTCCGGACTGCTTGAGTGCACTTATGTGATTCAATATCACATATGCGCAGGAAAAAGAAAGAACAGAAGTCCCGGCAATTATCATCTCAAAAAATCTCTGGCACTTGTCGACAAAAGCATCCTCCAGAGAAACTTCTTCATCATAGTCTGAATATCTTTTGTCCGATGCCTTATCAACCAGAATCGTAACGCCGTAGATAAGAAGCAGACTCAATCCTATTGCAGCAAGAGTTATGAGTCCGAATATCAGCATTTTCAAAAGAGTAAAGTCAGGGTTTAAGTATGCTTCAACAGTCAATTCATATCACCTTCCATCAAGTCTTTTTACCGGACTATCGCACCAGCAGGAAGGAACACTCCTACGCTGTCATCATTCCCCCCAAGCAAAAGTCCCAGGTACTGTCCTTTTTCATCAAAGAGACCGCCCCCGGACATGCCTTCAAAAACGCCTATGCTGCATAGGATAACATCCTCGCCAAAATCCTGTGAGTAAACTTTTGGGCTGATCACCGTTCCCACATAAACAGAATCCTCTGATGCGCCGTGCAAAAGTCCGACAGTGCCTATAGTATCACTCTCAGATGAAAAAGGCAAAACCATGAACACAGTCTGACCTGCTTGCGGAAGAGAGTCTGCAGGTCTTATTGAAGTAAATCCACGATCTTTATCCAAGGTCTTAACGCCTTCCGGTAATCCTGTTTTCACTTGGGATTCTGCCTGGTCTTTGTCTGTAACCACCTTAAGAAAGCAGTAGTCTTTGAAAAGGTCATTCTCCAGAACCTCACCTCGCAGTACCTCCCCATTTGGAAAGGTCACACTGATATCTCCTTCATCTGCGACTACGTGCGAAGCAGTTATAACAGTTATACTTCTTCCGGTTATCTCCCAGATACTGCCACTGCCCCAAAGATCTCCGCTCTCAACACACACCTCTGATCCGAACACGTACCCTGGCGGATTATCTTTTCTCGCTGATGCAAGCACAAAGAGAAACACTGCCGCTAATGCAATTAAAGCAACAATCCTTTTTCTGTATCTCATAACACCTCAAAAAAAAACGGAAAAGGCTGCCACACCATAAAAGGTGCGACAGCCTGTGGTATCTAAATATATCTGTCATACCTTGAAGCAGCTGCCACCTACAAATTCCCTGCAGATGGAGTTCTTTGGGAGCATGGAGCTGTCAACCGTCACAAAGTAGTCCAGGAATTTGAGAAGTCTCTTTGCTTCGAAGTACTCCGGCTCATCCTTGGCTATAGAGAACAGAAGCGGCTCTGCAAAGGGCTTGATAACTGCAAGTTCATAGATCTGAGCCGAGTTGAACATGGCATCAGCTTCCTCCTGGAACGGGAAGATATTGGCTTCCTCGCCGGCGCGGACAGAACTCCACATACTGATCGTCTTCTTGGCAGAGGCCCCTCTCGTCCTTGCATCTCTTACTATCCTCCTAAGAAGCCTTCCGTCTGTCGTGGCTATCCTGTTGTGATCATCTATACTCAGGGTAGTAAGGGCACTTATGTATATCTTGTACTTGGATTCTGCAGGAAGTGCATAGCTCATCTTCTCATTGAGTCCATGTATTCCCTCGATCACCAGTACATCATTCTTGCCAAGCTGCAGGTAGTTACCGTTCATCTCGCGCTTTCCCGAGATGAAGTTAAACTCCGGCATCTCAACCCTCTCACCCTTTAGGAGCCTTGTCATATCCTTGTTGAACTGCTCGACATCCAGAGCTTCAAGGCACTCAAAGTTGTAGGTTCCATCCTCATTGAGAGGAGTATTCTCCCTGTCGACAAAATAGTTGTCAAGGCTTATGGGATGAGGAACCATTCCGTTGGATCGAAGCTGTATCGAAAGCCTGTTGGCAAAACTTGTCTTACCGGAAGAACTTGGGCCTGCTATCATAATGAACTTGACATCAAGCCTCTTAAAAATATCCATGGCGATCTCGCCGATCCTGCGCTCCTGAAGAGCCTCCTGCACCAGTATCATCTCATTGATTCTGCCGGCACATACGTAATCGTTAAGATCTCCCACATTTTCTATGCCCATCATGCTTCCCCAGTCACTGGCAAGGGCCATTGTACTAAAGAGCTTCTCCCTTGGCTCCGATACGATGAGCTTATCGGGATTCTTCCTGGTAGGAAGTGTAAGGAGCAGCCCGTCGTGGTATTTCTGGATCTTGAACTTATCGATGTAGGACGTATTGGGGAGCATATATCCGTAGTAATAGTCATAATATCCGTCAAGCTTGTAGATATTGATCTCAGAGCTTCTCCTGTATTTAAGAAGACTCACCTTGTCATTCATCCCCTGCTTTTTAAAGATCTCAATGGCCTCATCAAGAGGGTAGACCTTCTTGGTGATGGGAAGAGCGCTGTTTACTATCTCGCTGAATCTGTCAGATATCTTTTTGACAAGATCCTTGGTGACATTTATGCCTCTTAAGGTGCAGTAAAGTCCGTTCCCTATGGTGAACTCAACCTTGGTCGTCACATCTTTGCGGCCGCCTGTTACATCCAGCACTGCTTTTATTAGGATCATGACCGCAGTCCTTCTCATGGTCTTGAAACCAATATTATCCCTTACGGTCACAAAAGACAGAACTCCGTCCTTCTTGGCAGACTTGATAAGCTCGCGGATCTTGCCGTTATAGATGACCGCAGCAATCCTGTCATCGTAGAATTTCTGGTATTCCCTGGCTAACTCCTCAAAGGTAATTCCCTTTTCAAACTCTTTCTCAGCTCCATTAATAGTGATCTTTATCATAAGCATCTCCTTAGTGGCATTCGGAAATCATAGCAAGAATCAGTTCCATATCCTTAAGTTCTGTATTCACTTCTTCATATCTGTCTGAATGTTCATGCGGATCAAGCCCCGTCAGGATCGATCTGCCCACTTCAAGGCCGTGACGCAGGAACCTGATAAGAAGATCGTCCCGCCTCAATATATTGAAAACGCCGTATCTGTCAGATAATCTCAGTGCTGTTTCATAATCGTCCCGGCTTATATCCCCGCCATCCGATAACAGACCTGCAAGCTCTCTTATCCCAGGGGAACTGCTGCCGCCGGATTCATGGGAAAAATCGATCAGCATCGGGAAATAGTATTTGCCATCCTCAAAAACAATTCTCTCATCGGCAATGCAATACCCATGCTGTCGTATGTACTGCCGAAACTGCATAAGTTCTGACTGCGGCTGCAATACACCCATGCGTATGCCAAGTGCTCTTATATCTGCCATGTCAAGGATACTCATCATCAGCCTTCCGCCCATTCCTGCGATGACAAGGCTGTCAGCCTCACCGGGTTCCAAAGCCGAAAGGCCGTCTGAGAGCCGAAGGCTCACCTTATCTTCCAGTCCGAATTCATGTACATTGCCCTCTGCCTGTGAAAGAGGTCCCTTTCTGACATCCATGGCAATTGCGCTCTTAGATATCCCGCGCAGGACAAGGTACATGGAGACATATCCGTGGTCACAGCCAACGTCTGCAGTACATCTGTAGCAGCTTCCTGCGTCCGATGAGCCTTCACTTACGGAAGGCTCACCGGATAAAAGCTCTGCATCTGCGATGAGCCTTTCTGACATTTTCTGAACAAGGCGTTCCAAATCCAAACTCATATCCATCAGATATTCCTATCAGTCAAGGTAATCCTTGAGCTTGCGGCTGCGGCTCGGGTGACGGAGCTTTCTGAGCGCCTTGGCCTCAATCTGTCTGATACGCTCACGCGTTACATTGAACTCCTTGCCAACTTCCTCAAGAGTCCTTGCCCTTCCGTCATCAAGACCAAAACGCAGTCTCAAAACTTTCTGCTCACGCTCTGTAAGTGTGTCAAGAACCTCAACCAGCTGCTCCTTGAGAAGGGTAAATGCAGCGGCATCCGCAGGCACAGGAACATTGTCGTCCTGTATGAAATCACCAAGATGGCTGTCTTCCTCCTCACCGATAGGTGTCTCAAGAGAAACAGGCTCCTGAGAT
Source organism: uncultured Butyrivibrio sp. (assembly GCA_946546925.1). Taxonomy (GTDB): domain Bacteria; phylum Bacillota; class Clostridia; order Lachnospirales; family Lachnospiraceae; genus Butyrivibrio. The sequence continues at coordinate 9,920 of CAMNOS010000062.1, forward strand.
ATCTTGAGGATCTCCCTTACTCTCTCAACAGGGAGGTTCATCTCCTTGGCAACCTCCTCCGGAAGGGGCTCACGGCCAAGTTCCTGAAGAAGCTGACGGCTCACACGTATGAGCTTGTTGATGGTCTCAACCATGTGGACAGGGATACGGATGGTCCTTGCCTGATCCGCGATTGCTCTTGTGATAGCCTGTCTTATCCACCATGTGGCATAGGTTGAGAACTTAAAGCCCTTTCTGAAATCAAACTTCTCTACAGCCTTTATAAGGCCCAGGTTACCTTCCTGTATAAGGTCAAGGAAGAGCATTCCTCTTCCCACATATCTCTTGGCAATGCTGACAACAAGACGCAGGTTGGCTTCAGCAAGGCGCTTCTTGGCTTCATTGCCCTCGTAGATGGCCTGGTTGAGCGCTTTCTTCTCCTCTTCGGAGAGCTTGCCGTCAACGTCCTCTGAAAGGGTCTTCTCTGCGTCGAGACCTGCTTCCATAGCCTGAGCCAGATCAATTTCCTGATCAGCTGTAAGAAGCGGAACCTTACCGATCTCCTTGAGGTACATTCTCACGGGATCCTCAATGCTGATTCCGTCAGGCACGGAGAGATCAAGGTTCTCCATGTCAACTTCATCCTCATCGCTAAGTACCATATCCTCATCATCGGGAATATCATCGTCGACCTCGGATACCCTTAGCACATCGATTCCGGAATTCTCGATCACTTCAAGAACGTTATCAAGCTGCTCATCGTTGAGGTTAAGTTCTGCAAAGAAGTCGCTGATCTCAGCGTACTCGAGGACGTTTTTCTTTTTCCTGGCAAGTGCAAGGATGTCCTTGATCTTCTGGGCAACCTGCTCCTTGTAAGCCTCGTCAAGCTCTCCCTCTGCAGCTTCGCCCTTTTGCGCCTCAGCCTTTGAAGCTTTTCCTCTGCCCTTTTTGGGCGCTTTTTCTTCTGCCTGTCCATCAGAAGATGCAGCTTTCTTACCGGCAGCCTTCTTCACATGCTCTGCAGCTTCCTCAGCAGCTACATCTGCCTTAGCGGCTTTTTTGACCTTTTTAACTGTCTCTTTGGCTTCTGCTTCTTCTTTCTTAGCCGCTGTTTTCTTAGTTACTTCTTTCTCATCTGAAGCCTTTGCAGTATCCTTTTTGGCTGTAGTCTTCCTGGCAGATGTCTTGGTCTCTGCAGCTGCCTTGGCAGTCTTGGATGCAGAAGCCTTAGTCTTCTTCTCTGTCTCTTTTACAGCCTCTTTGCTTGTCTCTTTCTTTGTTGCCATTTTCTCTTTCCTTTTCTTTTGATATAATTTTCGAATTTATTAGTCGGGTGAAATGTCCGCATGGGACAGTTTCTCCAGTTCCTTTTTGGCCTGTATCGTTTTGGTCAGGAAGTTGGGATCGTCGGGAGCCATCTCCTTTTTCTGTCTCTCATACCCGGAGTGCCTTATTGAGAGGATAATCTCCTTAAAGGCCTTCCTTCGCTCATCTGAAGTCTCGATCTGAACAAGCTCGGTATTGAGGATAGCCGATATCTGATTCTGCTCCTCTTCACTTGAAGCAAGATCCAGGATTCTTGCGGGAACAAAGTCCCCTGCCTTAATCCTGTCAAAGACCTCTCCTGCCACTCTTCTGTAGAGATCATCCGCAAAATCGTCAGGAGTTATCCATTCCGAAACCTTTGGATAGATCCGCGGTTCACTGGCAAGCCAGGTAAGAAGAAGCCTCTGGTTCTTCCTCGCCCCGTCGTCCGGTGCCTTTTTGGCAACAGGTGCGGGTCTTGGCTTCTCAGTGTTCCTGATTCCCGCTCCCTGGGCGGCTGTGTCTGCCACAAGTTTCTTGAGGTCTTCAAGAGGTATGTTATATTTGGCAGCTGCGGCCTCTATGTAGTTCATTCTCTCAAGTGGTTCCGTGAACTCGCAGAGCCTTGCCGCAACATTTCTGTAGAACTCTGTCTTAGAGACAGGATCTGAGAAGTCCGCCTTATCCTCCATTACCCTGAGTTCAAAAAAGAATGTGTTCTGAGCATTCTTAAGCCGCTCCTCAAAGGCCTCTTTCCCTTCATTCTTGATAAATTCATCCGGGTCCTTGTGGGGCCGCAGATCTAAGACCTTGCCCTTCAGTCCCACTTCCGAAAGTATCTCTATAGCCCTCAGCGCTGCCTTGGTCCCGGGGCCGTCACTGTCATAGGACAGGATAACCGTATCCGTATAGCGCTTGAGTATCATGGCCTGGCCTGTAGTAAAGGCCGTTCCTAGGGATGCTACCGCCATGTTGTAGCCCGCCTGGTGCATGGCTATGACGTCCATATATCCCTCGCAGAGTATCATGAAGCCCGCCCTGGCACTCCTTGCATAATTGAGGCCGAACAGATTCCTGCTCTTGTCAAAGACAGGCGTCTCAGGGGAGTTCATGTACTTGGGCTCACCCTGTCCCATTACTCTTCCGCCAAATCCTATCACCTTGCCCGAGGCGTCCATTATCGGGAACATAACCCTGTTCCAGAACTTGTCGTGGCAGCCTCTCTTCTCATCAAAAGAGGCAAGTCCTGCCTCGATTATCTGTGCGTCCTTGTATCCCTTCTCCCGAAGGTGCCTGACAAGGTCGTCTGGGCTTATATTGGAATACCCAAGGCCGAAATGTCTTATGGTCTCGTCGGAGAGCTTCCTCTCCCTGAAATAGGCAAGACCCTTTTCACCACTCTTGCCCTTTAAGTTGCTGTAAAAATATCTGGCAGCTTCCTTGTTGATCTCCAGAAGGGTCTGTTTCTTGTCCCTCTCGGCTCTTGCCTTGGCCGGGTCCCCGGCCTGTGGAAGCTCTATCCCTGCCCTGTCGGCCAGTACCTTGAGTGCCTCAGGAAAGGTCAGGTTCTCATATTCCTGAATAAATCTGAACACATCGCCCCCGACTCCGCAGCCGAAGCAGTGGTACATCTGTCTTGTGGGCGATACTGAAAAAGATCCGGACTTCTCATTGTGGAAGGGACAGAGCCCTACATAATTGGCCCCCTTCTTCTTGAGGCTGACATATTGTCCGATCACATCCACGATGTCATTTCTGGATCTCACCTCGTCTTTTATCTGATCGTTGTAAAGCAATTTCTTTTCCCCGTTTCGTTACTGTTAAAGAACAGTCCATGACTTGGGTATGTAGACCTCCTCAAATACCGCAACCGCATACCTGTCCGTCATTGAACTAACATAGTCGCATACAATCCTCTCTTTGGATGCCTCTCCCCTCTCCATCATGCTTTTCAGGTATCCGGGAAGCAGCTCCACATGATCCACGTAGTAGTGGTAGAGGATCTTGATCATCTCCTCAACCTTCCCCTCCTGCCCCTTGGCGACGGGGTTGGTGTACACCCTCTCAAACATGAACTTCCGGAGGGCATGAAAGGCGTCATACACTTCGTCGGACATCCTGATGTCATCCCTGTCCATGCTGTTGGCTATGATGTCATGTATAAAGGTATCAAGCCACTCGCCGTTGGTGTGGCCTATCACTCTGGCAAGACTCTCGGGAACATCGCTTTCCTTCATAAGTCCGCCTCTTATGGCATCATCCATGTCGTGGTGCATATATGCAATCTTGTCGGAAAGCCGCACCACCCTCCCCTCAAGGGTTGCCGGCAGAAGCTCCATCTCATGGTTGACAATACCGTCCCTCACCTCCCAGGTAAGGTTCATACCCTTTCCATAGTTCTCAAGCTTCTCAACTATGCGAAGGCTCTGTTCATTGTGCCGAAACCCCTCGGGACATACCGCATTGAGAGCCCTCTCCCCCGCATGTCCAAAGGGTGTATGCCCCAGGTCATGTCCGAGTGCTATCGCCTCGGCAAGATCCTCGTTAAGAAGCAGGGCCTTGGCAATCGTCCTGGCATTCTGGGAGACCTCAAGGGTGTGTGTCATTCTGGTCCTGTAATGGTCCCCGTCAGGAGATAAAAAGACCTGGGTCTTGTCCTTGAGTCTTCTGAAAGACTTGGAATAGAGGATCCTGTCGCGGTCCCTCTGAAAACAAGGCCTTATGTCACACTCCTTCTCCGGTATTTCTCTTCCTCTGGAATTCATGCTGAGAGTAGCATGTTTGTTCAAGAACTGGGATTCTCTCTCTTCGAGTTGTTTGCGAATCTTCACTGTTGTCGTGTACCCCCGGTAAGTCGATGAGTAATTAAGATTGATTTCTTTTCGAAATCCCGGACTCTTCTGCATAAAAAAAGCCCCATATCCTTATTATTCGACATAGGGCTTCAAAATCCTTTTTTGAATTTTATATTTTTTTAAATACAGTCACTCCACTCATCCCTGCGGCTTTCGTACTGCTCATTTATCCATTCCACAGCTTTTTCAAGCCCCTCCTGTGAGACTTCAAAGTTCTCGCTCTTCATAAGCGACTTGTCAGTCTTGCCGTAGGCATAGGGTTCGGGCCACACGGTTGCCATTAAGGTCGCGGGAGCCCTGTCCTCTTTTTTTACGAAAAAGACATTTTCCAGCGGCTCTCTGGCCAGTCTGTAGCGCATTCCCTTGTGACTTCCAAAGTACGCCTCGCCGTACTCGTAGTGAGTGAGATTAAAAAAACTTGATAACTCGATTTCCATCGCAAATTCCTCGCTGATCATTTAAACTTCCTGAAAAAGGCTGCGAAGGGAGCGACAGTATCCTCAAGATCCTGAATAGCCTTATTAAGGCCCTCAAAGTCAATTCCGGCGAGATCCCCTACAGCTCCGGACACGGTATCTGCATTTTCGCTCACCAGCCTGTTGAGGCTGGTACTTGCTTCTGTCATCTCGGCGACCATCTTATCAATGTCCTCCATTGACTCCAGTACCTGATAGGATACCCGGTCAATATTGGACAGTGTCATAGTGACCTTGGGCACCATGATAAGAGCAGATATCAGCACCACAACAAATATTCCCAGAACTCCTATTGACGCAACCTTCTGCCAGAATAGCTGCTTTTTGGTCATGGCATTAAGCTGTGCATCCAGGTTCTGATTCATATCCTGATTATCAGCCACTTTGTCTCCCTCCTAGTATAGTAATGATGTAGTCATTAAGGACTACAGTTAATAGTTTCTATT
>CAMNOS010000063.1 GCA_946546925.1 uncultured Butyrivibrio sp.
AGCTTGTCCATCTCCTCATAGGTGTCAAAGTAAGCAGGATATGCCTTCTTGACCCTCTCCATGTGATAATCCATGACTTCCGAAGGACTGCTGATGAGGTTGAGTGTAACCATCTCATCAATTGCCATCTTGGCGAACTCATCCTCCGTCATGTTCCACATTGAATCACCCTCAAAGCAGAAGTACTCAAGTCCTACCCAGACTGTATGCTCAAGGTCCTTGACAAGATAAGGAGACCAGTTGTTGTAGATCTGGAATCGTCCCATCTTGACCGTTCTGTCCTGAACATATACCCAGTTGTCGGGAACGATATTGCCTATTGTCCTGATATTGGTCTTGTTCTCAAGATTGAGCTTCGGAACAAGAACTCCAAGCGTCATGTAGTCGCGGTAAGGAAGTCCTGCAGCAATCCTTGCGGGATCTGCGGGAACGTCATTCATTCCTGCCACCAGATCCTTGACCGGCATTGAACTGATCACTATATCGCCGTCAATCTCTATCTCCTTGCCGCCACACAGATAAGTAACGCCCTTGATGTGATTGCCGTCCTTGCGAATCTTAACAACCCTGGCATTCATAATTATGGTACCGCCAAGCTTTTTAACTTCCTCAGCTGTTACATCCCAGAGCTGTCCGGGGCCGAGCTTTGGATAGCTGAACTCCTCGATGAGTGATGTCTCTACCTTGCCGCCTGTCTTGCCTGATTTCTTCCTGAAAGCATTCTTCAGAACAGCCAGGATCGATACGCCCTTAACTCTCTGTGCTCCCCAGGAAGGATCTATCTCTGAAGGGTGCCTGCCCCAGAGGTTCTCCGTGTAGTACTCAAAGAACATGGAATAGAGCTTCTTGCCGAATCGGTTTACATAGAAATCCTCAAGGGAATTCTCTTTTCTCTTGAAGATCATCGCGTGCATATAGGAAAATCCGCAGGCTATGGTCTTGATAAGTCCCATGTTCTTGAAGGTCTCAACCTTGAGGGAAATGGGATAGTCATAGAACTTTTTGTCAAAAAAGATCCTGGATACACGGTTACGCCTGAGCATTACCCTGTCAGTCTTCTCAGGGTCAGGTCCTCCCGCCTTCATCTTCATGGGTCTCTTCAGAACTATATCATCATAAGTAGGTGCGCCCTGCTGCGGCAGCATGTTCTCCCACCATGCATTAACCTCAGGCACCTTGGAAAAGAATCTGTGACCACCCATGTCCATCCTGTTGCCCTTGTAGTCAACAGTCCTTGAGATGCCTCCGAACTTCTCGGTCTCCTCAAACACAACAACCTGATAGTCCTTGGACTTTGTAAGGAGCTCATAGGCTGCTGTAAGTCCTGCGGGGCCGGCCCCGATAATCAGCGCTTTCTTCATACGTAAACCTTCCTTAGATCATTTATATAATAATTAAATATAACTTACTGATTCACAACACAACAAGTATAACCTACAGCGCACGTTTCTTCAACCTCCGCTAAAATAAAGGTAAATGACCTGTTTATGCTAACGATTGCCCAAAAATTCCGGAGCAACTTCACCCACACTTGCGTCGATTTCCAGATGATAGTCAAGCGCAGTGTTTACTTTGCTTCCGACTCCCTGATATACCGCCGACAGGATCAGCTTTTCATTTACTATAGGCGATGAGTCGTAGCAGGGAATCCCATTCAGGAATACCGTATAATTCCCCTCATCATAAAACAGAAAATAGTCCGCATCCTCATAGAGATCTATAGAAAGAGTAAAGTCCTCCCCATCATACATATCTCCCACAGTTCCGATGTCGGGAAGATAATAGACCATGTCTTTGTCCCTCAGATACACTATATATCGCACATCTTCAGTCACTCTCGAAAAATCTATGGGACATATACTCTCCATAAAGGTGATATACTCCTCATCCTGAAGAATGGACCTGTCCTTGATATCCATGACATAGTCAGATTCATCAAAGTGTTTAAGACTTGCGCATCTTCTTATGAGTGTTCCCTCTCCCTTTACCGATTCAAGCCGGTCAAAGTACGCATCATATTCCGACAGGCGCTCAAGAACATATTTCTTAAAGCGAATCAGCCCCATTTGAGGATCTTCCATATAATTGGCTTCGGGCCACCTCTCCATTTCTCTAAGGTAAGCGCCGGATCCGAAGATCTCTTTTTCGTAGGAATCCAGATACGATGTGATGTTCTCATCAGACCACTGATCATCCCTGAGTTCTCTGTAGGTTGCAATAAATCTGTCCAAAGTGTCTGTGTCAGCATTCACCAGCACCTGCTCCAGATATGTGTCCTCCATGAAGAAATTGTAATCAGCCGGGTGGGAGTACTGTGCAAACCTGTTAAGAGACGTCTCCTTAAATTCATTGCCCCAGGTTGCATCCAGATCCCACGGGCAGTACAGAGTCTTTGTCCTGCCGAGGGAATCTTTCTTAACAGCCAGGTAGAAATTCTTGTAAATGCTGTCATCTCCCTGGACCATATCCACAAAAAGGGCATAGTACATAGCGTTATCAATATCTATTGCATCCAGGAGCTTCTCTGAATCCCCACTGTTCTCATCCAGGTACAGAAAATATCTCACCAGAGCCCCCCACTTGTCGCTGATTCCCTCTTCCGGGTCATCCTCATCCGTTATGAGCCTGTAGCCCCTCACCGCATCCTCGTTGCGCTCTCGCATCTCGAGAAGATCGTACCTTGTATCCAGAACTTTTTTGAAAAGTCCCTGATCATCATCACGAGGATCAATTCCCATTCCGGTCTCGTCGATGGTATACCCAAGTGCATAGAGTCCCTGATAGCTTCCGTTCATGAACACCTCAAGATATCTGTACTCCGGGCCGGTGCTGATCCCGAAACAGTTCATGCTTCCCACGGTGTCATACCACAGATTCTGTGAAAAGACATTGCGCACCTTATCCTCATCATTGTAAGCAGGATACAGTATCCATGAGCTGTTCTCCTCCATACCAAGAAGCGAAGTCCGATAGTTCCTTTTGCTCTCGCCCGGAGAGTGATACACAAGCTTAAGTCTGAGCGGGAACTTGGGAAACTCAGCCGTAATGCCGCCCCTTTTTCTTATAAGCCCGTCGGACTTTACCAGATTCTTCAGCGCTTCCTTCCTGTTGTCCTCAAGCTCCATTGTCATATCGGTGTACTCATCACCAATCTCGCCGGAGCAGTCAATGCTCATTATGGGAAGCGTGGTGCACTTCAACTCTGCCTCCATATAGTAGTCTCTGTTGTAAAAAAGAAGCGGGATACCTGTATTGGATCTGATGCTGTCCTCTGTGATCTCGGATCCCACAAAGGCTGCACTGACAAGTCCATGATCAGACTCCACTCTGATGTCCGGAGTAAAGGAGCTGTCATCGCCCGGTGTCACTGAGTAGTAATAAGTTCCGGAGGTCTCATCATATACAAGATTCCTTCCGTTAAAAGACACAGAAAAGACCAGGTCCTGTTTAAGAGACCTGGAAGATATAAGAGCCTCTGCCTCCTCTCCGGAAATGAGGGCCCCGGAGTACGAGGTACTCTTTCCGGCAAGCAGAGGAATCAGCGTAAGAAAGATCAGTGCTGATATTATAATCAAAAGAGAAATCTTTTTATTCATGGCAATTATAACAGATCATCTGAGTCGTACTCGATGATGGAAAACTTCGTAACTCCGCTCTCTCTCATAGCTGCAGAGAGCGCCTCTGTGTCATCCAGAGAAATATCGATGACATAATCGCAGCCCTTTGGTGTGAAATTGCGGCTCTTGATCTTGTAGGATTTAGTTGCTCCTGTCAGTATATCCTTAACCTTCTTCTCCGAAATGTCATCTGCATGAAACACCAGAACATAGGGTTTCCTGCCAAGATTCACCTTCTCAAAGATCACAAGTAGAACGGTAACTATTACAAAAGTTGATACTGCAAGGCCGTACAGCTGACAGCCGCAGGTGATGCCGATGTGAATCGACCACAAGAGGTACAGCATATCAACAGGGTTCTTGATGGCTGTCCTGAATCTGATTATGGCCAGTGCTCCAATGGTACCAAGAGTGATCACAAGATTGGACTGGAGACTTAAGATGATGGTTGCGATAAAAAACGGCAGTATGGCCAGACTTATATTAAATGACTTGCTGTAAAAAGCCCTGTGAGATACAAGTCTGTATACTGCATACTCCAGAAGACTCAATACCAGCACCATAGCAAGAACTGAGATTACCGATGATGCAGTCAGTGCCGGATTGGAATAGCCTGCCGATATGTCGTGAATAGTCTGTTCTATAAGATTCATTGGTATTATTACCTTTCTTTTTTATTGATAGTGCATCTTCCAAGATAGTATTTGGAAAAAGAGCTCTGGACAAGGCTCTCGTCAGATATGAGCCTGCGATAAGTGCTGTTTAGTATATAGTCAAACTTAACTTCAAGAAGATTCTGCCCTTCCGGAAGGATCGGAGTCCTCAGATAATCCCCATTTCTGAACCTGTCAAACTCATCTGACGCAGAAATATTCCTGTCAAAGGTTATCCTGACATTAGTTATCGGTTCAGCGTAGGCCGACCTCTCATAGCAGATGATTGCCTTTGGCGCAAAACCTCTCTTTAGATAATGGACACAGAACTGCTTCAGGAGTTCCTTATCCGTCTCCCACATAAGGTCACTTACGTCTCCCGCAAGAATCCTGTCATACTCCTGCCCCGTGATGAGGCACCTCTTCTTGTGGCATCTGCCTTCAAGCTTTTCCTTCCTCTCCAGAAAGAGCTTATCAGGCATATCCGCGTAATACCGGATCCTGTACTTGAACCTCTTAAAGAGGCCATCAGAAGTGTCTCTTGCACAGGAATCAAAGACATCATCAAAATAAAGAGAATGTATCGTGTAAGGACCCGTAGAATTCTCGTCCCTCTCAAGCACGTTCTGAACCAGAGATTCTATCTTGATCAGCTCAGCTTCATTGCACTGATATTTCCATTCATTCCTGTAATTCTTGATGGCTGCACCTCTTTCCACCGCTATATCCCACAATAATCCCAGACATCATACTATCACATTTTCCCCCTAAATAGTAGGAAAAGGAATTAAAAAAGCATGTTTGAATACTTCACATAAAAACGCCACAGCGCGCATTGCAGGCTGTGACGTTATCAACAGTATTCATTATATCAGCCGTCTGATGATTTCTCACCGTACTCCGCAAGAGCCTCTTCCGATGGCTGCGCAAGAGGGAACTCTCCCTTTATGTACTTGGCCCAGGATTCGGGATAGTACTCGCGCATGATATCCTCACGGCATCTGTAGGTCTCCTCTGTGTCATATTCTGCAATCTTGATAAAGTCAGTCTCAAGATAAGCATACGGCTCATATCCCATTGCAAAATTGATATTGTGGGCCAAAAGCCTTGTAAATATCTGTCTGCCAAGCAGGGTCAGATGGAGGTTGTCACTGAGGTACTCACTTGCTGTATCAAGATACAGATCGCACCTTGATATGAACATACAGTCTATGAAAGTGTCTTCAATATCTTCTGCAACGTTGCGTGCCTTCTTGGCATAGTCTGCAAGGGTGCCGATTCCGTTACTTACGATATATGAGTCTCCGACATAGGACCCATCATCATTGACATAAACGCCATAGAAAGGAGACATGATAAAAAATCTGGCATCCGGACTGATGGATTTGAGCACGTCAATTCCCATGCACATAGAATTATAGAAGGCATGGGCTTTCTCTGCCTGATCATACTCCTGTGTATCCAAAGGAACTTCATTGAAGAAATCATTGGCACCGTACTCTATGACGTAATAATCAACCTCTTCGGGATCTACCTTATTCATGGTCTCCAGAACGGTCCTGTTGTTATCGGCAAGTGTCTCGTCCCTGTCAGACTTCTCGGCAAGACAGTATGTCATCCCGAGAAATGATGTGGATCGCAGCGATGCCGGATCTACTGTGCTTGTACTCTTCTCGACAGAAGCTGTGGAACCACCTATCGCAAGATTGTAAACAGTGCAGTTCGGAACTCTTGTTGTAAGAATCGAGGGGATATCCGATCCGTCGCTTCTGCCGTTGGCTATCTGGCTGTCTCCGAAGAAGACAATATTGATGTGTCTGAATTCTTCTTCCTCGGCCGGCTCTTCCTCTTTCTCTTCCTCTTTCTCCTTTTCTTCCTGTTCCTTCTCTTTTTCTTCCTCTGCCTTCTGAGCCATTATCTCGTCCTCGTGCTCAAGTTCTTCAAGTACAGGCTCAAAGAGATTGTTAACAACAACAATCGAGTCTTCAGCGGAAGCGGCATCCTCTTCTTCCACGGTCACCTCTTCTTCCGACTCTTTATCGCTCAAATACTCAGTCGCCTCAGGCGCCTGCGTACCGGCAAGTGAACATCCCGAAAGAGCAATGCTCAGGGATGAAAAAAGTGCTAAAACCATTTTGATATTCTTCTTCATTGCTTCTTCTCCTTTTACCAAAATGTATTCTAGCACTATAAATTTATTTTTGTATAGTTTTAGGCAAAAATTAATCATTTCTGCCACTAATCTTAAGAAAGTCTTAAGAATTCTACTGTAAATCGTTAACTTTATGTCGGTGCAACATATTGAGCTGCATCTCAAACTGCCTTCTGTCATTCAGGGCCAGTGTAGAGAGTATGAGTCCCGTGAACACGCTTATAACCGCAGCCATCATCACAAAGCAGCAGACTATAAGAGTCGGTATCTTTGGAACCATGTGAGTTGCCCAGTACTCTGTAAGAATAGGGATAAAAAATGCAATTGATAAAATCGCAAGTATTCCTGCCAGAATGCTGAAGAATCCAAAGGGCTTATAACTCCTGTAGAGCCTTGCTATCGTCCTTAATACCTTAAACCCGTCAGCAAAAGTGTTGAGCTTGCTCACAGACCCTTCGGGTCTGTCCCTGTAGTCTATGATGACATTTTCTATCTGCATGTTGTTGTATACACCATGGATTGTCATCTCCGTTTCAATCTCAAATCCCTTGGACAGAACCGGGAATGTCTTGACAAAGGCATAGGAAAAAGCCCGAAATCCAGTCATGATATCCCTTATGTTGCAGCCAAAGAGCCTGTTGATGCTCCCACGTACCAGGTTGTTCCCGAAGTTGTGAAAGGGGCGCTTATTCTCCTGATAATAAGTCGACGAGAGCCTGTCTCCCACCACCATGTCCGCGTTGTGATTGAGGACCAGGTCCACCATCTCAGGCGCAGACTCCATCGGGTAGGTGTCGTCACCGTCTACCATAACATATACAAGAGCATCAATCTCTCTGAACATGCGCCGGATCACATTGCCCTTACCCTGCATGTACTCATTCCTCACAACAGCTCCGGCCTTTTCTGCTATCTCAGCAGTGCGGTCCTTGGAGTTGTTATTGTAGACATATATGACTGCCTCAGGAAGAGCTTTCCTGGCGTCCTTAATTACCTTTTCAATTGTCTTCTCCTCGTTGTAACAAGGGATCAAAACAGCTATCTTATCCAAAACTCACCCTCATATCCAAAAGATTACTTTATACCATCTTCTTCATTGTTCTTGTTGCCGATCTTCATTCTCTCGTGTCCGCCAAGCCTGTTGGCTGCATCCTGGTCACCCCTTAAGATTGCATTAACAATCTGCATCCTGAAGCCGGCATCAATAAAGTCGCAGTGCTTACAGAAGGGATAATTCTGGCGCCCCTCAGCAATCTTCCTGCGGACTTCCTGGAACTTCTCCGATCCCCAGGCCTCTTTAAGGCTCATCTTAGTCAGGTCACCGAAGTCTGTGACCTCGAAGTTATCGCAGCAGCACAGTCCCATCTTGCCGTTAGGCATGATCCACATATCCGTGAAGGGAAGAAGACATGTCTCCTTGATAACCTTCTGCGTCTCCTGCTTGTTGGGAGCGGAACCCGCTCTGTTTGTGAGGACTTCCTGAAGATATCTCATCTGTATCTGGATATCCAGGTCCTTAAACTCCTGCGGATGAGCTTTGACATAGTCATAGAGTTCCTGAATGTTCTTGTGCAGCTTCATCTCCATAGAATAGTTGTTGATGATCAGCTGATTGATATAAGGAGCCACCTCTTTGACCTTGTCGATCGTCAGGATAAGTCCGTTGGTCGACATGAAGATAAAGCTGTCAGGAAGCTTCTCCCTCGCATATTTGTGCCTCTCAACTATCTTGGTATCAAGAAGAGGTTCGTTGTTGCCGTAAAGAGTAAGATGTCCCTTATATCCCCAGTCGGCAAGCTGATCAATAATGCTCTTGTAAACCTCGTCATCTATCTTGCACAGAGGCCTCTTCTCAGCATGTACATTGGCTGTGCAGAAAGCACAGGTGGAATTGCACCTGTTTATGGTCTCGATATTGACCACATTGGGCATCGGCACCTCTTTTGAATTCAAAAAGTAGTCGCAATATGCCTTCTGTGACCTGCTCCTTGTGACAAACTGCAGTTTGAGATATGCATTACTTGCAAGCATGGGGAAGTGCTTTCTTGCAAACCATCCGAACTTTCCCATGAAGCTGTTAATTCTTATTGGCATTACTATTTCTCCTTAATAGATATTTGTTACTGTGTAACCGGATTATCATTTCTCTGATACAGATAGTATGTCTGATCAAAGTTATAAAACACGCATCTGTCCTTCATGACAAGGTCATATCTGTCGTCAAGCCCTTCAGCCTCATACTCCACACTGACAACGAAATCCGCTTCTCCCGAGTGAACATACTGCTTCTGGTAATCCAGAACCTCCTGCATGTTGAGAGTCTGAGTCTGGAAGTAATAGCAGATAGGATTCACATCAAGCACCGTATACAGTCCTATGTCAAATGTATACTCAAGTATGATTCCGGGGTTCTCTACTCCGGATGAAACAATATAGTCTCTGAACTTAAAAAGAAAAAGATTCTCCTTTTTAAGATTCATGGACTTTACATTAACAGACAACAGCAGACATGAAGCAACGACTGCGACCATTGATGCTGCAATCAGAATAAGCGACAGCACCTCGTTTGCGAACTTCTCTATTATATAACAAAACGCAGTAAAACCAAATACCACAAATCCATTCATCGGGAACGGATAGTAGGGAAGGCTCACACCGCCTATAAATATCACAAGTACCAGAAAGAACAAAAGCGCCCCTAAGTTTAACAGCTCAGAGATCCTTACGTCAAGAAGAGGAATATCAATTTCTGCCCGCCCGTTCTTTTTGAGGATTCCGATAACCGCAGCCGCCAGAAAGTACACCATTGCAATGAAGATCAGAGCAAAAACCAGCTTGTTGTTCAGGGCATGATTCTTCATTATGTCATAAAACTTTACCAATCTCTCAGACAGGGTCAGTTTCTTGGAATATTCAAAGACATTTTTATAAATATAGACATATATCCAGTCTTTGATAGCACCATTGATGCCAAAATATACGATCCAGGGGAGAGTGGCAAGCCCCATGCCCGACAGGAAAACCACACAGCTTGCAAAGGCTTTTTGCACTGCTCTCTCACCGATGATATCCGCAAAGAACACAGCCGCCATCCAGGCAAAGAAAAATCCCAGCGAATTGAACTTGATATTGAGGACAAAACCGGCAAGTACTCCACCCATGAGTACCTTGCGGTAGTCCATAGATGCCGGATATTCCTGTCTGAAATACCTGGCCGACAGATACATCCCCCACATGATCCATGGAAACAGGAACTCCTCAGCGCTGCCGCCCCAGTAGAAGTCTATAGAGGTGTACACCACAGCGCCTGTCAGGGCTGTGACCATATAGGGCATCCAATCGGTCTTAAGGAAAAGAGCGCTTATCCTGAACACAGCAAGAAGCGAAAGATATGCCGCCACAATTTCAAACAAAAAGACTCCAATGAAAGTTCTGGGCGAAATAAGGGAAGCAAGACCATAGATGAAGTACAGCATTATGCCCTTCTGGTCGAAAAGATCCCTGTATGGCACAAATCCCCTGAATATACACTTTCCAACCGTGAAATAGCTGTTCGCATCGTCCCAGAGATTGAAAGCATACAAAAAAGATGACCTGCTGCATATGGTCATGATGATAAAAGCCAGCACCAGGCACCAGATATGTGGCTTAAAATTCAGTTCCTCATAAACCGACTCAAGATCGTATTTTCCTTTTTGTATATTTTTCAGCGTATCCATTTTAAGACCATTCCCCGGAAGTTATTCGTCACTCTCTTCCGGTATCATTATCTACTGCGGCCTTTAAGCCTTCCCATCCCCCATCCAAGCAAGGCTCTTATGCCATATGCTCCGCAGGGCAGGTAATAAATGTAGTACCTCATTGTATAGCGTGAAGATCCTTCCCAAAACTCATGAAAGACGATGCCGCCGAATATCAGTATGAGAAGCAGCATCTCTCCGGCAGAGGCCTTTCTGCCCCTTAATATCCCAAAGAGGCATATTGCCACACCGATATAGCACACCGGCATGTACACATTCATGATCCAGATCAGTATCTGCGAGCCCTGTCCGAATACCAGAAAATTGCACAGCGGCGGCTGATTCTCGACATGCCTGCTCACAAGATCCAGGTTGTGGGTAGATATGCAGACAGAGTCTGCCCACTGAGTAGTGAACTTTCGTACCAGAAACCTCGCTCCATGAAGCGGCCTTTTGGCGAAATCGGAAAGCGTCTCTTTGATGTTCTCAAGTGCTGCTGCCCTGGTTGCTTCAGAGTCGTAATCATTGGCAGCAAATACCTCATAGTTATAGCCGTTGTACCAGCCATCCTCCAGATCGCTCTCCTGAAGTCCCATGGCTATGTGGGCAAAAGCGGGATTGCCGGCGGGTATCTCTTCAAGCCCTGTGAGATTGCAGAAATATAAATCCACTGCCGTATTAACAGCGCTGACAGCTGCCAGCATGAATACTGCAATTCCGATCCTTACAGCCAGGCGCCTCTTCATATCCCGCCCGGCCTTCGCTCCTCCAAAAGCACTTCCTATAAGTACCATGACGAGCGCGATCAGCGTGATCTCACAGTTGGTCTTGATCATTATTGCAAAAGCAATACACAGACCCGATATCACCCCATAGCGCACCTTTTCTCTTTTGACAAAGAGGATCATCATGTACAGAGCAATAGTCTGCGGCGCCATGCTAAGAATATCCCCATAGATATAGGTGACATAGTTGTAAAAGAAAAGCGCGCCCACGGACAAAAGACCGACAATCCCGCAGACTGTCCTGTCTTCGAATATCTCCCAGGTGATCCTGTATATCAGAAAAACAGTGACCAGGACTGACAAAAGCTGCACCATGTCCCAGGCAAAGTAGTTGCTTGGTCCAAAAAGCGTGTGCATCCATTGCCCGAAGAGTACATATCCCAGCTGGAAGGGCCAGGTAAAAAGATAGCCTCCTTTGTCTGTCAGTGATGCATAATCCCCCTCCATAAACCTGTTGATAATGTCATCCAGGGTCTTGGAGTCATTGACTGCCTGGGGGTGAATCGCAAGAACAAGCATAAGACAGTACGAGCATATGAATACAAGCCCTATTATCCAAAATAGCCTGCATCTCTCAAAAAGGTTCTTTTTGTAAATAGCAAAGAAGACTCCCAAAACCACACAAAGCAGAAGAATAAGAACCGGAATGTTCTCTTTGCCGTACTGCGGCCAGTCCACATCATAGTGCATATCATAATATATCGTAGTAACGCTGCTGACGGCAATTACGACAAGTGCAGCAACAAACAGGCAGAAGGCAATTATTCTGTTGAATATATTGATGGCCTTATTCATTTACGAGTACAACAGTGTCCTTGTAGTAGTAGTTAGCGGTTGCTGTATTGATCCACTCGCCCTTATCGGGAGTCACATCCCAGTAAAAGAGCATCTCAGGCTGCGCCTTGTGTTCAGGAAGAGCCGCGTCTTTGACAGTATCATCCCGCAGTATTTCAAGGCGTTCAAGGTTTTCTTTTCTGTATGTAGCTGCGGTTCCGGTTGCAAGGTCTGAAATCGCTGAAGTTGTGCTGTAGTAACGCGCGTTGGGTATTACGCACAGGCATGATCCTGCTGCCAGAAAAGCAAGGCAGAGCATAAGAACCAGTGAAGACCTTTCGGAAAACCTTCTGCTGTCAGCGGCATTAACGGTGCCTTCAGCAGACTTATCGGCACTTCTGTCTTTACTTATACCAACCAGGTTCTGCCTTGTCCATGTCGTAAAGTAGAAATCCACCAGAACCAGCATCAGCACGAATTCCATCCAGGCCAGGACCTTAAGCCTTCCCGCCTCCACATTGGCCACCGCAAAAAAAGCGGGAGTCATGTTGGATGAAACCATCAGAAAAGCAAACAAGGCAAACAGCACCGGATGCGAAAGTTTCTGCTTCATATTTCCCGCCATTTTCCAGAAAACAGGTATAAGCAGGACAAGGGCAACGAAGAGCTCCCACCTCGCCATTGTGTTGAACATCATATCAAGAGTTGAATGTATTGATAATAGAATTGCTTTCACAGGGCCAAAATGCGCTGTCTCGGCACTCCTTACAAGATTCCCCGGTGTAAAGCAGGAGCATGCAAATCCTATAAGATTGGTCACGGCAGGAATCCAGATGTATCCAAAGCTCTTCTGCTGAGCCTTATCTGCTCCCTCCAGCTTAAAAAGGTCTTTCCTGATCATGAAAAAAATGAACAGGGTAAGCACAGAACATATCGCCAGCTCAAGAGCAGTGAGATAGTTGGCTCCACCCATCCAGAATCCCCAGAAAGCGGCCCAGATCAGCTTCTTCTTACGCGCCTTCTCAGAGTTCTCATAAACTGACCTAAGGACCAGCCCAAGCCAGAAAAATGCCATTCCAAATGTGAATGTATAATTGATCGCTCCGCTGTACCAGTAAAAGGCCTCTACCCTCATTCCGCCCTCAGACAGACACTGTATCATAAGGATAAGAGTCGTCATTGCGGCGATAACTGACAGATGTCTGTCCAGCTTCCATACCCTGACAAAAAGTGCATCAAAGAAGTAACATACTCCGAAAGTCAGCATCCCGATGATGATAAAGGGTGTTATCACATAAAAGCCCTCACCAAACACATTGGGAGCAATGCAGGTCAGGATTATGGAAAAGAAATATCCCTCATACTGAGAATATACCCACCAGGACTTTTTCAGAGACTCAATGACCGTTCCGAATATATTCCCTGTCTGTGCAAAATAAAGACGGGGCTGCAGCGCCATGGTATAGTCGTCAGCAGACGGCCAGTCGTAAAATCCCAGAACAAGCATTGGAATAAGACTGAGCACGTACAGCACAGTAAAAAAGATGCTGAGTTTTTTCACATCTATTCTTTTTATGAAGTTAGGAGTGTTGTAGCTAAACATTTTGGCGCTTATCTCCTGTAGTATTCTTTATACCATGCGGCAAATGCCTTAAGTCCGTCTCTGAGCGGCGTTGAGGGCTTAAATCCAAAATCTTCAGACAGCGCAGTCACATCTGCATAGGTCACTTCCACATCTCCCGGCTGCATGGGAACGAGCTCCTTGTGAGCCTCAAAGTCGAAGTCCTCGGGAAGAACCCCTGCCGCAACAAGTTCCTGCTGAAGGATATCTACGAAGTCAAGGAGGTTGACCGGATCGTTGTTACCTATGTTGTAGACCTTGTATCTTGCACCATTCTCATTCTCCGCGGGAGCAACTTCCATGACGTTTATCACACCCTCAACAATGTCTGATACAAAAGTAAAGTCTCTTCTGCAATTACCGTAATTGAATATCCTGATGGTCTCGCCCCTGATGAGCTTGTTGGTGAAGCCAAAATATGCCATGTCAGGCCTTCCGGCAGGTCCGTAAACGGTAAAGAACCGAAGTCCCGTCGAGGGTATCCCGTACAGTTTGGAATACGCATGGGCAAAGAGTTCATTGCTCTTCTTGGTTGCAGCATAGAGTGAAACCGGATTGTCGACCTTGTCCTCTACGCTGTATGGAATCTTCCTGTTGCTGCCATAGACACTGGAGGATGAGGCGTAAACAAGATGAAGAACACCTCTGTAGTCAGTATCCCCGGCTGATGAAGAGACGTCGGACTGACCCGCCTTGGCAGCATCATAGGAATGCCTGCAGGCCTCAAGTATGTTATAGAATCCGATCATGTTGGACTCTATATAGGCATCGGGATTCTCAATTGAGTACCTCACGCCCGCCTGAGCGGCAAGATTAACTACAACCTCCGGCTTAAACTCACTAAATGCGCGGTCAACCACATCCCTGTCAGATATATCGCCGCGAATCAGCTCAAACTGCTCATCGCTTGCGACAGCCTCCGCTATCCTGTCGAGCCTGTACTCCTTGATCAATACATCATAATAATTATTCATGTTGTCGATGCCAAGGATCCTGCAGTCGGGATATCTCTTCACAAGCTCGGTCACAAGACCGGCTCCGATAAAACCGGCTGCTCCGGTAACAAGTATTCGCTTTCCGTTCAAATCTATATTCTTATCTAACATTTTTCTTTCCTTTTCATCAATTCAGTTTACTGTGCTATTATACTACATCACTGTCTTTAATAGAAACCGTATTCCCCAGCAGGATGGTAAAAAATGCAAACACTTCCACCGCAAGGCTTCTGTATGTGAAGAAGTAGTGCAGATATGAGTGATTGGCAAATATGAGCCACCAGATGGCCGGAGATATCATGATAAGTGCCATGGATATGATTTTCCACGAATCCACTCTTCTTTTGCTGTGCCTTAACAGAACTACCAGAGCGACAAA
>CAMNOS010000064.1 GCA_946546925.1 uncultured Butyrivibrio sp.
AGGTTTCCGGTAAGAAGCTTGACCAGAAAATGTATTGGCACCACACAGAGTATGTAGGACACCACAAGGAGTTCTCACTTCGTCAGATGCTTCAGAATCATCCTGAGAGAGTTGTTGAGCACGCTGTTAAGGGAATGCTTCCCAAGGGATCACTTGGAAGAGAGATGTACAGCAAGCTTCACGTATACGCAGGAAGCGAGCATCCACATGCAGCTCAGAAACCTGAAGTTTTAACATTTTAATCTGAGAGGAGAATTGAGAAATGGCAAAGTCAGCAAGTTACTACGGAACAGGTAGAAGAAAAAAGTCAATCGCAAGAGTTTACCTTACATCTGGTAATGGAAATATAACAATCAACAAGAGACCCATCGATGAGTATTTCGGACTTGAGACCCTTAAGGTTATCGTTCGTCAGCCCCTTGTAGCTACAGAGACAGGTGATAAGTTTGATGTAGTTGTAACAGTAAGAGGTGGCGGCACAACAGGTCAGGCCGGTGCTATCAGACATGGTATTTCAAGAGCTCTTGTTCAGGCAGATTCAGATGAGTACAGACCTACCCTTAAGAAGGCAGGTTTCCTCACAAGAGATCCTCGTATGAAGGAGAGAAAGAAGTACGGCTTAAAGAAAGCTCGTCGTGCTCCACAGTTCTCAAAGAGATAATCATCTGCTGTTGCAGATTACAGAAGACTCGGTACATTGTACCGGGTCTTTTTTTGCGCCGAAATGTCCCCTGGGGACGGAGTCAGGGGGACATTTATCTGGTAAAGCGACGTATTCCGCCCGAGCTCAAAAGGTACTATATAATTCCCCCGGTATATGTGGTATATCTTGATTATAGAGACATTTAATATGGTCAATTACCCATTTACAAAAGGAGACTTATATTATGAAAAAGAATATTCGCATGGTTTTACTTGGGGAACTTTTGCTCTTTGTGGCAGTATTTACTTTTCTGCTCCTGGGGGGAAGCTACGGATTATCAGCTGTGGCGTGGTTTATAGATCTTCCGTCACTGATCATTATTCTGCTTATCCTGATCCCGGGGCTTCTTATCATGGGAGAATGGAAAGACTTTGTAAAGTCGTTTTCTGTGGGGATCAAAGATTACAGGCTTCTTGAGCTGAAAAACATAATAGAAGCCGTTGCGGCGGCTCAGAAGCTCACGGTCTTTGCAGCTCTTTTTGCAATCATAATATCAGGAGTGCTCATCATGGGCCATCTTGATGACATGTCGACTCTGGGTCCCAACCTGGCAGTCTGCTTTTTGTCAGGACTGTACGCTGTTATTGTTGAGTTCTTCCTTCTGCCGCTAAGGCTCAATGCTGAGCGCAGGATGAATGAAGAAATGGATATGGAAGATGAGTGATGCCGGAATAACAAAGGATAAGTATCTTCAGGTGGCAAGGCAATTCGGACTTACAAAAAGAGAGCTTGAACTGGGATATTTAAAGGTGTCCGGTTTTTCAAACCGAAGAATAGCATATATGCTTGGAATCTCGGAGCAGACAGTCAAGAATCACTTCACCAGTATATATGAGAAGGCCTGGGTTCCCGGAAGAAAAGAATTTAAAGAACTTTTTTCGCCCGACAGATAAGGCAGCATGCCTGCCCGGCAGGAACGAAAATGAAAGTGTCTCTCAAAAAAACAGTTATAGCGATCATCATTGCAAACAGCATATTGATTGCCGGCGCAATCTGCGGAAGGATCCTCGGCAGATTTGATTATGCTGAGTACCTCGACGATCCGGTCATCGCGGTTGATGGAGTAAACATCACACTCAGGGAATTTGGGTATTACATATATGAAGTGGAGGCCTTTGTCCAGAAACAGGCTCTCTTATATGATCCCGAGAATCCCAAACACTGGTGGAATACCCATTTCTCCGCGGGGATGGATTCTCAGTTTGTGTGTGACTATGCCAAAAAGGTAGCAATAAACTCCTGTATGGCTGATGAGATATATTACCGGGAAGCCATGGGCAAAGGGTTAATGTTAAGCAGCGCTGAAGAAAAGAGCGCGGCGTCTAAGGCGCAGGAGACGATCGGCAGCATGGACGCGCTGCAGATGAGCGCTACAGGGCTAAGCGAAGCGATGATAACAGAAATATGCAGGAAACAGTCCCTGGCATCTAAATATGCAATGTCACTTGCCGTCAGCGAAGGAGTGAGCGCATACCCAGGAGATCTCTATAAGCTTGTGAACTGGGACGGTGAGTATTATCTTGAAGAAGTCCTGCCCAGGCATGTGACATGGACAAATGAGGATATTCTTGACAAGATCACACTGGGGAAAATAACAGTTAATATGTGGTAAATGGACCAACAACCCGTCCCAATGTCCATTCTGGCAATTCTCCTGACAGGGCTTATATGTATAAAGAGTACGCGCCTTCCCAATCTGATCATGATCATCGCGACGCTTGTTTTCTGTGCCGGCTTCACGGTGTGCGCTGTGATTGCCATTGCAAATCACGACAGCGCCTTAAGCTATGAGCCTTCCTTCAGGAGCAGGCAAGGTCTGCCAAGAAGATAGCGGAGCTTCGCGAATCGATCTCTTATCTCATGGATAATATGCCCATAATGAGTTTTTCCAAGGACGCTGAGACCGGACAGTATCTTGCATGCAACCAGGCCTTTGCAGATTATGCTTCAAAGGCATCGCCTGCGGTATGTCCAGGTATGATGACGATCCTGATGTTGCAGCTGTATTTGAACGCGCCGACAAATTAATGTATGAGCACAAAGCTCTTCTGAAAAAGTAATATGGGTTGATTCGAAAAGCCTGTTTTTTTACACCTGTGTGTGCAAAAAAACAGGCTTTTTATTTAACAAATAAACGTGTATTATTATTAGGGGCAGGAGGCTTGCAAAGGTATGCATTACTCTGCGATTGCCATATTGGCGATTATAGTAAATTTGATATTGAACTGGAGAACCATCAGGACTTTCAGAATACGTGAAACGGATCTGTCTGCAGAGCAGCAGGTAAATATTCGTTACAGCCAGTTCCTTGTGGCGACCATTCTTTTCTATCTGTCTGATGTGGCATGGGGGCTTTTGTATCAGCATCACGATATACCGGAAATGTTTAAGGCTTTGTATGCGGATACTATTTTTTACTTTACTTTCATGCTCCTTACAATGCTTACCTGGGCTCGCTACATTGTCTCGTACCTGAATAAGAACGGTCGCAAAAGTAAGACACTTGTGTATCTGGTCTGGGGTGTGTTCCTGCTCGGGATGATATATCTTCTGCTCAACAACTATCATCATCTCGTATTTTCTTTTAGCGATAACAACGCATATATTCCGGGGCCCGGAAGGTTTTTTGCATTTATTTTTCAGGTTGTTTTTTATATGGCAACTTCCATATATCTGCTTAAGATCGCACAGAAGGCTACGGGGCGTGAGATAATCAGGTATGAGGCTGTGGCCTTCACCAGTATTGTTATTGGAATATCACTGATCATCCAGGTTAATAATGACACGCTTCCTGCATACTCCATGGGGCTTTTGATCGGAACCTGCGTGGTGCACTCTTTTGTGGAGCTGGGAGTCAGCAGGGACAAATTGATACAGGACCATATTGCATCGGTAATGGCACAGGATTACGAGGCGATATTCTACATCACCATTGATGGTGGTGAATACATTGAGTTTTCAAGAAACGGCAAAACCGGTCCCATGAGCATGCGAACAGGGGGAAAGGACTTCTACAGTCAGTTCAGGGCAGAGATTGCAGAAAATGTCTATTCAGAGGACAAAGAGGCTGCTGAGAGTTTTTTCCGAAAAGAGAACATGCTGCTAAGCCTTGAGGGCAAGAGGTCATTTTCATGCAAGTACCGGTTTATGGTAGACGGAGCTCCGAGATTTCTGCTCATAACTTATATGCGCGCAGATGATGACAGGCACATTATCCTTTATGAGAAGGACATCAACGATGAGCTTGTGGCAGAGAAACAGCGCAAAGAGAGCCTTAAGAAGACCGTTACATTCAGCCAGATTGCTGAGAGTCTTGCCTCCAACTACGATGAAATCTATTATGTGAATATAGAAGACTCTTCATATGTTGGCTATGAATTCAACAATAAGCACGAGCAATTGGAAATGAGAAGGTCGGGAGAGGATTTCTTTGCGGCAGCCAAAGAAAAAGTACCTGCGCTTGTCAATAAGCGGGACTGTGAGACGGTTCTTGAATTCCTTAAGAGGGATAACCTGATCTCTGTAATGAAGAACTCCAAGAAAAGCACCATAGAATACCGCATGCGACGTAACGAAAAGAATAAATATATGAGAATGACTGTACGTAAAACCGGAGATGAAAGTCACTTTATCATATATATGGAGAACATAGATGCAGAGATAACCAAGGAAAAGCAGCATATGCGGGCCCTCAAAACAGAGAAGGAGCTGGCAAGGAGAGATGAGCTGACCGGAACCAAGAACAAGACCGCATACAAGGAACTTGAGCAGTCTGTGCAGGGTAATATCGACAGCGGTATGGATTATATGCCCTTTGCACTTGTTGTCTGCGATGCCAACAATCTGAAAAAAATAAATGATACACAGGGGCATGTGGTGGGAGATGAGTACATCAAAGCGGCGGCAAAGCTTATATGCGATACTTTTGTGCACAGCCCGGTATTCAGGGTTGGCGGGGATGAATTTGTCGTATTTTTAAGGGACAGTGATTACGCATCAAGAAATGAGCTGATTGACAAGCTGCAAAAGCAGGTTCTGGAAAACCGTACAAGCGGAACCGGCGCAGTTCTTGCTTCAGGAATGGCTGAATATCAGCCGGACAATGATGCCTTTGTTTCCGATGTGTTTGACCGCGCTGATAAGATGATGTATGAGAACAAACAGAGCTTAAAAGAAAAATAGGAGGCTTATTTCTTCAAAATAGTAGTATACCTGTTAAGATTTTCCCTATAGAATGTTCTTATAAAGAAACACCAATACATTTGATAAAAGGGAGTAGCGAAGCACTTTTGGTGCCCTGAGATCGTCAGCCGTAAGAAGCGACAGCTTCAAGCCGTATCAGGTCAGATTGCAAGACTTTTATCGTGACACATCACATGTTCACGGTAAAGGTCTTTTTTATTGTAGGGACCGGAAGTGAACGCATTGGGGCAAAGCCCCGGGAAGGAAGGTATTATGTTACACAACACATCATTTTTAATTGCAATTGCTTTCATCATTGTACTGGCGATCACAGTCATCGCAGCCGGTTACGTGAAAGCTCCTCCGGACAAGGCCTTTATCATTTCAGGCATCAGAAAAGTTCCACGTATACTTATAGGACGCGCAGGAGTTAAGGTTCCATTCTTTGAGAGAGTCGATAAACTCTACCTGGGACAGATGACAGTTGACATCAAGACTGAACAGTCTGTTCCCACCAATGACTTCATCAATGTCAATGTTGATGCCGTTGCCAAGGTAAGAATCGGAGCTACACCGGAAGCAATTCAGCTGGCTGCCAAGAACTTCCTCAACAAGAATCCGGAAGAGATCACACAGGACCTTCAGGATTCACTTCAGGGTAACATGCGAGAGATTATCGGTACACTTGCTCTTAAGACCATCAACACTGACAGGGACAGCTTCTCGGATCAGGTAATGGAGAAGGCTTCAAAGGATATGAACAAACTCGGAATAGAGATACTGTCCTGCAACATCCAGAATGTTACCGATGAAAATGGTCTTATCAGCGATCTTGGTATGGACAACACGGCCAAGATCAAAAAGGACGCAGCTATCGCGAAGGCACAGGCTGACAGGGACGTGGCAATCGCTCAGGCAGAAGCCGACAAGGCAGCCAATGATGCAAGAGTCCTTGCACAGACTGAGATAGCTGAAAAGAACAACGCACTTGCGATCAAACAGGCAGAACTTAAGAGGGAAGCTGACACCGCGAGCGCTGTAGCTGATGCAGCTTATGAGATCCAGACACAGGAGCAGCAGAAATCAATTCAGACGGCAACGGTAAACGCTCAGATTGCAAGAGCCGAGAGAGAAGCCGAGCTGAAACAGAAGGAAGTTGTTGTTAAACAGCAGGAGCTTGCTGCTGAGATTGAGAAGAAGGCCGATGCCGAGAAGTATCAGGCTGAGAAAAAGGCAGAGGCTGAGTTGGTTCAGAGGCAGAAGAAAGCTGAAGCTGCCAAGTATGAGCAGGAGCGTGAAGCTGATGCCAGAAAGGCTCAGGCAGAGGCACAGAAATTCGCCGCAGAGCAGGAAGCTGCAGGTATCAAAGCCAAGTATGACGCTGAGGCAGCCGGGATTGCAGCAAAAGGTAAGGCAGAAGCTGAGGCAATAAGAGCAAAAGGTATTGCAGAAGCTGAGGCAATGGAAAAGAAGGCAGAGGCCTACAAGAAGTACAACGGCGCTGCAATGGCTGAGATGATGATCAAGATCATGCCCCAGATGGCAGCAGAGATTGCAAAACCTCTTTCTCAGATTGACAAGATCAACATTTATGGCACAGGGGATGGCACGAATGGCGCAAGCCAGATCTCGGGCAACATGCCTGTTGTGATGAAACAGGTATTTGATACCATGTCAGAGGCAACAGGCGTTGATTTCACAGAGATCATGAAGGCCGGAACTTATGATGCCAAGGTGAACAGGAACATCAATCTGACGGGCGAAGGAATCAGACAAGTGGAGTATTGACCGCGATAATAAAGGTGGATTAAAATTTTATAAAGACTACATTGACTTTGACTCGATTTGAGGACGAATTATGAAGGATGTCAGTTTTTATGAAATCATCATAACAAGGGACGACGGCAGAATTGTTTCTGCGGATGCTGCCGTATATGACATGCTGGGGAACTATGCCGTTAAGCCTTTTCATGAGCTGATTGCTGTTGAAGATATCGACATTTATAACAATAATATCGCCAATTGTGACGGCAAATGGTACCCCAGCAAGATCATAAGTCCCGATACAATGTATTACACCTATATAAGGGCTTTAGCCGATACCGATAACCTTATCAGGCTGACGGTGGTAAACGCTCATGATCTTCTCAATTCCCATTCAACGCTTATGAAGACCATCAATACGTTCAGGGCGCAGCTCAATCTGTATGAGGATGTCTTTTTTGAATACAGACCTGATGATGAAAGTGTCTATGTCTACAACACCGGCATTGCGGATATTGAGACAGGAACTCATTCTATTGCAGATTTTGAAGAGCAGCTTTCCAAAAGAGCAGATGACAGCCAGAAACAGGATATTCGCGGATTTATAACCCAGGTGAAATCAGGGGTTGGAAGAAGCACGACTATAGTTGACGGGAATATTTTAAACGACGATACCGGAGTCAATCAGACGATACTTGAAGAGGGATTTGTCTTCTATGGCAAGGACACTGAAGGTGTGGTTGGGCACATTCATCTGCGCAGGAACAGCGGCTCCTACAAGTCTACAGTTATCCGACATGACTCCCTGACCGGACTCATCGACAAATCCGATATTATCAGGATGGCAAGGGAGAGGATTGACGACAGGAGGCTTGAGGGAACAACTCTTGTCATAATTGATATAGATTTCTTCAAGAGCATCAATGACACTTACGGTCATCAGTTCGGCGACGAAGTGATCAAGAAGATTGCGGATATCATTTCCAACGAAGTGGGAGATGCCGGTATTTCAGGGCGATTCGGAGGCGATGAGTTCTTTGTGGTGCTTTACAACACCAGGACAGAGGAACAGATAAGACCAATCTTAAAGGAAATCAAGGCCAAGGTTAATGCAACATTTCCGGATAAGGGAATGGACAAGGATAACCCGATCTCTGTTTCGATAGGAGCAGCATCCTTCCCTAAGGGCGCCGACAACTATGACGATCTGTTTGCCCTTGCCGACCACTGTCTGTACCTTGCTAAAGAAAAAGGCAGAAACAGGTATGTGATCTACGACATGGTCAAGCACGGAACCATAGATACCATAAGGCTTGAGCATAAGAATGCCAAAAAAATCAATGAGAGAGACCTCTCCTACGGCGATGTAATAGTCAGGATGTTTGACCTCACTCTTCACGATGATGACAGCACTCTTGAAAATTACATGTCGGAATTTGCGGAGGCGTTTGAGCTTCAGAATGTGCTTCTTTTCGTGGGTAACCCGTCTGCCGGGGAACCGTTCATATTCAGATGTTCTTCAGGAAGCAGAGCAACAGACGATCAGGTGGCAACTGATTTTGCACTTGAGGTACTTAACAGCGACATAAGGGACAAGTACTTTTTGCTTGGTGATTTTGTGGTAGTCAACCGCCTGGAGATGCTGCCGCCTCATGCCCAGGCGATAAGATCCTTCCTGGAAAAGAGAGAAGTCTATTCCCTGATCATTATAAGATTTCACGACAGGGATATGAGAGAGGGAATACTCATAATTACCAGTGTGGGCGAAAAGAATCAGTGGAACCAGACGCACTTTAAGTATTACAGGGCATTTGCAGATCTGTTGTCACTCCACTGCCTTGCAGACATGGAGTAATTAAGCTCTTTTGCAGGCAGCAGATCTGAAAGAGTAAGTACTTTTAACAGCCGGATAGCGGCACGGGGGGACATATGGAAGCTGCATATCAAAGCGCAGAGAACCTTCTCATATATATAGTTGAGTTTTCTACACTCATTCTTGAACTGTTTGGCATATGTATTCTGGTATTTACGGCGGTGAAGAGCTTTATCTTCTGGATTAAAAAAGACGATTCCATAAGACTTGAACTTGCCCAGGGAATCGCGCTTGCTCTGGAGTTCAAACTCGGGGGCGAGGTGCTGAGAACCGTAGTGGTAAGGGAGTGGTCGGAACTTGGAATCCTTGGAGCGATAATCCTTTTGAGAGCCACTCTCACTTTCCTGATACACTGGGAGATCAAGAACGAGAAAAAAGAGCTGGCTCCGAAGTATAAAGGCAAGGAGACGGCTGATACAGACAGTCAATTATAAGGATAAGCCTGTGAGACTTAAAGTTTCACAGGCCCTTTTGTTTTCTGAAGCTAAGAGGCGTCATTCCGAATTCTTTTTTGAAGCTTGCGGTCATATTTCCGGGATAGGAAAAGCCGCATTCAAGAGAGATATCCATGACTGACAGATCGGTTGTAAGCAGAAGATTCTGCACATGTTTAAGTCTTGTAAGACACAGATACTCAGAAAATGGCTTTTTGAGCTGATCCTTAAACAGCCTTGAAAAGTAGGACACCGAGTAGCCTGATCTGGCCGCGGCATCCTCTATCTTAAGAGGCTGTGAGTAGTTCTTTTCGATAAAGTAAACAGCCTCCATGATGGGCTGCGAAAGTGGCGAGGAGTGTACCACGGATTTCTCGGTCTCGTTGATGCCTCTGTCATGAATGAAGAAAAGAATGGTGTACAGAAGGTTCTTGTACCTGAATTCCGTAAGCTCTTTTCTCTCATCGGTCTGTACCTGCTCATCCCGTGTGTAGATGTCGCATAACAGTGCCGCGAGGTCAAAGACTCTTTTTTCATCATCAACACTGAAGTGCTTGGGCGGGTGGCGGAATACTTCGTCCAGGATGCCTGTGCCCGCACTGTCGGTAAAGTCTTTTACAAAATCAGGTGAAAACTTGATAAGAAAGCTCTCGTAATATCCCCCGGAAGCAGGGATTGTCCTGTGGTAGAGGGACGGAGCTATGGCATTGATATATCCGCTGTGGAGTGTGTAGCACATGGTCGGTGTCAGGACCTTGCGGTCTCCGTGGATTATGAAGCCGAGAGAGTAGTGGTCCGATGCAACTTCCATCGAAGGCATCTCAAAGCCTCCCGGCATCATTCTGTGCGTTATTATGAAGTTTTTCCCCTGAGGAAGCGGAAGTGCCATGATCTCTCCTTGCTCTGAAAGTGCCTGTTACTGCATTAATCATAGCATAATAAAAAGTTTATTGGACAAAAACAATTGCCGGCTTTATATTAGAATTATGCGGAAAACGATTTCCGCCGGCAGCGACAAGGGGAATGCGATGGTTTCAATCAAGGATGTGGCCAGGGAAGCGGGGGTTGCAATATCAACCGTATCCAAGGTTCTGAATAATTATCCTAATGTGAGTGAGGATACAAGGAAAAAAGTAAATGACGTGGTTGAGAGGCTTGGATTTGTCCCAAATGCAGTGGCGGCCAGCCTTTCGTCCAAGAAGACGGGGCGTGTGGCGCTTCTGATCAAGCTCAATCTCGGAACGCAGGCGAGCGACGAGATCAACATGCAGTATATATCGGGGGCTGTGCACAGGGCAAAAGAGCTGCAGCTTGATGTGATCACTGTCTTTCAGTCGATGATAGAGGATATGACGGCTTCTGAAGTGACAGCCTATTTCGAGTCACAGAGCATAAAGGGAATAATAGTCTATGGTATGACCACCAAAGATAAGCTGGTTCATAAACTGATAGCCGGGGGCAAGTTCAGAATGGTCGTGATAGATGCCCCGTTTGTAAACGACACGACGAGCAGCGTCAGCATAGACAATCAGAGAGCCCAGTACGACGTTGCCAAAAAGACTATTCTTGAGAACCATTGCAAGAAGGTCCTGTATCTGGCCGGTGAGGAAAACGGCTATGTTACAGGCCAGCGCCTCGAGGGGATTAAGAAGCTGTGCGCAGAGAAGAAATTGAAGCTCACTGTAAGAAACGGCAAGTTCTCAGAGCTCAAGGCCAGGGAGCTTGCGATGCGCTTTGCAAGAAATACCGACTGTGTGGTCTGCGCATCGGATCTAATGGCTATAGGCGCGATGAAAGCTCTGATAGATATGGATATTTTCCGGCCTGTTTGCGGGTTTGACGGAATCATCCTGATGGGATATGTGGGAAAGCAGATGAACACGGTCAAGCAGGACTTTGTCAGGATCTCAGAGGTGGCTCTTGAGGAACTGTGGAGACTTATGCAGGGAGAAAAGGGACGGAAAGTAATTGTGCCCCACTCGCTGGTGAGAATAAAATACGAGGACATAATCGTCTGACACCGCCTTTGTGGCTTTGACTTAGAAATGGCGCAACTGTTAGGGTTTCGAGGCGAATTAAATATGTGAGATCCAAAAATTTTATAAAAAGGGTTGCGGAAAACGTTTTCCTGTGGTAGAGTGAATATATCGATAACAGAAAACGTTTTCCGCAGCAAGCAAACGCGAAAAAGGAGAGAATAAAATGGCTAAGCACACAAACATGCAGCGCGATGTACTGGTAACTAATCTTGAGGATCAGCTTCAGGAAATTGCGAATCAGAAATTCGGCAAGAGCCTTAAGGAGATCAGTAATCGTGAGACCTATTACGTACTTCTTGAGATGACATCACGTCTGATGGATGTCGCAGAAGTATATAACGGAGAGAAGAAGGTTTACTACATCTCAATGGAGTTCCTCATCGGAAAGCTTCTTTCCAACAACCTGATCAATTTAAGAGTATATGACAGAGTTACGGAAATCCTAAGAGAGAACGGCAAGAGCCTTGCTGAGATCGAGGAGTGCGAGCCCGAGCCATCACTCGGTAACGGCGGTCTTGGAAGACTTGCAGCATGCTTTTTGGATTCCATAGCTACTCTTGGAATGGCCGGAGAGGGAATCGGACTTAACTATCATTTCGGACTCTTTAAACAGGTATTCAGGGACCATCTGCAGTGCGCAGAGAAGAATGACTGGATTGAGGAGCAGTCATGGCTGGAGAAGACCGATACTACTTTCGAAGTTTCTTTTGGCGAGAAGAAGGTTGTGTCCCGCCTCTACAATATGAACGTTGTTGGCTACGATACAGGTGTCAACAAGCTCCGCCTCTTTGATATTGAGAGTGTTGATGAGAGCCTTGTAAGGAAGGGAATAGATTTTGATAAGAGCAAGGTGGATAAGAATCTGACTCTTTTCCTCTATCCCGATGACTCTGACGAGGCAGGAAATCTCCTTCGTATCTACCAGGAGTACTTCCTTGTGTCCAATGCGGCACAGCTCATTTTGAGAGAGCAGAAGGAGCGTCAGTATGATCTCCACGAACTGTACAAGCATGCAGTGATCCAGATCAACGATACACACCCCACTATGATAATCCCTGAGCTCATAAGGATCCTGGTAGAGGACAAGGCATTCAGCATGGATGATGCCATTGACGTTGTGAGCAGGACCTGCGCATACACCAACCACACAATACTCGCAGAAGCTCTTGAGACATGGCCTCTTAAGTATCTTGAGAAGGTTGTTCCTCAGCTTGTGCCCTACATCAAGGAGCTTGACAAGAGGATCAGGGCCAAGTACAAGAACCCCAAGGTACAGATCATTGACAAGGAAAAGAAAGTGCATATGGCCTTCATCGACATCCACTATGGATTTTCCATTAATGGTGTTGCAGCCATCCACACTGACATTCTCAAGAACAGCGAGCTCAACGACTTCTACAAGATCTATCCCGAGAAGTTCAACAATAAGACTAACGGCATCACATTCAGAAGATGGCTTCTTTCCTGCAACCATCCTCTGGCTGACTTCCTCTCACAGACAATCGGAGACGGTTTCAAAAAGGATGCCAATAAACTTGAGAAGCTTCTTGATTTTGCAGACAATGCAGAAGTTCTTGACCAGCTTGAGAACATCAAGATGACCAAGAAAAAGGAACTCGCAGACTACCTCAAAAAGCACGAGAATGTTGAGGTTGATCCCGACTCCATCTTTGATATTCAGGTCAAGAGACTTCATGAGTACAAGAGACAGCAGATGAATGCGCTCTACATCATCCACAAATACCTCGAGATCAAGGGCGGCAAGAAGCCCACAAGGCCACTTACCTTCATCTTTGGAGCCAAGGCTGCACCTGCATATGTTATTGCCAAGGATATCATCCATCTTCTGCTTGTCCTTGAGGAGATCATCAACAACGATCCCGATGTGAACAAGTATATGAAGGTTGTCATGGTTGAGAACTACAACGTAAGCTACGCAGAGAAGCTCATCCCTGCCTGTGACGTTTCAGAGCAGATCTCCCTCGCTTCCAAGGAGGCATCAGGAACCAGCAACATGAAGTTCATGCTCAACGGTGCCGTAACTCTGGGAACCGATGACGGAGCCAACGTTGAGATCCATGAACTTGTTGGAGATGACAACATCTATATCTTCGGTATCAGTGCCGACGAAGTAATTAAGCACTACAAGAAGGCTGACTATGTAGCCAGGGATTATTACAAGAAGAGCCCTGTTATCAAGGAGGCTGTTGACTTCATTATCAGCAAGCAGTGCCTCAAGGTTGGCCACAAGGAGAACCTCGAGAGACTTCACAAGGAACTTGTGGGCAAGGACTGGTTCATGACCCTCATTGATCTTGAGAGCTACATTGCCAGGAAAGACGAGGTCTTCGCAGATTATGAAGACAGAAATAAATGGAAAAAGATGATGCTCACCAACATCGCTAAGGCCGGCTACTTCTCATCCGACAGGACTATAGCCGAGTACGACAGGGACATCTGGCACTTAAGCTGAGCGGATATATGGACCCAAAGTCATGCACAACTGCGCTTGCGCAAAGTAGTGTATGATTTTGGAGACCGAACGGACATAAGGAAGTAGCACGACAGTGCGAATTCCGCATGTCCGTAGGATTGCGGGAGCGAAGCGGAGCAATCCGCATATCAGCTCAAAAGTGGATCATTCAATAATATGGACTTCAGCGCTTGCGCAAAGAAGTCCATGACTTTGAAGACTTAACGGACATTAAAGAATACCATCCTGCCTTTTCCGGACCGGTTGATTGTAGCAAAAAGCTGCCAGCTGTCAAGGGCTGCCCGAGCACAAGTGCTCGGCGTACTGTCCCTTGACAGCTGGCAGCTTTTTGCATAGTGGCACTTAACCGGGAAAGGCGGATGGGGTTATTGCTACGTGGCGGTGCACGACGATACCGGTAGTTGCCTTGATCGTAAGTGATTCTTAAAAGAGGCGTGTTTCTGAAAAAACGTACTAAATTACTATCAGAATATCACCCCTGACACATGCAAATTATTAATAGAGGCGGGTTTTCAGAAAAAGAGTACTAAAAAAACATATGTTATCACTGGACGATAGTCCGAAATTCTTAAAAATCCCGGGGTTCCAGAAAAACGGTACTAAATAACCATCAAGTTTAGTTGTTGATCTGATATTGAAACAGCGAAATTCTTAAAAAAACCGGGTTTTCGGAAAAATAGTACTAAATGCCGGCATGACATGTGGAAAATTTTCGCATGCCGTGCATTGTGTGTCGTGGGACAAGTCATATACCGTAAGGGGATTCCACCCTTTTTCATTGTTGTCAGATTTAGGTGGTACC
>CAMNOS010000065.1 GCA_946546925.1 uncultured Butyrivibrio sp.
CAAAAGCCGGCCACTATGCAGTAGGCCAGTTCAACATCAACAACCTTGAGTGGACCAAGTCAGTTCTTCTTACAGCTGAAGAGCTTAAGAGCCCTGTTATTCTTGGTGTTTCCGAGGGCGCAGGCAAGTACATGACAGGTTTCGGTACAGTTGCAGCTATGGTTAAGGCAATGGATGAGAGCCTTGGAATCACAGTTCCCGTTGCTCTTCACCTCGACCACGGCACATACGAAGGATGCTATAAGTGCATCAAGGCCGGATTCACATCTATCATGTTTGACGGTTCACACTACGATATCGAAGAGAACGTTGCCAAGACATCAGAGCTTGTTAACGTTGCTCATCAGCTTGGCCTTTCAATCGAGGCTGAGGTTGGTTCAATCGGCGGTGAGGAAGACGGCGTAGTTGGAATGGGCGAGTGCGCTGATCCCGACGAGTGCAAGAGAATCGCTGATCTGGGCGTAGATATGCTCGCAGCAGGTATCGGCAACATCCACGGCAAATATCCTGAAGGATGGCCTGGACTTCGTTTCGATGTTCTCGATGCAATCCAGCAGAAGACAGGTGAGATGCCTCTCGTTCTTCACGGCGGCACAGGTATCCCTGCAGACATGATCAAGAAGGCTATCAGCCTTGGAGTTTCCAAGATCAACGTTAATACAGAGTGCCAGCTCTCATTCGCAGATGCTACACGTAAGTACGTTGAGGCAGGCAAGGATCTTGAAGGAAAGGGCTTTGACCCTCGTAAGCTTCTTGCTCCCGGTGCTGAGGCTATCAAGGGAACTGTTAAGGAGAAGATGGAACTCTTTGGATCAGTTGGCAAGGCCTGATTTGGCAAAAGAGTATAGTAGAGGGGCAGGGCTTACGGCTCTGCCTCTTGTTTTTTTACAGGGGATCAATTATGAACAACGAACTTACAGAAAAAGATATTAAGGATATGGAAGCTGAGATAGAGCACAGGAAGGTCGTAGTAAGAAAAGAGCTTCTTGAGCATGTCAAGGAGGCCAGAGCGCAGGGGGATCTGTCGGAGAATTTTGAGTACTACGCTGCCAAAAAGGCCAAGAATCAGAACGAGAGCAGGATCAGATTCCTTGAGAGGATGATCAAGACCGCCCGGGTAGTTGAGGATAAGTCCGGGGAGGATGAGGTTGGCATAAACAAGACCGTGACTCTTAAGATGGAGGACGACGGTTCTGTTGAGAGCTACAAGATAGTTACCACAATGAGGAAGAACTCCCTTAAGGGTCTCATCAGTATTGAATCTCCGCTGGGGAAACAATTACTTGGACATAGGGTAGGAGACCGTGTTACTATTAAAGTAAACAATGATATCAGTTACGATGTAACGATAATTAAGATAGAAAATACCGGATTGGATTCAGAGGACGAAATAAGCGGCTTCTGATCCGGAATGTCGATGATTATGGAGGTACTGATGCACGTATTTCAGCCTGTTGACCCTATCGATGTTGATGAGGGACCATTCAGTTTTAGTGGCAAAAAGTTTCTGATAACTGCAGGAGACGGTGACAAGGTCAATACTGTTGCGACTTCCAACGGCGGAGTGGGCCAGTTATCGGGTCGCCGCGTGGTTTTTATTGTCCTCAGGGGCAGGCGCTACACCAGGGAGCTAATTGATGCATCCGGTGAGTTCTCGCTGAGCTTTCTGAATCATACAGAATTCAGAGGGGCAATCAAGTATCTGGAGGCTGTTTCCGGAAGAAATGAGGACAAGATCGGTGGCGCGAGACTCACGGTCAACTATGACGAGGGCATTCCATTTATCGATGAGGCAGACAATGTCATAACCGCAAGGGTCCTCTACAGACAGGAGCTTGACAAGGACTGCTGCAAGGACAATGACATGGTGGATCAGTTCTACCAGGGAGATGATTATTACATCATGTATGTTGGGGAGATCAAGAAGATAATGATCAGATGATTTTGGGGCTATTCTTATGAGGGACATATGAAGAGCAAGAGCTTTAGGAAGATCTTTCTTGGTGTTTTTTTCCTGATAGCAATACTGATTGGCCTGCCGGCAGTCACGGACCTTTTGCCGGCAGGGCGTTCTTTTGCTGCGCAGTCAGAAGACGGACGCAGCGATTCAGGTCCCGGAGGGGACAACAGGAAGGCCATAAGGATATCAACCTGGTATCACGACTATGACCTTACATCTCTGATGGCATATCTTGCCAAAGAATTTCCGGAGTATACATTTGAATATATATATATCGACAAGAGCAATTATGAGTCGATCATTGACTCTCAGCTTTCGTGTCTTGGCGCGCCGGACATTATTTTCATGGATCAGGAGATGGTCCAGAAACACGCTGCTACGGGGTATATATACAACCTTACCGATATCTGCGGTCCATTTAATGAAGACGCGTGGAAGGCGTTCGGGTATGGAAATGCCATATATGCGGTTCCCAACACATCACAGTTTGAGTGCATATATTACAACAAAGATCTGTTCAGGGCGCTTGGCGTCGATGTTCCGTATTCCTATCAGAGCTTTATAGGAAGCTGTGACCGCCTGAGGGAGGATTATGGAATAAGGCCGCTTGCAGTCAGTCTTAAAAACCCTTACGCCCTTGCAAACAGTGCACTTGCTTTTGCGGCAGCAGACTACATGTCAGTGGACAGGGGGAGCGGTTTTGGAGCACGACTTCAGTATGGGAGAACCAGTTTTACCAATGAACTGTCGCCTTTTATCCATGATTGGGAGAGCCTCTTAGAGCATGAGATATTCACGAAGGATATGTATACTATCGACTCAAGGACTGCGGTTGAAGAGTTTGCCGGCAAAGAGGCAGCCATGATCGCAGGGGGACCTGAGACCTACAACGCAATAATCAGATTAAACCCGGATATGGAAATAGGAACCCTGCCGTTTTTTGGAACCAGAGGACGCCTGAGGGCTGTGATTGGCGGATGCGACGTGGGATTTGCCGTTAACAGGAACAGTCCAAATCGCGACACGGCGGTGGAAATTCTAAGTTCGCTTACGACTCTTACCGGACAGAGGGCTCTCTGGAAGGACAGACCGGGAAGCCAGACTTACCTCAGGGATACTTATTTTACAAATGAATCCGTCTATGACGGGCTCACGTACTGCGAGGAAAAGGGACTGGTATTTGCGCCGTGGATGGACTGGGGAAGGGAGCTCAACGGCCCCATACACTATCTGCTCGGCACAGAGCTTCAGCTGGTTCTTTTAGATAAGCAGACAACGGCGGAAGCTTTCGACAACGTTGACAAGGCAGTCTACAGGATTCTCAAAGAAGGGTGAAGCAAAAATGGAACTTGACAGAACCGAAAAAAAATCGACCGGTATAAAACAGGGACTGACCAGAACCTTTGCGCTGCTGATCGTAGTACCTATCATCATCCTGGGAATATATGAATATGTAGTTGCCAGAAACAACCTCATTGAACAGACAAGGATTTCCATGATCGGAAACGTGGATGTCATTGCCTATGGAATAGAGAATAACGTCAAAAGAGAAAATGACGTGGTTAAGTTCTTTTCCTACGAAGAGGACTTCAGAAAGGCGCTCCAGAGAGTAAAAGCTGACCCCTATACGCTGACGGAGATACTGAATAACGACGTTGAACCTCTGGTATGGTATTACCTGAGCAGTGACAACAATATCGAGACCATTACATTTTACTCGGATCTTCTTGAGAGGGACCACATGGGAGACTTTATGCTAAGGCCCACGACAGAGATGGAGCTTAAGTGGTACGAGATGGCAGGTCAGGAGTATGGAGCGTTCTGGACGATAGACAATCGCGGAGGCACGTATCTCATACAGGCGCTTCTTGATTATGCTTCCTCCTCAAAGCAAATAGGAATGATGGTCCTTAAGGTGAGGCCGGAATTCTTTTTCTCCACAATAAAGCAGAGCAGCTACCTCAACAACGGCATAGTTATCCTCGATGAGAAGGGTGACATTGTAAGTCACAACGAGATCGACAATGAGGATCTCGACATGCAGATAGTTGCAGAGATAAGAGACGGGAACATTGAAGGATTTGATTCGCATGAGGCGTTCTTTATCGCGGCTTCAGACAAGCTGCTTAATGGCTGGAGGCTGTACTACTATATTGACAGAAGTGAGATAACATCCGACGTATTCAGGATCCTGATCACCGTTCTTTTGCTGGCTCTGGTTCTTTTCTGTATATCGCTTCTTCTCGGAAGGCGCTATGCGGACAGCATAAGTGGAAGGATTGTGGCCATAAACGATATGGCCAATGAGATAAAGAACGGCTATTTCGGCGTTGAAAACAAGGATACCGGCACCGATGAGATCAGCCAGCTCTCTGCATCGATGAAAGAGATGGCTGATACACTCAGTAACATGGTGCTCGAGATTGACAGGATGAATAAAGAGCAGCTCATGCTCAAGGAAAACGACATTCACTACAGAGAATGGCTCTTTGACTATGTCGTTGAGAAGAACAACGATATCCTGGCAGTTATTGGAGAAGACAGCTTTGAGCCGAGTTTTATAACGGCAAATGCCGAGAATGTTCTGGGAATTCCGATCAGCCGGCTTAAGGCAGATATAAGGGTTCTTGAAAAGGCGCAGAGGAGCGGAAGCGAAGCGCGCCTTGGAGAAGTGATCGAGACCGCTATGAAAACCGGTGAGGCGCAGCTTATTGAGGAACTCAGACTTAAGAATGTCAAGACCAATGAGCATCTGTACTACCGCGGTGCCATTGTATGTACCATTGACGACGGAGGTAAGAGGATTGCCCTTGCCCTCTATGACAGAACTCAGGAGATAAGGCGTAATCATCAGCTGCAGGAGGCGCTTAACAGCGCGGAGACCGCCAACAAGGCAAAGACAAGCTTTCTGGCCAACATGTCTCATGACTTCAGGACTCCTATGAACGCCATCACAGGCTTCAATCTTCTCATAGACAAGCACTCAGAGGAACCTGAGAAGGTGAGGGAGTATACTCACAAGATATCCCTTGCTTCCCAGAATCTGCTGGCACTTCTCAATGATGTTCTCGACATGAGTAAGATCGAGAGCGGAAAGACGACCCTGGACATCAATGAGATGGCGATAGGACTGCTTCTTGAAGAGATCAATTCCGTTATCAGCTTCCAGGCAAAGGCCAAGAATCAGGAATATATAGTGCGCATCGAAGAGATGGAGCACGATATGTTCATGGGAGATAAGCAGAGGATCAATGAGATACTGGTGAACATCCTTGGCAATGCGGTCAAGTACACCCCCGAGGGAGGCAGGATCGAGTTTACGATAAACGAGTCGCCGTCATCTTCGGAGGGATTCCAGAATGTGCGGTTCTCTATCAAGGATAACGGTATCGGAATGAAGCCTGAGTATAAGGACAAGATCTTTGATGCTTTCTCCAGAGAGGACAAGGGTGCGACCAAAGGCATTCAGGGAACAGGCCTTGGAATGGCGATCACCAAGAGCCTTGTTGAGCTCATGGGCGGTACAATAAGAGTTGAGTCCGAAGAGGGTAAGGGCAGTGAATTCATTGTAAACTTACGTCTTCAGGTCGTTCAGACAAGCAATGTGGACTTCTGGATGGCACATGGGATCAGGAGAGCTCTTTTTGTGGATGCCGATCACGACGAGTGCGAACAGATCACCAAGATGCTTGAAAATGACAGCGTTGAGGTGATGGAGGCACCTACAGGCTTTGGAGCCCTTCGAATGATCGATGTCTGCGAAGAGCAGAAGCAGCCCTTTGATGTAATCGTCGTGGATGAAATTGTTGGTAATATGACCTGTGTCGAGGTGATAAAGAGTATCAGGGCTAAGGACAAGAGAAACAATGCACTTATCATTGCAATGGTTGATGACTTTGATAAGTGGGAGGATCAGGTGAGAGCAGCAGGAGCCAATGATCTGATGCCTAAACCGTTCTTTCTCTCAATATTCAAACAGCTCATTGAGGATATTGCAAAGAGGGCAAGTAAGGACAAGGAAGAGGAGGTAAAGAATCCTCTCGAGGGAATGAAGTTCCTCGCGGCCGAGGACAACGATATCAACGCAGACATCCTCATAGAGCTCATGGATATGGAGGGAGCGAGCGTCACCAGAGGTGTCAACGGACAGGAAGTGGTGGAGATGTTCAAGAATGCTCATGAAGGCGACTACGATATGATCCTCATGGATATCCAGATGCCGGTAATGAACGGATATGAGGCGGCAGCAGCCATAAGGGCACTTGGAACAGAATGGTCTCAGAGGATACCGATCATAGCCATGACTGCAAACGCCTACGCAGATGACGTGCAGCAGGCCTTTGATGCAGGCATGAATGCCCATGTGACCAAGCCTATAGATATAAGAGTTGTTGAAAAGACTATACTTGAATTCAAGTAAAAAAATACTACACGGAGGAATACATAATGAACAGCGTAAAAAAAATTGCGGACAAAATATTCTGGATAGGAGGCAGCGACAGGAGACTTCAAAGGTTTGAGAATCTGTTCCCGATACCTGAGGGCGTGTCCTACAACAGCTATTTCATAGATGATGAGAAGACTGCTGTTTTTGATACTGCCGATGTGACGATCGCAGATCAGTACCTGGAGAATCTTAAAAAGGCTCTGGACGGAAGAAAGCTTGACTATCTGGTGGTTCTCCACATGGAACCCGATCACTGCTCGCAGATAGACAAGGTGACAGCTCTTTTCCCTGATGTGACGGTGGTTGCAAGCAAGCAGGCCTTTGTGTTCATGTCACAGTTCTTCCCTGAGTCACAGAACTTTAATAAGCTGGAGGTCAAAGAGGGAGACACCCTGACAACCGGTGAGCACACCTTTACTTTTGTGGCAGCGCCAATGGTACACTGGCCAGAAGTTCTTCTGGCATATGATGATAAGGCAAAAGCTCTTTTATCCGCTGATGCTTTTGGAACCTTCGGAGCTCTGGACGGCGGCATATTCGCGGATGAATATGACTTCGAGAGAGATTTTCTTGACTCTGCAAGGAGATATTATTCAAATATCGTAGGTAAGTACGGAGCCCAGGTGCAGGCAGTGCTCAAAAAGGCGCATGGACTGGACATTCAGATGATCCTCCCGCTTCACGGACCCGTCTGGCGCAAAGATCTCGGAGTACTTCTTGAGAAATATCAGAAGTGGAGTACCTATGAATCGGAGCAAGATGGTGTTATAGTAGTATATGGCAGTCTCTACGGACATACGGCGTCAGCTGCTGAGGCAGTGGCTGCATCGCTGCGTGACAAGGGGGCTAAGGATGTGAGAGTACTGGATGTATCAGGGACGGACGTTTCCTATCTTATCAGTGAAGTATGGCGTGTTAAGAAGATCGTCCTCATGTGCCCTACATACAACGGAGGAGTATATCCGCCAATGGAGAACTTCATCACTGACATGGCTGCGCTCTCTGTTCAGAACAGGGTATTTGCCCTTGCTCAGAACGGAACCTGGGCGCCTGCTACGGCTAAGCCGATGTCAGATAAGCTCTCTTTGCTTAAGAACGTGACTGTTCTTGAGACGATACTAACATTTAAGAGTGCGCTTCATGCATCTGATGAAGAGGCGCTGAATAACTTCACGGACGCTATAATAAACGCCTGATGAAGATTTTTGGAGGTTTTGTTGTGAAAAAAAAGTGTGTACTCAGGAAAATCCTGGCAGGAGTCATGGTGCTTGCAACCGTGGCCATGGCAGGTAAAACGGCGGGAGTCGTAACAGATAACAGGGGACAGGTTTCAGAGGCCGCAGGAAGACCTGTGAGCATCAATTCCTGCGTGATTTCCGGCGGAGATGTTGTGGTAAACGTATCAGCAGGCTCGGTTCCGGGATCATCGGACGGACAGTACTATCTGTATGCGGACGAAGTTTATCAGGACGGCTGCGTGGGAACGGTTGTTGCAACAGCACCGGTAGGAGCAAATGCGACATTTACTTTCCCGCTTAACTATTACCAGGCAGGATCCAACCTCAGCAAGAAGTTCCTGGTTGCGGTAAAGAGCGGCGGATCGATGATCCAGGTCAGTGACGAGCACTATATCACCAATCCCGAGGCTATTGCAAGCCAGACCAAGCCAAGGAACGACCATGGAATGAAAGGAATCCTTCCCAACAGTGTAGACGTTGCAACCTTTAAGGATCTTGGAATCTCCCAGATGGTATACAACCTCTATATGGGAGATATTGTAGGACCTGCTCCGGATCCCTCTCAGACAATTTCTTTCAGCTACAATGGAGTTGACTATCAGTTCAACGGGGCAGCTCTTTCTCAGTATGACGGGTTTGTGCGCTGGTGTCAGGGCAATAACTTCCAGCTTACAATGACGATCCTCAACAATAAGACAGCTGCAGGTGCCGATCTTATCCATCCTCTTTCAAGGGATTCACATGTCTGTCCCGGATATGCGATGAATACCAAGGAAGACGGCGGCACGCAGCACATCAAGGCAATCGCAGCTTTCCTTGCCCAGAGGTATTCAGGAGCCTACGGCGTTGTGGACAACTGGGTGATCGGCAATGAAGTTAATGCAAGGACAGAGTGGTATTACATGAATTCAACCAACATTGAGCTCAATGTAAGCGAGTATGTCAAGGCATTCCGTATTTTCTACAATGAGATCAAGGCTGTTAATGCCAATGCAAGAGTTTATACCTCTTTTGATCAGGAGTGGAACAGAAAGTCCAATCCGGGATGCTTCCTCTCCAAGACCTACCTTGACAGATTCAACTATTACATGCTCAGAGAAGGCAATGTTGACTGGTCTCTTTCAGTTCATCCCTACAATGCGCCTCTCTTTGATCCCTATGCATGGAAACAGCAGGCTCAGTATGTTAACACATCTCTCTCCACACCTTATATAACCATGGAGAATATCTACATACTGACTGACTATATGTGTCAGGCATCTTTCCTCAATCCTGCAGGTGCTGTAAGGCAGATCTCACTCTCTGAGATAGGATATACTTCAAGCTTTGGCGAGGATGCACAGGCGGCATCGATCACCTATGCATATACAATGGCTGAGAACAACCCTTATATCACCAGCTTCATTCTCTTCAGGGAAACCGACGATGCCCACGAGATGGAGAGCCATATTGCCCAGGGACTTAAGAACCTGGACGGATCCAAGAAGATGGCCTATGACTTCTACAAGGCTCTCGGAACAGGAAATGCCGCAGCCTACAAGGACAGGGCTTCACAGATAATCGGACAGAATGTGGATGCGCTTGTAACCAGCAGAACTTTCCTCTCCAGAGGCGGATGGTTCCTTAACGACTGATGATCAGTGTTTTGGAGTGATGTATGGAAAAGAGAGATAAGGAGCTGGAAGCTCTGGAAAAGATAACAAGTATGCAAAAGGATCTGCTGGGAGGCCTGTACGGGGACTTTTTTACTTCATCAGAGGCTGCGGGATCAGGGATCCCCAAAAACGGTTCAAAGGTAACTGTGAAGGCATCGGATACCCTATTAAGTGTCAATCCCATGGAGGATGCCAACGCTGCCCTTGAAGAAGCGAGAGCCTTGTTTGCAAGAGATGCCGGAATCAAATATACTCCGGGAACAGGCGGAAGCGGGACTCCTGG
Source organism: uncultured Butyrivibrio sp. (assembly GCA_946546925.1). GTDB lineage: Bacteria > Bacillota > Clostridia > Lachnospirales > Lachnospiraceae > Butyrivibrio. The sequence continues at coordinate 9,584 of CAMNOS010000065.1, forward strand.
ACAGGCAGGAGCTCCGGTGCAGACTGCAACGGGGGGAGATAAGCCTGCAGAGCAGGAGGAGGCCCCCAGAGAGCCCGAAGAAGATCCTATGGAGACGCTGGACAAACTCATCGGGCTTTCGACCATAAAGGCTGATGTCAAAGAGCTGACAGCTTTCGTCAAGGTTCAGAAGGCAAGGAAGGAACAGGGGCTCAAATCAGTTCCCGTTTCCCTGCATCTGGTCTTCACAGGTAACCCCGGAACAGGTAAGACGACGGTCGCCAGGATAATAGCCCAGATCTATAAGCAGATCGGAGTCCTCTCAAAGGGACAGCTCGTTGAGGTGGACAGATCGGGACTGGTTGCCGGATACGTGGGACAGACAGCTCTCAAGACTCAGGAGCAGATCGCCAAGGCCAAGGGCGGCGTACTCTTTATAGATGAGGCATATGCCCTTGCACAGAAGGATGATGCCTTTGGCCAGGAGGCCATTGATACGATCCTCAAGGCGATGGAAGACAACAGGGATGATTTTGTTGTCATCGTCGCAGGCTACACAGAGCCCATGAGGAAGTTCATCGAGAGTAACCCGGGCCTTAAGTCCAGGTTCAACAAGTATATAGAGTTCCCGGATTACAGCATCGATGAGCTGGAAGAAATCTTTAAGATGAACTGCAGTAAGTACGATTACAAGGTGGATGAGGATGTAATGCGCCAGGTAAGAGCGCTGATCACATCCAGAAAGCTTGAGAACATAGACAACTTTGCCAATGCAAGAGAGGTAAGAAATCTCTTCGAGGAGATCATCACCAACCAGGCCCGGAGGATTTCCGGAATTGAGAACCCCACCAGCGAGGACATGATGACAATTCTCATGGAGGACCTCAGGGAGGATGTCAAGGAAGTTGAGATTCCTGATGACGATTCACATACGACCGGGTAAGTGAGACTTTCTTTTCATCAAACAGAGCGCCAGGTCACCGTGGAGACAGTCCTCAAGAAGAGCAATCGGTTCGCCCGGATTATTGAGATGAGCATTATTGAGGGTGAGCTGAGAAAAAGAGATTTTGTCTTCATCTGATTCTTCTGCTTCAACGCGACGGGATGGCAGCGACATCAATGAGCGCCACCACCCGTCGCTTTTTTTTGTATAGTGCTCTGTGATGATATCGGCATCCGGGTTTATCTTCCTTATGGCATCGGCAGTCGCTTCAAGAACAATGGAAGAACTGAGCTTCAAGGGAGTTCCAGTCCGGAGTGATGGCGGGATTTTGCTGTATCATTGATAAAAAAAGAGTTTGCAGAACTGCAAACCCTTACAACAGATAGTCGAGGCGACAAGATTCGAACTTGCGACCTCTGCGTCCCGAACGCAGCGCTCTACCAAACTGAGCCACGCCTCGAAAAAGAATATTTCAACTAGAACATTATATTTGAAAATCTTCTCTTTAGCAAGTACAAATATTAGGTTATAATATTCTACAGGAAAAATGTCTTTTCGTTACTGACAATATGATTGGAAAAGGAAATATCATGCTGAGCAAGGAAGAGATCTATACACAATACAGAGATAAGGTTTTTGGATATGTTAAAAACCATGTTAACTCCATAGAGGACGCAGAGGACATCACAAGCGATATCTTTGTGAAGATATATTCCAAGATAGACACCTATGATGAGTCCAAAGCGAGTCTGTCGACCTGGATATACTCTATGACCAGCAACACTGTCATTGACTTCTACAGAACGAATCACATTCACTCTGAGATTCCTGAAGACCTGACAGATGAAAAGAGCACGATTGAGGACGAGATATTAAACAACGAGTCTCTGGAGCTTCTGGCCAATGCTCTGACGCAGCTGCCGCAGGAACAGATGGACATCATAGTCCTTCGCTACTACAAGGGGCTGACGCTTCAGGAGATCGCCGCCAAGATGAATCTGTCTTATGGTGTCACCAAACTCAGGCACAGAGAGGCTTTGGGGCGACTCAGAGATCTTCTGTAAATTTTTTTGCCACAATCATTTTCACATCGTATAAATAAGTGTAAACAAAACATACACCTGTTACTTAGGGAGGTCTGCCAAATGGAGAATAAGTTATCAAGACTATTTGATTATCAGAAATATGCACCCAACGACAAGCTTTCTTCCATCATAAGGGATGTGGAGTCGAGATATTCGCTGGACTTGCAGGAGCTTTCGGACGATGAGCTTGGAATGCTCAATGCTGCCGGAAGCGTTGATGTGGGGGCGGCAATGTTTAAAATGCATGAGAATGATGACAGCAGGAAGTGATTTGCGACAACTTCAAAAACGACAGAGGTATCGGACCAACAGGCGGATTCGATACCTTTTTTGTTGATTTTATAGCTTTAATGTGTTAACGTATTGAAAAACAGAGATTTTACGGGAGGAAAGTATGGGAACACAGATTGTAGTGGGAATTGTTATTGTGTTGTATCTGGCAATGATGATCCTCATCGGAGTTGTCTTTTCCAAGGGCAATGATGATGCGGGGGACTTCTATCTCGGGGGAAGAAAGCTTGGACCGCTGGTTGCGGCAATGAGTGCGGAAGCTTCAGACATGAGCAGCTGGCTGCTTCTTGGAATTCCGGGACTGGCATATCTGACAGGACTGGCAGATGCTACCTGGACGATAATTGGTCTTGCCATAGGAACTTACCTCAACTGGCTCTTTGTGGCAGCGCCTCTTCGAAAGAGCACAGAAAAGCTTGGCGCTATCACCATCCCTGAGTATTTTTCCAAGAGATACAAGGATGATAAAAAGATACTTACACTTATATCTGCGGTGATCATTGTTATCTTCTTTATCCCCTATGTGGCATCCGGATTTGCAGCCTGCGGCAAGCTCTTTAATACGCTCTTTGGAGTAAACTATGCATTTGCCATGATCGTGAGTGCTCTTATAATCGCACTTTACTGCTCGCTTGGCGGATTCAAGGCCGTATGTATGACAGACCTGGTACAGAGTCTTGCAATGACGGTGTCACTGATAATCGTCATCATATTCGGTGTATCTCAGGCCGGTGGCTGGTCAGCGGTTGTGGAAAATGCCAAATCACTTCAGGGATATTTTTCAATCACCCAGGTTCATGATCCGGTATCCAAAACTGCAAACCCATACAGCTTTCTTACTATCTGCTCAACTCTGGCCTGGGGACTCGGGTACTTCGGAATGCCTCACATTCTGGTGCGCTTTATGGCAATTGAGGATGAAAAGAAGATCGGTCTCTCAAGAAGAGTGGCTTCGATATGGGTTGTTATAGCGATGTTTGTTGCTCTTTCAATAGGTGTTATCGGACTTGCCATGAGCGCAGTCGGCAAGATTCCGGTTCTTGAAGGAAGCGGCAACTCTGAGAGAGTAATAATCTATATCACAAACCTTATGAGCTCATTCGGTATTCTCCCTGCAATTATCGGCGGAATAATTCTGTCCGGAATCCTGGCAGCTACCATGTCAACAGCGGATTCGCAGCTGCTTGCATCGGCTTCCGCTATTTCCTCAGATCTCATACAGAGCTTTGGAAAAAGGAAACTTGATGATGAGACACAGGTTAAAGTGGCCAAGGTTACAGTAATCCTGATCTCGATAATTGCAATATTTATCGCAAGGGATCCTGATTCATCGGTATTCCAGATCGTGTCATTCGCATGGGCAGGCTTTGGAGCAGCCTTCGGACCGGTTGTTCTTCTGTCCCTGTTCTGGAAGAAGTCAACTCTTCAGGGAGCTCTTGTCGGAATGATAACAGGAGGCGCCTTCGTGTTTATCTGGAAGTACATAATTGCAAGGCTCGGCGGAGCGTTTGCCATATATGAACTTCTGCCGGCGTTTCTCATCGCACTTTGCGTAAATGTGGTTGTGAGCCTTGCTACAGCCAGGAAATAAAACCAGAAAATGATTACAGAAAAGGAGAACCGCTATGGGGGCACAGAACAATGAAAATGCAGCTTTAAACAATGTACTGGATGATGGTGAACTTTCACAGGTTACCGGAGGACTTAAGACAAATCTCAGAGACAATGCGATAAATCGTTATGGCATTGAGAGGGTAGAACCGGTAATAAATACATCCCGTCCGAAAGAGATCAAAAGTACAACGCCTCAAAGTTCCTTTAACCAGCAGACCAGGATAACGAAATAGGCTGATCATGAGTGCCTGGAGATTTACTTGACATCAAAAAAGACATTGACCGGGAGGCAATGTCTTTTTTTGATGCACAAGAGCGGCTGACGAACGGATGCTCGCCGGTCGTTAATAAACCGCTTATCAGGGCGTTTTGGGCATAAAAATAAGCGATAGACGGGGCTCGAACCCGCGGTCTCCACCTTGGCAAGGTGGCGCTTTACCAACTAAGCTACTATCGCATCTGTCTGTCTTGCTGACAGCATAATCAATAATAAACCAGAATCTATTCTTTGTCAATAGCTTTTTCTTATAATGTCCCCTGGGGACGGGGGTGATGGGACATTTATTTCTTCTGAAGTTTTTGGCGGAGGTCTTTTGCAAGAGTGAGCTCTTCGGGAGTCGGGGGACTTGCTGTACCGA
>CAMNOS010000066.1 GCA_946546925.1 uncultured Butyrivibrio sp.
CAACCAAGAACGGTAGAGATTCAGAATCCAAGAGACTTGGAGCAAAAAGAGCTGACGGACAATTCGTAAAGGCTGGTAATATTTTATACAGACAGCGTGGAACACACATTCATCCCGGTGTTAATGTAGGAATCGGCAGTGATGACACATTATTTGCACTTGTTGACGGTGTTCTCAGATTTGAGCGCAAGGGCAGAGACAAAAAGCAGGCCAGCGTTCATCCTGTAGAGAATAAGTAATTTTTTGTTTTATCAGGCTTCAAACTATTTTGTTTGAAGCCTATTTTTTACATTGGTGATTTCATTTTTTGAGGAAAAAACATGCCTGTATTTGTAGATAAAGCTAAGATTTTCATAAAAAGCGGAAAAGGCGGAGACGGACATATCTCTTTCAGAAGGGAAAAATATGTTCCTAACGGAGGTCCTGACGGCGGCGACGGTGGAAAGGGCGGAGATATTATCTTCAAGGTTGATAAAGGAATCAACACTCTTTCAGACTTCCACTACGGAGGAAAGTACAGGGCCGAGGACGGTGAAAACGGAAACAAGAGAAGGATGCACGGCAAAAACGGTGCAGATCTCATTATAAAGGTTCCTGAGGGAACCGTGATAAAAGAGGCCGAGAGCGGCAAGGTCATAGCCGACATGAGCGGTGATAACACCGAATGTGTGATCTTAAAAGGCGGACGCGGCGGAAATGGCAACATGCACTACGCAACAAGCACAATGCAGGCGCCCAAGTATGCCCAGCCGGGTCAGAGCGCCATGGAACTTGAGGTTCTTCTCGAGCTTAAGGTGATAGCAGATGTGGGGCTTGTAGGCTTCCCTAACGTTGGCAAATCGACATTTCTTTCCAAGGTATCAAACGCAAGACCCAAGATTGCCAATTATCACTTCACGACTCTCTCACCAATGCTAGGAGTCGTTGATCTTGAGGATGCCAGAAGCTTTGTTGTGGCTGATATCCCGGGTCTTATTGAGGGAGCATCCGAGGGTGCAGGTCTTGGCCACGAGTTTTTGCGCCACATAGAGAGAACAAGAATGATGATCCATGTTGTGGACGCCGCATCTACAGAAGGGCGCGATCCTCTGGAAGATCTGGAGGCAATCAACAAGGAACTTGAGCGTTACAATGCGGATATCACCCAGAAAAAGCAGGTGATTGCTGCCAATAAGATTGACATGCTTCCTGACGGTGAGGACTCTGAGATAATAAAGAAGATCAGAGATAAATACGAGCCACTGGGAGTACGTGTTTTCCCCTGCTCAACCCTCACTGGAAAAGGGGTCAAAGAATTGTTATACTATGTAAGTAGGGAGCTTTCAGAACTTGCGGAAGAGCCTGTTACTTTTCAGCAAGAATACTTCCCTGAGGAGATGGCAAGAACATCAGATGATGCATTTTCGGTTTATTTTGATTCCGAAGAGGCTGAGTATGTCATCGAGGGACCCAAGATCGAGAAAATGCTCGGATACACGAACCTCGACTCAGAGAAGGGATTTGCTTTCTTCCAGAAGTTCCTTGCCGACAACGGTATTCTCGATGAGCTTGAGAAGCTCCACATAGGAGAAGGCGACACCGTGAGAATGTACGGTTACAGCTTCGAATACTACAGAAACGCTGATACAGTTCCTTTTACAGAGGATGACAATACAGACATATTGGACTACGAAGAGGATGAAGAATGACACTGACAAGTAAACAGAGAGCCTATCTGAAGGGCCTTGCAGCAGATATTGAACCCGTATTTCAGATCGGCAAGGGTGCAGTAACACCCGAAATAGTTGCAGCAATCGCTGAGACCTTTAATACCCACGAACTGGTCAAGATCACGGTTCTGAAGAACTGCCTTGAAGATGTCAAGGAAGTGGCTATAACCGTTTCTGAGAGGACAAGATCCGACCTGGTTCAGGTCATCGGCAGGAAATTTGTTTTATACAAACCCTTTAAGGACGATCCGGTTATTATTTTACCAACCAGCAAGAAGAAATAATTGACATCTCGGAGGCATCATAATGGACAGCAGAAAGATTGGCATACTTGGAGGAACTTTTGATCCCATTCACTATGCGCATCTTCTTCTCGGAGAGGCGGCGCGGGAGCAGTTTGCTCTCGACAGGGTTATCTATATTCCCAACAACCTTGCCCATCATATCAACAGAACCGATGTATCAAGCGGTGATACCAGATATCAGATGGTCAAGATGGCAATCGCGGACAATCCGTATTTTACCTGCTCAAGACTTGAAATCGACAAGCCCGAAGGGTCCTATACAATAGATACCATCAACGATCTTAAGATGATGTACCCCGGAGATGAGCTTTATCTTATTCTCGGAGGAGATTCCGTCATCGGAATAGATACCTGGTACAAGGCTGATGAACTCCTGAAATCCTGCACAATCCTTACTGCAGTCAGAGCCGGTGATGATCTGCCTACCCTTGATAAGAAGAGACGTGAGCTTGCAGACAGGTTCGGTGCCGATGTAAGGCTTCTCAATTTCAACAGAAATGATATATCTTCAACAGAGATCCGCCAGAGAGTCAAGAGCGGAAGAAGCGTTAGATATCTTATGCCTGATGCCTGTATCGAATTCATGTGTATAAAGGGGCTTTACAGATGAAGACTATTGAGATCTCCCAGAAACTTCGCAAACAGCTCGAAAAAGAGCTTAAACCCGACCGCTTTGACCACACCCTGGGCGTTGCCTACACTGCAGCCAGCATGGCTTTCATCTACGGAGCTGATGTAGAGAAAGCTCTTATAGCAGGATTTCTTCACGACTGCGCCAAGAGCATGAGCCATGAGGAGCAGGTTAAGATCTGCGAGAAGAACAACATTGAGATGACAGAGGTTGAGCGCAAGAACCACTCACTCCTTCACGCCAAGGTGGGAATGTATCTTGCAAGGACCAAATATGATGTCTACGACACCGATGTTTTAAATGCTATCAGATGGCATACAACAGGAAGAGAAGATATGTCTCTTCTTGAGAAGATCGTCTATATAGCCGATTTCATCGAGCCTAACAGGAAGATGCTTGAGAATATGGCACAGATCCGCAAGGAAGCTTTCACAGACATAGACAGATGCCTTGCCCACATTCTCCATGACTCTGTTGTGTATCTAAGGACAATCGGCAAGGAAATTGACGACGCAACAATGATCGCCTACGAGTATTATAAAAAATACTACAATTGACGATATATATTTAAGGAAATATTAGAAAAGAGGTATTTATGTCAGATTTCGAAACTTCAAGGAAAATGGCTAAAATGGCAGTAGATGCCCTCGAAGACAGAAAGGGCGAGGATGTGAGAGTCATCGATATCTCAAGCATCTCAACCCTCGGCGATTTCTTTATCATAGCCGCCGGAACCAACAGGAACCAGGTACAGGCTCTTGCTGATAATGTACAGGAAAAGCTCGGAAGAGAAGGCTTTATGACCAGGAATGTTGAAGGATATGAAGCCGCCAACTGGATTTTACTCGATTTTGGCGATATCATCGTACATGTTTTCAACAGTGAGATGCGCGTGTTCTACGATCTTGAACGTATTTGGAGAGACGGCAAGGAGGTAGATACAGCCGCCTTGTCTGAATGAGGTTTTTTATGACAAAAAGATTTCTGGGCCTGCTGCTGTCTGTTATTCTGATTGCAAACAGCAGCACATCAGTTATAGCCATGGAAGATAACAGTTCTGAAATGGCGATTGGCACTGTTTCTGAACTTACTGCAGACGACTTTGAAGAGCCGGGCGGTGAGTCTTTTGAAGGTGCGCAGGAAGAGGCTGAAACGCCCCAGGAAGACACATCTATAATTCTTAATTCAGAAGAATCGGAATCTTCTGACTCAACCGGTGAAGATCTTACCGGTGAAATTCCAACTGACGACTATATAATAGATGAAGATGCTCTGTCGGAAGATGATGCTTCTGATGATGCTGATGCAGGAGATCCTGGTCCTTTTGAGGATCCTTTTTTTGCCGAGGGCACTGAAGATAACGATCCTTCGACTGTTGACGCAGTACCGGAAGATTATTATGATACCTTCCCCACAGGATTCATAGACAGTGATCCCGGCTATGAGATAGAGAGCGTAACAGACGGATCTTTCAGGCTGATGAAATCTTCCGGAAGCGCATATGAAAGCGCCTTTACGACGCCTGAGCTTCCTCCTCTCAGGGATCAAAGTCCTTACGGCGCCTGCTGGGCCTTTGCCACAAACTCACTTGCAGAGATCAATCTGATGAAAAAGGGACTGATGAGTTCCTGTGATCTATCAGAGCTTCATCTTGCATATTTCACATACCACTGGGTCAAGGATCCTCTCGATAATTTCGGATCATTTACCCAGCCTTCATCAACCAAGGGAGTCCTTGACTGGGGTGGCAATTCCGATTTTGGCCTTAACACCTATGCAAGATGGTCAGGTGTATCCGATGAATCAATAGCTGATTACAAAGAAAAAGGTTCTCTCGTCAACAATAACGCGACGGGACTTGATGAGAGCATTGCTTATAGTGACGTGGCTCATGTTGAGAACTATTTTATCGAGCCCATAGACATAACTGATCTTGATCCGATAAAGCGCCTTATTGTCGAGTACGGAGCTGCCTCAATCTCTTATTATGCAGTCAACTCCACTTCAGGAGCTACTTCAGCCAATTACTACAACAAGGATACCAACGCTTATTACAATCCGACCGTAATGGGTCAGAACCACGCAGTTACCATAGTCGGCTGGGATGATGATTTCTCTAAAGAAAACTTCGCTCAGACGCCACCGGATGACGGTGCATGGCTCATACGCAACAGCTGGCACAGCGGCACCTCACCAGAGAATAATTATACCGGCTACTTTTGGATGTCATATTACGAGGGTTCACTTGGCAAAAATGCCTACGCAGGTGATTTTGTCCTCTCAGACAATTATGATAACAATTATCAGTATGACTCCTCACTTTCGCCGACAGTTATCGGTGTTTCCAAAGCTGCGAACATCTTCACTGCCAAAGCTGATTCCGATATTGAAGTACTAAAAGCAGTCAGCTTTTACACATCATCCTCAAATGTTGATTACGAAATTAAAGTCTTTACCGATCTCAAAGATCCAAGTGACCCTGAGAGCGGTCTTTTGTGTGCCACAAAAACCGGTTCAACCTCCTATGCAGGTTTCTACACAATAAAGCTTGACAGAGACATATATCTGAATCACGGCGAAAGCTTTTCTATCATAGTTGAGTCGCAGGACGGCGAGGAATTCATGATCGGAAAAGAGAGGCATGTCAGTGTCAGAAGCAATGTCTACAAGTATTCTTCGGTGGAAGGTCAGTCTTTTTTCTCATACGACATAAATGACGACTTTATAGATAACACCAATCAGGGCAACATGTGCATCAAGGCATTTACCGACAATGCCGAATCTACGGGAGAGATAATTCCAAGCGCTGTTGTATTCAGCAACGTCACAGACAATAAGCTTACCATAGGACTGGGAGAGAGCTTTAAGACTCTTGTATCTGTTGTGCCTTCGAATTCTACCAACAAGAAGATCCTGTGGACAAGCTCAGATGAATCTGTCGTAAAAGTAGATAACGGGAGACTTGAGGGCGTAAATACCGGAACAGCAACTGTTACAGCAACCTGCGAAGCGGGAGGAGCCTCATCCACTATAGAAGTAACCGTAGCTCCTAAGCTTCTTTCTCTGTATATTGCAGCTGCAACAGCTACCGGTTCGATCGTTGCGGGTGAGAAAATCTATTTCACAGCCGTTCCTACGCCTTCTGATTATTCCCTCAAAGAAGAGATTTCCTGGAGTTTTTCTGATGAGAGTATGACAGAGGTCATTGCCATCGACGGAGACCACGACAGAAAGCTGGAGTGCATAATCAATAAACCCGGACTTTTAAAAATAACCTGTCAGGCTGAGGGTGTGAAATACACAAGAAATATCTACTGTGCACCTGCCCCCGAATATTTTGCATACGACGTCGATGATGACAATGTGATCACATTCAGCTTTGATGCTATTGAAGGAGCTTCAAGCTATGAAGTGACAAGAGATGAGGAGGAACTCGTAGTTATTGAAGATAACGGGTCAAGTTCCTATTCCTGCACGGTTGATGAATTCAGAGGCAAGGGATTCGGGTCTGTAACTTATACAATACGGACATATTTTGACTATTACTGTGTTCTGACAAGAGTTACGGTACAATCCCCCTATATGGTGCACTATCATCTGAACGGAGTCACTAATCATCCCGACAATCCGCTCAGATATTATCCAGGAATTTCTTATACTCTTTATCCTCCGACTGTTCCTGAGTACCACGAGTTTGAAGGGTGGTTTCTCGATGAAGGTTATACAAAAAAGATCAGTGGTATAACCTCTGATATGGCAGGGGATATTGACCTGTATGCCAAAGTTAAATCCTATTATGCTACAGGTATAACCATTACTCCCGAAAAAGATCAGCTCTCTGCAGGGCAGATGCTTGATCTGTATGTGACTGTTCTGCCGGAATCTTTTGATCAGATATTTGATCTGGACAGCCGTGTGATCCCTTCCGATGCTGCAACGGTCACAAGAGACGGTAGTAAGATCACTATAAAAGCCTTGAAGACCGGCACTGTATCAGTCACTGTTACCAATAATGCGGGTATGAGAGCATCCAGGAATATTCATATTGTAGATGTATATCCGGAGAGCCTTTCTCTTTCTACAGATCATGATGATGATGAAGCAGGCGTCAGCATATGCCGGATGGGCGAAACAGTTCGGCTTTCCGCTGTTATTCTGCCGGAAGACGCCGGGGACAGAAAGGTAGTATGGGAGATCTCCAACCCGGAGATTCTGAGTCTTTCAAGCAAAACGGACTATACCGCGGAAGTTCTCGCTAAGAGATCCGGAACAGCATATATCTATGCAGTTTCCAACGCAGACAGCGCAATTCGCTACGGACACAGAATAATCGTAAGCGATGACGGAAGCAGTGTGGAAGAATGCGCAACAGAGCTAAGGCTAATCGATACTCAGAAAACTCCAAAGCTCTATGCATCAAGCCAGGATAGTCCCACTACAACACTCTACGGAGATGTTGCACAGGGAAGTCCGCTAAATACCGACATTTCCAATCCTGATGATGACGGGCCTTTTTACAATGTCAGAATACCTGTAGGAAAGAGCTTCTCACTGAAGGCTGATTTCCTGCCCAAGATCAATAAGAGCACTGCTACAAAAGAAATATACGCAGACCCTGACGAAAGCAAAAACATATCATGGACAAGCGGAAACACCGCTATAGCAACAATTTCAGCAGGTAAGATCACCGGGAAGAGTGCAGGTACGACCGTTATAACTGCAACCGGCGAAGAGAACAGTCTGGTTGCTTCCTGCAGAGTTACCGTCTATGAACCTGTCACAGCAATAAGTCTTGATAAGACATCTGTCAGGATCGGTACCAATAAATCCTGCACGCTTTCAATACAGTCGGTTCAGCCGGCAACTTCATCTGATGATTTTACTTTTTCGGTCAACAGGCCCGATCTTGTAGAACTTGTTCAGACCGGCAAAGACTCAGCATATTTCAAGACACTTGGCAGTACAGGAACCGCGGTAATAACCGTCACAGCATCAGAGAGCAAAAAGAGTGCAAAATGCACTGTGAATATCGGAACTCCGGTAAGCAGCATGCTATTATCCGGTAAGCGCGGCGCTTCTTCAGTAGCTGTCGGTAAGTCGCTTCAGCTTGTCACAACCTTCAATGGCGGCGGTAAAGCTCCCGCTAACAAAGAAGTGAAGTACGAACTGATAAAAGGCTCTGAATTTGCTCTTTTAACAGAAAAAGGCATTCTGACAGGACTCAAAGAGGGAAGCGTAACTGTACGCGTTTACAGTACAACAGATAACGTACAGGCCACACAGACATTTACTGTTTATTCTTCAATGAAGAGCGCGAGCCTTAGCGCCAAAAATATCACTGTCGTTCCGGGCAGGAGTGCTACTTTAGATCTGACTGTTACTCCTTATGACGACGGCACGGGTTACGTAACGGGTTCTGTGCCGGGAAGGAGTGTAACTGATGGAGAAATAACCTGGTCAGTAAGTTCCGGCAAAATCAAGCTGATTAATGACAGCGGAAGTAAGTGCACAATTGAGACAAACGCCTTAGACCTTACGCCCTTTACTGCAACTGTTTACGCCTCTTTCAGGCCTTATGCTTCACCTAAAGAGACTGTTCTTTCATGCAAAGTCAGGGTAGAATCTGCTTTTATCAGCAAAATTGCTGTTAATCCGGACAAACTTACTCTGAATCGAGGCGATATCAGGGAACTTACTGCAACACTTACACCTGCAGCGCCTTTTGACAGCAGTGTTCAGTGGCAGATTCCTAAAGCTTACCGGGATATCATATGCTTCTGTGATGAAAATGGTCTTGAAAAGGGATGTATTGTGGACACTGACCTTGAACTTGGTGAAAAGATCTATGTAAAAGCCAAAAACAGTGGAGTAATCGGGACTCAGAAAGCTGAGATCATCGCTTTGGCACTCGGAGCCTCCACCGGCACCTCACAAAAGAGCTGTCGTGTGAGTGTGACTGTAGGAAATCCAGCCAACTATGTCGCCATCTATTCAGGGAAATCTACGGCAGACAGTATTTCGATAGCAGAAGGCAGGTCACTGACACTCAAAGCTTCTGTATACTCAGACAATACTCTAAGATATAAGGCGGGATCGCAGAAAGTGATCTTTAAGAGCATTGATGAGAGCGTAGCAAAAGTATCGCAGACCGGGAAAGTTACAGGTGTCAGAGCGGGCGTTACAAAAGTTTATGCAACTATAGAGGGAAGGCCCTTTAATGAAGAGACAGATTCTTTTGTCACAGTAAACGTTTATATGCCTGTGAAGAAGCTCATCCTTGATAAAAAGAAGCTTGCAATGAGTACAGCTGTTGATGATAGCAGCACCAGGTCGTCATCTTACAACCAGTTCAGTTTCCTTACCGCTGAAATAACACCTTCTTTTGTATATGATAATCCAGGTACAGAAGGCACAATAACCTGGTCAGTATCAGGAACTGGAGAAATTGAGCTCTCAGCAACCGATACGCGTATACTTAACAATAAAGGCAGTATATCCGAGAAGCAGAAATATCTTTCAACACTTACCTATGACAGACAGTCCCGTATTACCACAAACAAGGGACAGTCCCTCGCATTTAAGGCTACTAAGGCGGGAACTGTTAAGATCACCGCAACAGTCCTTGGAAAGAGTTCAACCTGCAATGTAACCATATACAGCCACGTGACCGGTTTTAGCCTTAAGTCGCCTGTTCTTGATAAGAATGGAAAGACTGTTCTTGAAGAAACAGATGAAGAGGAGTATTCCTATAAAGCGTATCTTTCAAGATCCGGTGCCAATAAGACAGTTACCCTGAAGCCTCTGTTTGACTATCAGGGAGCCCCTTATTCCGATGAAAAGGGCACACCTTCGTATGCTCTGTACAAATATACAGGGAAGTACGTACTGAGCTCCGCGGCAACTTATATAAGTTCAGATACAAAGGTTGCAAGTGTTTCATCGAAGGGCGTAATAACTGCCAGATCCAAGGGAACCTGCTGCATCACGGTATCTACCGTTGAGGGACGCATTATGAAGCATATACTCGTAAATGTAACTGATTAAGGCACATGTTAGAATGATACGGGCATGTGCATACCCGGGATGAATTTCAGGGCCGATTTGAGGACGCTTTCGCTCCCCTCGCCTCGCAGCGGTACTTATACCTTGAGAAACAGGTATTTAGTACCGGCGGTCTCAGAAGCCTCTGCATCGACCAATGAAATTCATCCCGGTCTATGCTCTGCCCTTATGTATCGTAATGAACCAAACATACTTGATTACAAGAATTTATATTCAAAAAATTAAATAAAACAGCAGATGCCTCATTATGATTGTGTTCATAGCGATTGGCATCTGCTGTTTTTTAATTCGTAAGAAAATTCATCTCGATTAGTATTAGTAGAATCTCATCACTCCAAAAACTTTGCCCAGTATTTGGCAATCATCAACGATGATGGGGTCCATTGTGTCGTTCTCAGGCTGAAGTCTTATGTGTCCGTCCTCTTTGTAGAAAGTCTTGACGGTTGCGGAGTCATCTATAAGTGCAACTACCTGATCACCGTTGCGTGCAGTGTTGCATACCTGTACAAAAAGCTTGTCTCCATTGAAAATTCCTGCATTGATCATGGAATCGCCCTTGACATTAAGAATGAAGGCGTCTGATCCCTTGGGACACATCTCGGCAGGAATCGGGATGTATGAATCTATATTCTCCTCTGCAAGAATAGGAGTACCAGCTGCAACCTGACCTATAACAGGTATGCTGACGATCTCGGTTCTCACCATGTTGAAACCATCGTCACAGATCTCAATTGCACGTGGCTTGGTCGGATCACGTCTGATATATCCGTTCTTCTCAAGGGTCTCGAGATGAGAGTGAACAGAAGAAGTGGATTTGAGATTAACAGCCTTGCAGATATCACGTACAGCCGGCGGGAAACCGCGGGAGAGTGTCTGCTCCTTGATGTAGTCGAGAATTTCCTGCTGCTTGGGTGATATTTTGCCCTTGGTCATATTAACTCCTCCTTGTAATGAAACATACCTTTTCTTTCTAATATAGAGTATATCATAATCAATCCCTTCAATGCAAATGTTTGTTCGGAAAATATGTTCGAAAAAATGTTGACAAAAGAAAGTATGTTCGATAATATGTTTATAGAACAGTTGTTCGCAACATTTGTTTGGGTACAAGGAGAAGAGTTATGAGCGAGGCAATGAGAGCAGCAGTCAGTCTTTATAATGATCCCAGATTTTTCAGCGAGGCAGAAGTGCGCATTCGCAACAACAAGCTCAGGAGACAGCGTATATTCAGACGACAGGTATTTCTTCTGGGTCTTGCATCAGCATTGTTCATCTTCGTATTCATATTATTTGCATCATCCATAATGGCTGATGCCCAGTCTGATGAGTTCAGGCCTTCATTTAAATACTACAGGACTGTTACTGTTCATGCCAATGACACATTATGGGACATTGCAAGTCAGAACTATCCGGATGAGGAATACAGCAGTATCAGAGAATACATGTCTGAGATCTGCAAGGTCAATTCCATTTCTGACGCTTCAGACCTAAAGGCAGGAGAGAGTCTTATAGTTCCGTATTACTCAACAGAATTTAAATAATTGTGCATCCGGTTTTCTTCGAGAAATCTCATAAATAGATTTTTATGCAATTTGCTTGACCAAAGGCCATGCAATTGTTAATATAGACGAGATTAAATTAACTTGGAGAAAACTTATGAAACTGTCCAGTCTTCTTGACTACAACAATATAGTGATTCAATGTCATGACAACCCGGATGCAGACGCCATCTGCTCCGGGTATGTTTTGTACAGATATTTCAAGGCCCATGGCAAGATGGTCCGTTTTATCTATTCCGGTAATTTCGAGATATGTAAGAGCAATCTTGTATATCTAATCAGGAAGCTCAGGATACCGATTGAATATGTGAACGACTTAGAGTCAAGACCGGACCTGCTTCTTATGTCTGACTGTCAGTACGGCGAGGGCAATGTCAGGAAGTTTGCGGCCAGGGAGATAGCTGTTATAGACCATCACCAGGTTTCAGGCAATCTGCCCAGGCTCAATGAAGTCAGGAGCAATCTTGGAAGTGCATGTACTGTTATATGGTATCTTCTGCGTATAGAGAATGAGGAGAAGCTCCTTGATAAGAAGGTATCCACAGCTCTGTATTACGGTCTTTATTCCGATACAAACGCTTTCTCGGAAATATCTCACCCCCTCGACAGGGATATGATAGATTCACTTGATTATGACAGATCAATGATCCTTCGGCTTAAGAACATGAATCTTACTCTTAATGAAGCCAAGATCGCGGGATTTGCTCTTCTTGGCATCGATTATCACAAGGACAATCACTATGCGATTTTAAAGGCCGACCCCTGTGATCCCAATATTCTGGGCCTTATAGGTGATTTTATTGTTGGAGTGGATTCCATTGATGTCTGTATCGTATACAGTGTACTCTCTTTTGGAGTCAAGTTTTCTATAAGAAGCTGTGTACCTGAAACCCGTGCAGACGAACTGGCAGCCTTCATTTCCAATAAGATTGGATCAGGTGGAGGCCATACTGAGAAGGCAGGCGGACTCCTTAAGAATGAACTTTTGAAGAAATACTATCCCTGCTACGACAGAATAGATGACTCTTCATCAAAGTGTTCGATCGCAAGGATTATTACTGCGCGCATGAATGATTATTTCGAGAATTCTGATATCATCTATGCCAAAAAGGCCAAAATTGATACATCAAAGATGAGTAAATATTCCAAGACACAGTTTAACCTTGGTTTTGTAAGACCTCAGGAACTTGTTCCAACAGGCAGTATGGCTATTGTCCGTACTCTTAAAGGGGATAACAATATTTTGATCAAAGATAACACAGTTCTCATAATTGAGATGTCAGGGAATGTTTCTATAATTACCGAAAAGCGGTTTAAGAGCTCATACACAGAAACAGGTCAGCAATTTGTGCTGGACCTGGATTACACACCCACGATCAAAAATGCAGACACCGGTAAGACAATCTCACTGATGCCTCAGGCCAGGGGATGTATATCAACAGGAGAGATGACAGTCTATGCCAGGAGGCTTTCCAGAGTCACCAAGGTCTTTCCGTATTGGGAAAGCGATACATACATGATAGGGCAGAAGGGCGATTATATTGCCGTCAGTGCTGATAATCCCCACGATGTCTTCATCATCAAAAAGTCTCTTTTCAAAAAGATGTATGTTCCTTCAGAACAATAAATAAATCAGGCATTATAAAAGCGACTGAAGCAAATTACTCAGTCGCTTTTATTATCCGGTTTTTCCCTCAGCTTTACCATTCTTGCAGCCCGGCGTCTGTTTTCGTCTTCCTGTGCCGCGTAGTGCTTACGGGTTGTATTAACATCTTTATGTCCAAGTACATCGGCAACAAGATAAATATCTCCTGATTCCTTGTAGAGATTAGTTCCAAATGTGCTTCGAAGCTTATGTGGTGTGATCTTCTTGAGAGTAGTTACGTTTTTCGCGTATTTTTTGACCAGGTTCTCAACCGCCCTGACTGTGATCCTCTTATTCTGAAGAGAGAGGAAAAATGCATTCTCACTACCTTCACACGGGATCATCTGCCTGCGCTGACTTAAGTATTCCAGAAGGGCTGTTCGTACTTCCTCGGGGAAATACACTATTGTGTTATATCCGCCTTTCCTGTGAATATGGAGCCCATTTGTATCAAAATCCATGTCATCGATATCGATTCCAACACATTCAGATACACGAATCCCTGTACCCAGTAGAAGTGATAGCAGTGCAATGTCTCTGATCTTGGTCTTTTCATGATACTTGAGCTGCGATTTGGTGAGCTTTTCACCTGCCTCAACCTGATCAAGGAGAGTAGCGACTTCATTGGGCTCAAGTCTTATGATCTCATGGTCATGAAGCTTGGGCATATTGATGAGCTCCGCAGTGTTGCGGCTTATGAGTTCGGATTTATAAAAATAATTATACATCGAGCGAAGGGCCGACATCTTGCGCTTTTTCCCCTGCTCAGCGTTTGTTATCTCTTTATCCTTTTTCTCATATAGAGACAGGTATTCAAGATACTCCTCAAGATCCTCTCTCTCAAGACTGTCGAGGATATCGAGTTTGTATTCTCTGATATCGGTTCTGGACAGCACCGGATTCTCATTGTGAAGGTACTCAAAAAACACTCTAAGATCATATGCATAGCCAAGTCTTGTTCTTGCGGATGTAGTGGGCTCTATTCCTCTGAAAAACTGTCTGCAGAATTTTGGGAGATCATCAAGCACAGCTCTCATCTTAACGGTATTCAGTTTGTCCTGTTCCTGATAATACTTGTCTTCATTACTGTTCTTCATACTACAATTATACATTTTGTCAACCAGAGATACAACATATAG
>CAMNOS010000067.1 GCA_946546925.1 uncultured Butyrivibrio sp.
CCTTGCGGGCTTTGGAGTACTCAACCCTCTCAGGCTTGGTCTTTATGAGCTCTTCTTCGTCCTCATCTTCAGAAACGATCCTGAAGTCAATGGTCTTGGTGAGCCTGTCAGCTGCAAGCACTCTTATCATTACCTTCTGACCAAGAGTATACTCCCTGCCGGTCCTCTCGCCAACAAGTCTTATGTTCTTTTCGTCATAAATATAGAAGTCATCTGTCATGGATGCCGCATTCACCATGCCCTCACAGCTGTTGTAGAGTTCCACGAACAGCCCCCAGGCGGTGACACCTGATACGATCCCTTCAAAGACTTCTCCGACGCGGTTCTCCATATACTGGGCTTTCTTGAGCTTGTCGGTCTCCCTCTCAGCTTCCTCAGCCCTTCTCTCAGTCTCGGATGAGTGCCTGGCAACTTCATCGAGTATCTCAGCGTAGTGCGCAGCCTTCTCCTCGGTCATCCTTCCACGGAGATGATCCTTGATTATCCTGTGTATCTGCAGGTCCGGATATCTCCTTATAGGCGATGTGAAGTGACAGTAGTAATCAAAAGCAAGTCCAAAGTGACCTGTGCACTCTGTGCTGTACTTAGCCTGCATCATGCTCCTAAGCGCCATTCTGCTTATGACAGCTTCCTCTTTGCTGTCCTCTATCCCCTTGAGGAGCTTCTGAAGTTCCTTGGGGCTTACGCCGGTATCGCGCCTTGTCCTGATGTGATATCCAAAACCTGAAACAAATGCATTGAGACTGGCGATCTTGTCCGGGTCCGGTCTTTCATGTACGCGGTATACAAATGGGCTCTCAAGGTAAAAGAAATGTTCTGCAACCGTCTGATTCGCAGCCAGCATGAAGTCCTCAATAAGCCTGGTTGCAGTATTCCTTTCATGAGGAACAATATCTACAGGATTGCCCTCTTCATCCAGAATTATCTTAGATTCAGGGAAATCGAAATCTATGGCGCCCTTCTTTTCTCTCTTACGGCGCAGAATCCCGGAAAGCTTCTCCATATCCCTGAACATGGGAACAAGCTCTTCATAGCGCTTTATGGTCTCCTCGTCATCTCTTTCGAGAATTGCGGCGACATCTGAGTAATTCATTCTCTCATTGACATTAATAACAGACTCAACGATCCTGTGGTCAAGAAGTCCGCCGCCTCCGTCAAAAGTCATGAGACATGAAAGCGCCAGCCTGTCCTCTCCGTGATTGAGTGAGCATATCCCGTTGGAGAGTCTGTGAGGCAGCATCGGTATGACCCTGTCCACAAGATAAACGCTGGTGCCGCGCTTTAGAGCCTCTCTGTCAAGCGCCGAATTCTCCTGAACATAGTTGGTAACATCTGCAATGTGAACGCCCAGATGATAAAGGCCTTCATCATCAATTGTAAGACTTACCGCATCGTCAAGGTCTTTGGCATCCTCGCCGTCAATAGTGACCATCACGGTGTCCCTAAGGTCCTCTCTTCCAAGCATGTCCGCTTCGCTCACCTTATCAGGGCACTTTGCAGCCTGATTCATGACTTTAACAGGGAATTCATACGGTATATCATAGTTCATTACAACAGACAGGATGTCAACTCCCGGGTCATTGATGTTGCCGATTATCTCTTTTACCTTGCCCTCAGGCTTTCTGCGGCTTAAGATATCCCCGTAGTCAGTTATGGTGACAACAACTTTATCCCCGGAAACAGCTCCTGTGCTGTGTTCTACAGGAACGAAGATGTCACTGCTTATTTTGGAATTGTCGGGGACAACAAAACCGAAAGTCCGCTCAGCCTGGTAGGTGCCTACGATTTCGGTAATCCCTCTTGTGATTATATTCCTGATCCGGCCTTCAGCTCTCTGGCCAGTATACTCATTAAGGATCTCGACCTCAACAGTATCCCCGTGAAAAGCCCCATGGACATACTCCTCAGGGATGAAGATATCCTCATCCCTTCCCTCGACTTCCACAAAGCCAAAGCCCCTTGCATTTGCAACGAACTTACCGGCTATATAATCATTGTCACGGCTCTTTTTCCCAAAGAGCTGATCATCCATACGCGTAATGCGTCTGCCTTTACTCATATAACACTCCGATGGGTTTCCGATCCCCTTTTTCATATCATAACATAAAAATAAAAAAGGCACCCTGACCTTTTGGTAGAGTGCCTAAGTTACTGATTATGTTCTGAAATATCAGAAAATACCCATGTTAAGAACAACACTGAATACAATGAAAAGAAATGAAAGTCCGATTGTCACTTTCTTAAGGATCCCCTCACGGGAACGTCCCTTGTTCTTACCCCAATATGTATTCTCAACAGTACCCTGAATAGCACCAAGTCCCTGACTCTTGCCTTCCTGTGCCAGAACCAGCACTACAAGAGCTATACAAACTATCATGAATAATACACCAAAAACATAATCTAATGCGCTCACTAAATATTCCTCCAAGGTCTACGTAATAATCATTTCAAGCGTAATATTTCATAAACACGCAACTGATACTATACCACAAGATATGGGTAAAAGTCAATCTTTTTACTTCTTAATAAGAAGAGATTTGCCTGTCATCTCTGCGGGCTGCTCCTCTCCCATGCACTCAATAAGTGTGGGGATGATATCTGCAAGGCAGCCGCCCTCTCTAAGTGTATAAGCAGGGTCATAGTTGACAAGGATGAAAGGAACAGGATTGGTTGTATGAGCTGTCCAGGGCTCTCCTGTCTCATAGTCGATCATCATATCTGCATTGCCGTGGTCAGCGCAGATGAACATTGTTCCGTTAACTGCCTTAACAGCTTCTACAATCCTGCCGACGCACTCGTCCACAACTTCGATAGCCTTTACAGCAGCAGGAATAACGCCTGTATGTCCTACCATGTCGGGGTTGGCAAAGTTGGCAACCACAACGTCATACTTCTGTGAGTTTATTGCGTCAAGAATCTTCTCGCATACTTCAGGCGCACTCATCTGAGGCTTGAGATCATATGTCGGAACATCCTTGGGGCTGTTGACAAGAACTCTGTCCTCGCCCTCGTTGGGCTGTTCAACGCCGCCGTTAAAGAAGAATGTAACGTGAGCATACTTCTCAGTCTCAGCGATACGAGCCTGCTTAAGTCCCTTGGCAGCAAGCCACTCACCAAATGTGTTGTTGAGAAGTACCTTCTTGAAGGCAACCTCCTTGTTGGGAATAAGAGGATCATAATCCGTGAAGCATACATATGTCACATCAGGTCTTGCTCCCCTGTCGAACTTATCGAACTCATCATCACAGAAGCAGTGAGTGATCTCTCTTGCTCTGTCGGGACGGAAGTTGTAGAAGATGATGGAATCTCCGTCCTTGATGGTTGCAACAGGTGCACCATTCTTCATGATAACTGTTGGAACAACGAACTCATCTGTCTTGCCGTCCTTGTAGGTATTGACCATGCACTCGTGAGCTGAATCAGCCTTGTTGCCCTCGCCCTTTGTAAGAGCATTGTATGCGATCTCTACTCTGTCGTAGTTGTTGTCTCTGTCCATTGCGTAGTATCTTCCGGAGATGGATGCGATCTCGCCGATTCCCAGCTCCTTCATCTTGTCCTCGAGCTGCTGAACGAAGTCAATTCCGCTCTCGGGAGGAGTGTCTCTTCCGTCAAGGAAGCAGTGAACATATACCTTCTTAAGGCCGTTCTTCTTGGCAAGCTCAAGAAGTCCGTAGATATGTGTGATGTGGCTGTGCACACCGCCGTCTGAAACAAGACCGTACATATGAAGTGCAGAGTCTTTTTCCTTGCAGTTATTGATCGCAGCCATAAGGCCTTCATTGGTAAAGAAATCTCCGTCCTCAATGGACTTGGTGATCCTTGTAAGCTCCTGATAAACAATCCTTCCGGCGCCCATGTTCATATGGCCTACCTCTGAGTTGCCCATCTGTCCGTCGGGAAGACCAACAGCAAGACCTGAAGCATATCCCTTAACGAAGGGGTAATCTCTCTCAAGAGCATCCATTACAGGTGTCTTGGCCATTGCAATGGCATTGCCCTCGGGATTCTCATTGATGCCGTAGCCGTCAAGAATTAAAAGAACTGTAGGTTTTGAACCTCTCATTGTATATCCTCCATTTATATCGCTATTTAGATAAAACATATTTGTCCTTGCCTAGTATATCTCACACCGGGGGGTTATGACAAGTAATTAACAATACTTTAATAATTTGTTCTACACCTTCGGCTCTGAGTGGTCCACTGTAATATCGGCGTCGTAGTGAGAAGCCATTTCATACAGGCGCTCCTTGATATCCGCAACCAGCGTATTCTCATCGATTGCATACTTGTAGGGAACCTCAAGGTCGAACTGTATAACAGGTACAGTCTCAGGCTTTCTGACTATTCTGAAGTCATGAAAAGAAAGACCTGGATCAAATTCTTCCAGGATGAGGGCCAGCCAGTTCTTGAGTCTTATGGTCTCAAGATCCCTGTCATCAACAGGATCCATGTGGATCACTGCAGTGCAGTGATATTTCTGATGGAGTTCTTTTTCTATCTCATCCACGCTGTCGTGAACTTCGAGAAGTGTCTTGTCGGAGGGAACCTCCACATGAAGCGACATCATGATCCTGCTGGGTCCATAGTTGTGGACCACGATATCGTGTACGCCCAGGACACAATCATGCGCAAGGACAGTATTCATTATATCCCTGATGAATTCCTTGCTCGGTGGCTCTCCAAGCAGAGGGTTGATCGTATCTCTCGCCGCATCCACACCTGTCTTGATGATGAAAACAGCGACCAGGATTCCTGCAAATCCGTCTATATTGTGCCCCGTAATTCTGAATATGATAAGTGACAAAAGAACTATTCCCGTAGACAGCACATCCGAGAGTGAGTCCATTGCTGTCGACTTCAAGGTAGTACTTCCGATCCTGCCTGCAACCTGCAGGTAAGACATGAACATAATAAGTTTGACAATCATGGATACTAAGAGGATAAGGATTACTACAGGGGAAGCTGTTATGGCCTGCGGATTAAATATCTTGAGAACGGATGTCTGCACCAGTTCCACAGCCATCAGGATGATAAAAAGAGATACGATAAGGCCTGCGACATACTCAAGCCTTCCGTGTCCGAAGGGATGCTCCTTGTCGGCTTCCGCTCCGGAGAGTTTGAAAAAGATCAGAGTAACTAAAGAAGATGCCACATCGGATAGATTGTTGAGGGCGTCAGAAACTACAGCGATAGAACCGCTCAACGCCCCGGCGATCATTTTGAAAATAACCAGAAGAATATTAAAGGCAATGCCGAACGCTCCGCTGAGCATACCATAGCCTTGCCTTACTGCAGGTGAATCCACCTGATCGTGATTCTTAATTAAGAAACGCGCAAGAAAAAGAATCATTGTCCCCAGAATACCGTGATAAGGAGTGTTCCTTCCTCTACGGTAACTACTGCCTCCTCGTCGATAATGAACTCATTGCTGACGCCCAAAGGAAAATTACTTTTAAGCTCCGCATCTCTTATATTATACATCAGTCCACTTAAAGATACACCCCTCGATACCTCTGACAAAGACAGCACTGAGAGTATTCCGGTGTTGCCTCTGCTGAAACGGATGGTCTCATTCTCAGCTATCAAAAGCATCTGCTCCTCTTCCATTATGTAGCCCGTTCCGCCATGGTGCTTGATGTAGAGAAGTGTCTGTATGTTGGCCAGGGAGTGGTCAAATCTTCTTCCCCCGAGCGCGCCGTACAGGTAGAACTTCCTGTAACCCTTCGAAAGAGCAATCTTGACTGCTTTCATGGTGTCCGTGTCATCTTTTCGGACTTCCAGCTGAACTATCCTGTCGGGATCCGTTTCCGCAATTTCCCTGATGCCTTCAAGTACGTCGCTTCCTGCCTCCCTTGCGGAGTCAAAGTCTCCCACTATGAGATCAGGTAGGATTCCCATCTGCTGAGCGTATTTGAAGCCTGCATCACAGGCAATACACAGATCGCCTTCCTGCAGATCTATCTCAATATTCGGAAAACTGCCGGCTGAAATTATGACGCATTTAGGTTCCATAGATCCTCCCGTCAGGGTTTGATCCTCGATTCGATGGTGTCGATGTCCATCTCCCACTCATCCGGTCCGCCCCAGTCACCAATGACAGTCTGGATCTCTTCATCCTCAGAAAGGCTGATGGTGGTATCAAGTCTGTAGTTCATCTTCTCCACTTTGGTTGATCTGCCTGAAGTGATATAGCTCTTAAGGTATGTCACAGAATACTTGGTGTGCGGATAAAGTCCCGCCTCTGTGGATGCAGGTTCATATGAGATCGAGTTCCTCTGGATCCCGTTGTCCTCAAAGAAATTGGCCCAGAGGGTGATAACTCCTGCAGTCTCCGGATTCTCCTCAAAGTCGGCAAATCTGTAGGTCCACTTGCCCTCGCTGCAGTTTAAGATCATCTGTTCTCTGCTGATGGGGACATAGGTTGTATTCTCCTGCGGAGTCTCCTCGCCTTTTAAGAAGACGTCCCTAAGTGTAAGATACTCATCAGATACCACAAAGTCTCTGAGCTCGTCCACATTGCCAACATCAAGCTGCTCGAATATCCCTGAGAATATGTCAAGAACTTCCACTGAATTATCAAAGCAGGCAATCATCGATGAAGCGCTGTCAGATGAACCGACTGCAGTGTCTATTTCCTTGAGCAGTGCATTGTAATCAGCAGCATCATCTATTGTTATGGTAAAAGAAATCTCGCCCGGTGTAGAATACTTGCGTATTATGCCCGAAAGTTCATCGCTTGGAGCTTTTTTATAAATATCAAGAAGTTCCTGTACAAAAGACCTGTATTTAGCATAGTCAAATACAAAATTCTCATCAAACAGCCTCTCATAAGCAGAATCAAGAAGCTCAGCAGCCTCACTGCTCTCCGGATTCTCAGAAAGTATACCTACAACCGACCTCAAGGTATCAAGATCTGCTGTTCCATCGTTGAGGCTTATAACTGCTTCATTCATGATAACTGCGTGATAGTTGTCAAGGAGACCTTCATTGTCTGTATTCTGCCAGCCTGCATAGAGTGTCTTCTTGGCAGCTTCAATGTCATCGATTGAAAGGTATGCTCCTGCCATATTGCTGTAGGCAGTCACAGAATGGGAATCAATCTCTATAGCCTCTGAATATGAGTCGATCGCCGCCTCATAATCTGCATTCTCCGTATACCTGTCTCCTGCAGCAATTGCCTTATCGACCTTAACCGAAGGCAGGTGATTGTATATGGCTATTCCTGCTCCAAGGAATACCGCTGTTGTGGCTGCAATGACACCGAGTCTGAAGAGATCAATGTGAAAAGTTTTCTTTTTGCGTCTTCTTAATCCTGCTTTTTTACTATAACTTTTTCTGTATTTCTTTGTGCCTGTACTACTCAATTTCTTAACCTCAATACTGTAAATCTAAGCATAAAAGAAGCTATCAATTATGCTGATAGCTTCTTTTTAAATAAACATCTCGGATAGTATATCACGAATGTTCCTTTTATTAAAGTCAAAAATTACTTTTTTTGTAACAATTACTGTAAAAGATAATATATCTAAATCTTATGACAGATCAGATGGAATTGCGCTTCTTGTTTATGATGCAGATAGCTACGACTCCACCAAGAGCCAGGACTGCGATCAAACCGGCTATCAGAAGTGAACCGTTCAATGATGCCGCAACAGCCAGGCTGTCAAAATCATATACTCCGGCAGCATCAACATCCTCTTCCTCGCCAAGTGATGCATCTGCAACAAGAACTCCGGAATCCTGGGAGTATATTCCGCTCTCTGCTCCTGTTGCTTCACTGTCCACAATCGTTGTGTCGGCGCTTCCGGAATGTAAGAAGTCAGCAGGATCCTCAATTCCCATTGCATCATAGTCATCTGAAGTCATTAAAGGATCATCTTCGCCATAGGAATCCGAATCGTAGCTGCTACCTGCCTTGGTGCGGCTCGTGGACTTGGACTTCGATGAATATGTGTCCGCAGAGGACTTGCGGGATACTGTGCTTCCTGTTCCTGAAGAAGTGCTCTTTGATGCTGCGCTCTTGGAAGTTGAACTCTTTGCAGATGAACTCTTCGTCGCAGCCGTACTGCTCTTCGCAGCCGCGCTGCTCTTAGTTGTGGCAGTTGAGCTCTTTGCGGTAGTTCCTGTCTTCTTGGTTGTTGTTCCCTTTAATAAGCTTGAGCTTGTAGTTGTATTCTTTGTAGCCGACTGTATCGTGAATGTTGCAGTAGCCACTGAGCTTTTTGTCATACCATCCTTAACTGCGATGGCCTTAATTGTCTTACTGGAACTGATCTGTATGGTGTCATCATACTCCCTGCTGCTGGTTGTAGGAGTAGTTCCGTCAAGTGTGTAGTAGATTGTAGCACCCTCTGTCCTGGTTGAAATAGTCACCTTCTGAGCAGACGTAAATGTACCGCCTTTTGGAGAGATGGTCGGAGTCTCAACCTTGCCGGATACAGCAGGTGCAATCTTGAGCTGAAGGCTTCTGGAAGCCAGCATCGTACCGCTTGGCCTGATCCTTATAAGATATGTTCCGCTCTTAAGACCTGTAACTGAAGATGTACCGGCTGCAATTGCAGTATAGCTTGATGCTTCCGAATGTCTGTACTCATATCTCTTCCCTGTATCAAGACCTGTTATCATTCCGTCGTCGTTGGTGGCAGCAATGCATGCCTTAGCCTTGATTCCGGAGGGATCTTCTGCCTTGGTAATTGTGATAAGCTGAGGGTCACTGTTGTAGGTGCCGTCCTTACCGGCCTTGATGATCTGAAGTTCTCCTGCACTAAGGCCCTTACTAACAGTAAATGCACCTGCGGAAGAAGCTGTTATCTGAGTCTGTGTGAGTCCTGCTCCCTGAAGGATATACTTATCTCCTGCCTTAAGGTTAGTGAGCTTGGCTGCAGATACACCATTAGCATTGAAGGTGGCATTTGGTGTCTCCTCAAGGACTGCTGCGGTAAGAGTCCTGCCTTCAAACACTTTGTATGAAGGTGTTGATGAAGCTGTATATGTGCCTCTGTATACAGCATTGCCATCAGCGAGTACGACCTTGTCGGCAATCTGAACATCCTTATTCTCAGCAAGGTAGATCGAATCTTCAATACGGAAGCTGTCTTCCTCATCTTTAAGGCCAAGGAAAAGATCTCCGCTTCCATCTGTCACGGATCCGACTGAGGATACGACAGTCTTACCGCCAAGAACAGTAAATGCAGACCTGGTATATATTCCGGTCTTACCCTTAACAGCTACCGTACCACCTGAAATAGTGATGTTCTCAGCAGATACAGCTGTATTGTCTGCTGCGTCAATATCAACAGTTCCTCCGACTACGGTTATGTCAGAACCATCTATATTGATTGCAGGCTTTGTGTCCGGCTCAGTCTGTTCTTCTTTATCGTTCTCAGTATCTTTATCGTTCTTATCTTTTTCGTTCTCAGAACTCTCTTTTTCAAACTTTATCGTCAGAGCTCCGGTTCCCTTCTCCTGTCCGAATATCTTGAGAACCGATCCCTTATCTGCATTGATGTGGCTCTTTGTTAGCTTGAGTGTATGTCCGTCGGTGAGGATCAGATTGACCCTCCCGCAGATAAAGATATCGCCGGAGATCTCAGCGTTACTGCCAAGAACATACCAGTCGTCCTTCCACTCAACCTTCTTGTCACTGCTGTGAACTGCAGCGTAATCGTCGATAGTAGCCTTTTCCCGGTCTTCTCCTATATACTCGACAGATCCGAACTCTTTTCTCTCGGGCTTAACTTCTTCCTTGACAATTGTGACTAAGATAGTCGGAAGCTGTGCCTGTGTCTTGTAAGCAGAAGGAAGAACTGCTGTATATTCAAAGTAGTCTCCTGCCTTATCTGATGAGAAGGTCGCTGAGCTGCTCTTAAGAGGATTGATCGACCAGGTAATTCCTTCAATCGTGATATCCTCGGTTGTCTTGGTCTGATTATCATTACCGGTACCTTCTTCTGCCGCATAGACAGTTGCAGGTATTGTATATGAGTCAAAATAATCTATCAGAGACTTGATCGATGCGCTGTCGCTGCCGCCTTCACCTGGTGAGTCGGTCTGCTCTGAACCGCTTCCGCCCTCAGAGGCATTGTCATTCTGCGTACCGGTCTCAGTGCCTGTTCCGCTCTCAGAAGATGAACTTCCCTGTGAAGCTCCACTCTCAGAACTTCCCTCGGAAGCGCTCTGACCACCCTGCTCGGAACCGCCTGTCTGCTCTGTGCTTTCACCGGTCGAAGGGTCATCAGCAATGCTCTCTTTATTATCCTCGCTGCCACCACCGGTACTTGCGGATGAAGCATCATCACCTGTGCTACTCTTAAGCTGAACAGTAGCTGTCAGTGAGCTCGGTAAAGAAATATCGCTTTCCTTGGCTCCCACAGTCAGTTTCTGTGATGCAACACTCTCAGGAAGAGCTGCAAATGCAGTTATCAGTGTACTGCCATCAGCTTCCCCGGCTGTTCCCCCTCTTGATGCTGCAACAGTACTTATCGGAAACTGACCGATCATAAGTGCTGCCGCCATGGTAATCGCACCAATTCTTCTAACTTTTGCAGACATACCGCTCATAGTCTATCTCTCCTTTGGGTTTCAAAATATAATTCAATTCTACTATTTGTCTGAAATTTATTTATAAAATAGTGATAAAACTTTGATAATATTTCTATCCATTATTATAGTATATCACCATAGTGATTATCGAACAATTTCTTACAAAGGCTAATAGCGGATTTATTTTTTCAGAACATCACATATCTCATCAAGGATTCGGTGAGCAGCTTCGTCCTTGGTCATAAGTTCGAGCTGCTTTTCTTTATCCGGGGTTATAACAGTGATGACGTTGGTATCGACTCCAAAGCCGGCACCTTCTACCTTGACATTGTTGGCACAGATCATGTCGAGATTCTTTTTAACGAGCTTTTGCCTGGAGCTTTCGAGCATGTCTCTCGTTTCCATGGAGAATCCGCACAGGATCTGGTTCTCTTTCTTGTGCTCGCCAAGCCACTTTAAGATATCCTGAGTCCTGTCGAGTTCTATTGTAAGGTCTGTATCCTTATCCGATTTCTTGATCTTATCTTCTGCTATTGTTTTGGGAGTGTAATCAGCTACTGCAGCAGCCTTGATGATCACGTTCTGCTCTCCTGAACGTGATGTGACTTCATCAAACATCTCTTTGGCAGAATTCACACTGACAACATTGATATATGAAGGCACAGGGGTCTCCATAGGTCCGGCCACAAGGGTAACATCTGCGCCGCGGCAGGCTGCGGCCCTTGCAAGAGCAACTCCCATCTTGCCTGAAGAATGATTGGTTATGTATCTGACAGGATCTATTGCTTCTCTTGTCGGGCCTGCCGTCACAAGGATATTAATTCCGGTCAGATCCTTCTCGAATGCCGCTTCATGGATTATTGCTTCGACAATGACTGAAGGCTCTTCCATTCTGCCCTTGCCTACAGTTCCGCAGGCGAGATACCCATCCCCTGGCGTTATGATGATGTAGCCAAGTTCCTTAAGTGTCTGAAGATTGCGCTGTGTTACCGGGTTCTCAAACATTCTGGTATTCATTGCCGGTGCTATGATCCTGACACAGTCACAGGCAAGAGCTGTAGTCGTTAGCATGTCATCAGCTATCCCGCAGGCCAGCTTGGCAATACAGTTCGCTGTTGCCGGTGCGATGACAAGCGCATCTGCCTTGTCTGCGAGTGCGATATGCTCAACCTCCCAGGGGTGATTGCGGTCAAAAGTGTCAGTCGTGCACCTGTTATGTGTGAGCGCCTCAAAAGTCAGAGGTGTTATAAACTGCGTCGCATTCTCAGTCATGATCACATCAACGTTGGCATGCTGTTTGATGAGTCTGGATGCCAGATCAGCCGACTTGTATGCTGCTATTCCGCCTGTAACGCCCAGAAGTATGTTTTTCCCATTGAGCATTTATGTGTTCTCCTGCTATACAAATATTTCCAAACATATATGTTTATCTAAAACATGAAAGTCTTATCTGCTTAGACAATAGATTTCTGTAAAACTACACAGTAATACTAATTGTTAAGATAATAAATCTGTCTTAGACCTCGAAGCAATAAATCCGGTTCATAATAGATTTTTATATCTGAGCCTATACCACTTTCTATCCATGGAAGTACCAGTTTACCAAGGCCTCCAGTAAGTACGACTTTAAGATTGGGCATGGATGTTTGACTTGTCTTATCATCAACAACTGTATTGCCTGCGATGAGCCTTTTAGCAAGCTCCGAGATCATCAGGCCTGTACCCGCAACCGCGCCGCTTAGCATATTGGAATCAGTATTGCTTCCAAGAAGTGAAGCCACCTCACATGCATGCAGTTGCGGCAGCTGGGATGTCCTGACCGCCTGTGCATCAAGTGTCAGCTGAACGCCGGCGCAGATCATTCCGCCTATTATTGCCCCGTATCTGTCAGCAACCGTGATTGTCGTGCAGGTACCAAGATCACATACCATAACCGGTGCGCCATACGAAGAGACTGCAGCCGCCATGTCAACAATCCTGTCCATACCTATGCTGCCCTTATACCCCGAGGTATCAACTCCTGTACGAAGAAAAGGCCCCATAATAAGAGGCCTCTTTTCTGTAATCATCTCAAGTGCATCCGCAGTCTGATCCGTGATCTCAGGAACAACAGAAGCAAGGACTGATCCTTCATAGGTGACTGAACTGTCCAGAAAAGCTGAAAACTCACTTACCAGTTCCTCACAGGTATAGTCCCGTCTTGTCACTATTCTTTTGGTATATTCAAGTTCCTCTCCGTTCCAGGAGCCAACCACGATGTTGGAATTGCCTATATCTGCTGTCAGAATCCTGTTCATCATGCACCTTCCGGTAATATCATCCTCTCTTAAGAACCCTGGAGAGAACCACACCGAGTGTTCCGGCAAGAAGGCATCCGATCAGTGCCTCGACTGTAGCCTGAACACCGACCATGGCAACTACAAATGCAAAAGGACCGTTGGCATCATATTTGGAAACAAGTCCCTGAACGTAGTCTGTGTTGTAGAAAAACAGGCAAAGGGAACCCATAAAAAATACTGTGTTAAAAAGAGGCATCAAAGCGCCGCAGATATAATATGAAATCTGCTTGAGCTTACCTCTGTGAAGAGCCTGAAAAATAAAGCTTACCAGTGTAGCATCAAGTAATCTTGCTACTACTGCTGTAACAAATACTCCGATTGGACTGATCGTGAAAAGTGTTGAAAGCATTCCGCTTGCACCTGTGAAAGCACCTGCAAAGCTGTTAAGACCGAATACGAGTCCGCAGACGATACCTGCATATGGTCCGATGAGCATTGCTGCCAGGGCTACCGGAACGGTAACGATGGAAATCTTGAGAAATGGTGTAGGAATTGTACCAAGAACGGTATTACCCATGATCAGTACGATTG
>CAMNOS010000068.1 GCA_946546925.1 uncultured Butyrivibrio sp.
TATTCAACAGTTCAGATCTATATCACAAACCGTGATCAGGTTAACTTCCAGTACATTCTGCGAGTTATGGTCATGGATGGTGATACGCCTACCACGGCATATAAGGTATCACAGAGCACACTGTATTATGCAGCTATCGTCTGCGCGATCCTTCCTTTCATGGCTCTGTATCCTTTCCTTCAGAAGTATTTCGTAAAGGGTGTCAATGTAGGTGCCGTAAAAGAGTAATTCAGGCCTTTCATATATACGCCGTCCGGAATTTATTTTCGGGCGGCTATATTTTTAATTTAAGCAGATGATTAAATCAAAGTAATGATAATTCTTTTTAGGAGCATGCAAATGAGACATATTTTCTGGGCAGGTGACTCGACAGTAGCCACCAATAAATTTGTTACATATCCTCAGACCGGGATCGGACAGGCTTTTGACAGATATACTAAAGGCGACGTGGTCGTATATAATCACGCTGTGAACGGGCGCAGTACCAAGAGTTTTATAGATGAGTCGAGGCTCGCACCGATCTATAACGAGATTACAAAAGGCGATTATCTCTTTATACAGTTTGGACACAACGATGAGAAAAAGCAGGACCCTGCAAGGTACACAGATCCTCACGGAGAATTCATAGTCAATCTGGGAAAGTTTGTCAATGCAGCAAGAAACAAGGGAGCATATCCGGTGTTTATCACCTCCGTTGAGAGGAAAATCTTCGACGAAGAGGGGAATCTCAAAGAAACGGGACATGCTGAGTATGCTGCAGGTATGAAGGAGGCAGGGGAGAAGTTTGACGTTCCTGTGATAGATCTTTTTACCATGAGCCGCGCATTTCTGTCTGAGACGGGAGATGAGGGGGCAAAGAAGTATTACATGAATCTTGCACCCGGCGAAGCCTCATGGGCACCGGATGGACTTAGCGACAATTCACATCTTAAGTACGAGGGTGCGATGCTCTATGCGGGGATGATCGCAAAAGGGCTGCTGGAACTTGGATCCCACTATGCAACTCTAATAGAGGGTGATGAACTTCTGAAAGACAGCACCAGGATTGAAGTGAATGGATGAGCAGGCAGTGGATTTTTGTCTGCCGGCGAAATGGCAGGTGCTTCTTTGACAGAAGCAGATGGATGAAGCGTCAGATGGCAATTTTGAGGATAGAAGCTAACGTATGAGTATACAGATGTTTTTTGTATGTACTGAAATGGCACTTGTTTCTAAGATAGAAGCAAATTATTGAAAACGTGACGGAGGAGATTATGAGATACTCTGACCTGGGAAATGGGAGATTTCAAAACCCGATACTTTTTGCAGATTACTCCGACCCTGATGTGATAAGGGTTGGTGACACTTTTTATATGACAGCAAGCAGCTTTAACTATACACCGGGGCTCCCGATTCTTGTTTCAAAGGATCTGGTCAACTGGCAGCTTGTTAATTATGCGCTGGATAATATTCCGGAAGAGCGCTATGGGATACCAAGGCATTCAGAGGGAGTGTGGGCGCCGGCAATCAGGTTCCATGAAGGGATGTTCTATATTTACTACGGGATGCCGGATGAGGGATACTTTGTTGTAAGGACTAAAGATCCGCTTGGCAAGTGGGAGAATCCAGTTTGCATACTTGAGGGGAAAGGGCTTATTGACCCGTGTCCATTCTGGGATGAAGACGGAAGGGCTTATGTGATCCACGGCTACGCCAAGAGCAGGATCGGATTCAAGAGCATCCTTGGGATTTTTGAGATGAGCCCTGACGGGCTTTCGGCAATTTCCGAGGACCACTTTGTTTTTGACGGCAATGATCCGGAGCATCCTGCGGTAACAATTGAAGGCCCTAAAGTATA
Organism: uncultured Butyrivibrio sp.; assembly: GCA_946546925.1. Lineage (GTDB taxonomy): Bacteria > Bacillota > Clostridia > Lachnospirales > Lachnospiraceae > Butyrivibrio. The sequence continues at coordinate 1,838 of CAMNOS010000068.1, forward strand.
TAAGAGAGACGGATTCTATTACATCCTTGCTCCGGCAGGCGGAGTCAGGCAGGGCTACCAGGTGGCACTTCGGTCGAAGAACATATTCGGACCGTATGAGATCAGGACAGTGATGCATCAGGGCAGCACTGTTATAAACGGACCTCACCAGGGGGGACTTGTGGATACAAAGTCCGGGCAGGAGTGGTTCATTCACTTTCAGGACAGAGGCCTGTACGGCAGGATCTGCCACCTTCAGCCTGTGCTCTGGCGCGATGGCTGGCCTGTGATTGGAGTTAATCCCGATGAGAACGGCTGCGGGGAGCCGGTATATGAGATGAACAAGCCGGTCGTTCCGGTGGGTGGTGCTCTGGCTGCCGGAACGGATGAGATAGCAGTTTTGAAAGGCTATGGTTCTACTGTCGTAACGGATGAAATTGTAGCTTTGAAAAGGGGCGTTTCTACTGTTGGACAGGATGAACAAGAACTGTCAGTATGCTCTGCTGAACAGGCGGATGCAGGCAGACCTGTAGAATGCGGTAACATGGAGCTTCAGAAAACAGATGAATCCCTGAAAGGCGCGACGTGTCTGCAGGCATCAGATGATTTCAGAGGTGGTGTAATTGGGCTTCAGTGGCAGTGGCTTGGCAATCACAAAGATTCTTTTTACGGAAAGACTGATTCCGGAAATGGACTTCGCCTCTATGCCCTGAATCCTTCAGGGGACAGGGAAGTGACCATCTGGAGATCTGCCAATGTGCTCACGCAGAAACTGATCTACCCTGTATTTGAAGCTGTTATCAGGCTGGATGCGTCCTCTCTTAAGGACGGTGAGCGCGCCGGGGTTTGCATGACAGGTGGCCAGTATATTACTGCTTACATCGAGCGGGATGGCGAAGAGCTGTTTTGCAAAGTTGCTGAGTCAGAGGGCGGTGATGCAGACAAGAGGGAAGTTGTGCGGCAGACGCTGAGGCTGCCGGACCTTTGTGATAACATGGATATTCTGCGCAATGAAGACAGAAATCGTTCCGGTGATGGCGATAGAGCTGTTATCGATAATGAATCCGTTTGTGATGAGAGCGGAGCGGCTTTAAAGCGTGCTCTTGAGGATATATGTTTTAGGATGACTTTTGACTGCGATGCTGATTGTGACAAGCGTGAACTTTATTTTCAGAATGTTACCTGCCAGGATGAGAGCAGGATTCCCTGCCTTAAGATGGGAATCACGCTGGGCGACGGCAGACATACTGCCCTTGACGTAGCTTACACCCCTTCGGACCACACCTGGGTCGGTGCCAAGATTGGAATCTTTGCACTTTCATCAGGGCGCTGCGGCTGTGAAGATCCTGGCACTGTTGGAAGAAGCTGTGAAGATGGTTTTGACGATGGTGGTGCTGGCTATGCTGATTTCATATCAGTGGATGTTACAGAAAAGTAAGGAATTGTTTTGTGCACTTTGTGTATTAAACTAATCATGAAAAACAGTCATGATTCAGAGTGTTTGTTTTTGGTACTTTTGTAATAACCATTAATAAAACAGCTCATTCCTTCCAAGAAAACTCCGATACCTGATACAACTTTTTTGAATTTTTCTTGATTCAGATGTCACGTATTTTTTTGAGGCAACCTTTTCTGGCGTTTTTTGAAAAAAGTTGTTGAAATCACCTCTAGTTTACAAAAAATGCCCGGATTTAGTCATAACTTATAGATGATTCTTGTGATCTAAGCTATTAAACAGTGTTTATGCATCTAATAAACAGCTTTTATGCATCTTTTATTCATGATGGAGGCATCTTTTTTTACAGATTTTTCATTTTGGATGAACGATTTTTTTTGCTTCTATCTTTTTTGGGAAAAATCAAAATATAGATGATTAGCCACTTACGGATAGTCAGCACTGACGTAAAATACCACCAAAATAATTTTTTAACAATGGGGGCCTATCATCAAAAACGTGCCATATGGTTACAAAAAATGATCACATATCACTTTTTGGCTAAAAGATTGACGATAACACATTCAATTGCAAGCAATGTATTTGATCAATACCGCTTTGAAATACGAGACAAGATTTAAAAATGGGGCCCCAATACAAGATTTTCAGAGTTTTGAACTATAAAAGGTCTTTTTGTGAGGATGACAGATGGAATATAATTCAAAAGATATTTTACTTAAGGCCATACAAAATACTGACCTGGACTGCGTTAAGACAATCCTTATAAATGACCCGAGCCTCATTGATGCGAAAGGTCTGTTTGTTGCGGCGAAGACAGGCGACCTGAACCTGGTAAAATGGCTGGTTGAGTATTCAAGGATAAGCCTCAATGAGTATGATGATAACCACAGAAATGTGCTTCATTATGCTGCTGAATCCTGCAACCTGGATACATTTATCTATCTGGTAGAAAGATGCGGAATGGATCCACTTGAAGGGGACAAAGATCTGGTAACACCTTGGGATATAATCCATGAAATTGTGTGCCATGGTATTGCGGCATATGCCAATGAACTAACAGACATCAATAATTCTGCAGACAACAATAATCCGAAATGTATCAATGACCCACATTACAAAAAAGCTTCACCTGAAAGCACACGGTCTCTGTATTCAGTTCAAGAGAGCAACATTTTCACCTCAAAGAATGCATCTGAGAATAAGACTCAGCCCTCATCAGGTGGTAAAGTTTCAAATGCAGGTGGTAACGTTTCAAATACAGGCAGTAGTGCCCAACCGATAGATAACGCGACAAATCTCAGGTGTAGAAATGCATCCGCTATAGAATCCTATCTGGAAAAGAGATATTGCCACAAGTATGCGGATTTCTACAGGAATCCCATCAGGACCGGATTCTTCCCGGATCCGTCCATAGTGCGTGTGGGGACTGATTACTACATGGTGAATTCTTCATTCATATTCTTCCCATGCATTCCGATTTCCCATTCAAAAGACCTGATCCACTGGGAGATAATCGGCCACGCGATTACAAATCCTGAATGGGCGCACCTGGAGGGGCTTGAAGGCGGCAGAGGCTACTGGGCTCCTGACATTTCCTACTATGAAGGCAGGTTCTACATCACAGCCACTTACAGACTCAACGATGTGCCGCCCGTTTACAGGAGGCAGATCGTCGTGTTCTCGGACAAGCCGGAGGGACCCTACAGCGAGCCTGTATTCATCGATGAAGACGGAATCGATCCCAGCATCTTTAATGACGATGACGGCAGGAGATATATGCTCTTAAACCGCGGAGCCAGGATATTTAAACTCGACAAGACTGCGACTAAGAAGATCTCCGATGCGACCCTTTTGTATTACGGAGATCACAAGCGCGCACCTGAGGGCCCTCATCTCTACAAGAAGGATGGATATTATTACCTCCTTGAAGCAGAGGGCGGCACAGGTCCCGGCCACAGGGTTACGATTTCAAGGTCAAAAGAGCTGTTTGGCAATTACGAGCCCTGTCCCTACAATCCGATCATGAGGCAGGAGGATCCTGACGCAGCCCTGCAGCGCTGCGGACACGGGGATCTGGTGGACACGCCTGACGGGCGCTGGTTTATGGTCTATCTCTGTGGCCGCATGACAGGCGATGGCTACAGCATTCTCGGAAGAGAAACTGCCCTGGATCCGGTTACCTGGACTGCGGATGGCTGGCCGATTGTCAATGACCTTAAAGGACCTTCAACCATGCAGGTGAGCCCTTTTGCGCCGGGCGCAGCATCAGATGCCTATGAAGCTGATACAGCTATGTCTGAGCGCGAACAGTCAGACAGGGCAGTTACAGCATGTGCAGATAAAGAATGCGGTCCAAGGCAGGATGATAGTTCAGATCGGATTTCTCCTTGCGGCCTGTTCATGGACTACATGACCCCCAGACCTTTCGAGGAAGGCGGCGTACGCTGCCGCCTGGAAAAAGAGCAATCGTCAGCCACAGGTTCTGTCGAGACTATGGAAAGAGCATGCCAAGCGGAAAAAGAGCAACCGTCGACCACAGATTCAATCGAGGCCACGGAAAAAGCATGCCCAGCGGAAAAAGAGCAACCGTCGGCCACAGATTCAATCGAGCCCCCAGGAAAAGCATACCCTGCGGAAAAAGAGCATCCGGCCACCTACAGGTCATTTGAGATTCTGGGGAGCAGGGCGCCCCTTGACAGTGTCATGAGCAGGAACATAGTACTCAGAAGACAGACGGCCTTCAGATTCAGGTATGAAGTTACACTGGATATTCCGATGTCTGCGGCGCTAGAGGGAGAATGCCTTAAAGAAGGGCAGTGCGCGCCCGGAGAAGAAAACCTGAAGGAAGGGCAGTGCGCAGGAATCACCGGGTACTATGACGAGAACACATTCTTTGAATTTGGCATCAAAGCTCACAACAATGGTATATATGTATATTCAAAAGAACATATAGGCGATGAGGACAGGATAATAACTGCATCAGAGCCAATTTTAAGAATCTGTTCAGCTGGAAGTATATATACAGGACAGATAGAAAGAGCATTGCCTGAAAACGAAGATGGCTGTCATGCTCAGCAAGCGAAAAATGTTTATTTCGGCGAAGTCAGAAGCATAAGATTCCGGATGGATACGGACTACCTTACAAGGCACCTCTCATACAAGATATTTTCGAATGCCGACATGTCGTCGACCGGTTACATTCACTTCACGACCCTTGAAAACGTGAATTACCTCTGTGATGAAGGCCTGAAGAAGGGAAAGAGGTTTACAGGAGCACTTGTAGGAATGTATGCTTACAGAGGTGATGGAAGCCTTAAGGCAAGGTTCCATCACGACTTATATGAAGCACTTACATGAGCAGAATCTGACTGCTGGCAGAAGCCAGAAGCATACTGGAACTGCAGACGCTGCCCAGCCCTTATGTATTGAAGCATATTTCATTTATGATTCGTAAATTTTGAAATTGAATGAGTCAGGAATCAGATAAAAGCAGTTCCTCTCTCGCAGGCCCTTTGAGGCGGCCGGTACTTTGAGCAGAGCACTTGGCGATGTCTTTTAGAGCCTAGTGCGAGCCATGGGTGACCACTTGACGAGGTACTTCCGAGTCTAGTGGGGCATCCCAAGCGTCTGCGAGATATGTACCGCAGCCAGACGAAAGGAGCGAAAGCGTGCCAAGAAGAGGAATGCTTTTGTCTGATTCATGACGGAGTATATATCATAAAAGTGTATAGAATAATAAACAGAAAGACTTATACAGCACCATGAGATCAAAAAACGAAACAGCAGAAAAGCGAAGGCTCTCTGCATATCAGAAAACAAAGACAGAAAAGGAAATTGCGGCGCAGCACGAAGCCGGAAAGCCTGAGACGGACATCTACTACGAGAGCTACGCCAGGAACGAGGGCAGTCCTTTAAAGACCCTTCTCGGATTCTATAAGGGCCTGTACATGAATTTCTTCTGGTCCACGTTCTTCTATATAATCAAGCACAGCCCTGTGTGGGTGCTCCCGATCGTTACAGCGAGCATCATCAACAACGTTACCGGACACAACCCGGACGTCTACAGGATAATCGCCCTGGAAGCTGGGTTCATGGTGTTCCTGCTCATCCTCAACGTCCCGATGAATCACCTGCACATCCATTTCAGGAGCAGGGCTGTGAGGAAGGTTGAGGCGGGGCTGCGAAGCGCCCTGATCCACAAGATCCAGATCATGTCCATACCGCATCAGAAGGAGATGCTCTCGGGCCGCCTTCAGTCCAAGATAATAAGGGATGTTGAGGCGGTGGAGACCCTGTCCGATCAGCTCTTTGTGTCCCTCATCAACATAGTCATAAACGTTATCGTGGCCCTTTCCGTGACTATCACCAGGAGTCCTGTGGTATTTCTGTTCTTCCTGTGCACTGTGCCCATCGCAGCCGCGCTGGTTGCGGGCTTCAAGAAGCCCATCAAGAAACACAATCAGCTCTTCAGAAAAGAGATGGAGGAGACCAGCGCCAAAGTCATGGAGATGGTGGAGCTGGTGCCTGTGACAAGAGCCCACGGCCTTGGCAAAGAAGAAACAAACAGAATGGACACCCAGGTGGATCTCATCGCACAGGCAGGCTACTCCCTTGACATAATCCAGGGGCAATTCGGCGCTGTGAGCTGGGCAATCTTCCAGATTGCGCAGATCCTCTGCCTTACATTCACCTCAGTCCTCGCCGTAAGAGGCAGAGTGCAGGTGGGAGATGTTGTCCTCTACCAGAGTTATTTCACCACGATCGTCGGCCAGGTGTCATCTCTTCTGACGCTCCTTCCCATAATCTCCAAGGGCCTTGAATCCGTTTCAAGTATCGGCGAGATCCTCACCTTCAAGCATGTGGAGAGTTCCATCGGAAGGCGGGACATCGGGAAGATCCGCGGAGCTTATGATTTTGAGAATGTGGGCTACGCTTACCCCGACAGCAAAGAGGAGATTGTGCGCGGCATCACTTTTCATGTGGAACCGGGTGAAACTGTGGCTTTTGTGGGTGAGTCAGGTGCGGGAAAGAGCACTCTTATGAATCTGCTTGTTGGCTTTGGAATGCCGTCAAGCGGACATCTCAAGATCGACGGCAACGACATCAGCGAGATAAGGCTCCAGAGCTACAGAAAGCAGCTGGCAGTCGTGCCCCAGAACACAATACTCTTTTCCGGAACTATTAAGGATAACATCCTCTACGGAACAGAGGGCGTCTCGGAGGAGAAGCTCTCAAGAGTCATAGAGGAAGCGGGTCTTAGGAGTGTTATCGATAAGCTCCCCGACGGTATCGACACAGTAGTGGGTGAGCACGGCGATAAGCTCTCCGGCGGACAGAAGCAGAGGATTTCCATCGCAAGGGCACTCATCAGGGACCCCAAGGTCATACTTCTCGATGAGGCGACTTCGGCTCTTGATTCAATTTCGGAAAAAGAGGTTTCCTACGCCCTTGAGAATATTTCAAACCGCTGCACCACATTCATTGTCGCTCACAGGCTCGCGACCATAGAAAAAGCCGACAAGATAGTAGTGATAGAGAACGGTACCATAGCAGAGATTGGAAGCTTTAAAGAGCTTATGGATAAAAAAGGATTATTCTACAGAATGGAGATGACGAGATGATACAGTTAGGAATCAGATTTCATGACACTAAAGAACTCCCTTTTGAGGAGAGACTTGGAGAGATCAGAAAGCAGGGATTTAAGTGCGTTCACATCGCGCTGTCCAAGGTGCCCGGATTTACTGCTGATCCGACAGCATTGACACCGGGGTATGCGATGTACTTAAGGAATGCGTTCAGAAAGGCTGACCTTGATGTGGCAGTCCTTGGGTGCTACTTAAACCTTGCCAATCCCAATCCCGAGTCGCTTAAGGCGATCCAGGACAAGTACTATGCGCATCTTCGCTTTGCCCGGATCCTTGGCTGCGGAATGGTGGGAACGGAGACGGGTGCACCCAACGAGAAGTACGCTTATGACAAAGAGGCCTGTCACTCCAAAGAGGCGCTTGAGACCTTTATCACCAACCTCACTCCGGTAGTAAAGTGCGCTGAGAAGATGGGTGTGATCCTTGCAATAGAGCCTGTCTACAGGCATATCGTATATGATGCGAAAAGAGCAAGACAGGTCCTCGACCGCATTGAGAGCCCCAATCTCCAGATCATCTTTGATCCGGTGAACCTTCTCTGGACTGACAATTATGAACAGAGATATGAGGTGATAGACGAGGCGATAGATCTCCTTGGAAAAGATATTTGCATGATACATCTCAAGGACTCAATCCTTAAGGAGGACAAGGTACAGAGCGTAGGATGCGGCTTTGGAGAGATGGACTACACGAATATCATCAGGTTCGCACTGGAAAAGAAACCCTTCGTTCACGCAACCCTCGAGGACACCAAGCCGGAGACAGCAGTGCAGTCAAGGCAGTGCATCGAGAAGGTAATAGCATCACTTAGTTAAGAAGCCCCATACCTCCTCCTGTACTCTGAGGTGATTCCGTTACATGCGATGTTGTTGTAGATCTGGCCCGCTATCATGGTCTCGTCAAACAGCCTCTTCTGAAGCGGATTAAGGAGCCTGTCGGCGTCTTTTAATCTGTCGATAACGGGAATGGAGCTGTTTTCGTGTATGAGCCGCAGGAGGTCAGAGGAACGCTCCCTGAAGCCGAGGACTCTTGCATAGGAAGTAAAACCGTCGTCCCTGTACTCAGACATGTTCTCTTCTGTGACATTGAGTAGTATATGGAAGAGGCATCTGCTGACCCTCGTATATACCAGGTTCCTGGACTTGAGCTGGGAGGTGAGACCGCTGAAACTCTCGGCGTACTCAAGACAGGAGAGTATACGGTTGGAAATGTCCCTGGTCACATCAAGATATCTCTGGTATCCGGTCATCTTCTCGCTCATGAGCTTGTACTGCATGAGGGCGGAGAAGTCATTGGACTGCACAAAGCGCCCCTCGTAGCCGGAGATCGCTTCGATCGCTTCTCTTGGCATTACGCCTTCAAGGATGAAGGGAGCGTTGAGCCTTACCCTGTCACTGCTTCCTGAGAGGAGCCTCGCCCTTATCCCTGCCGCTGAGGGGATGCTTCCCAGTTCCTCGCTGTGGTAGGCGTGGCCGACCCTCTGGATTATGTAGGGCTGTATCGCGCTCTTAGTCTTCCTCAGGGCCTTGAGGTATTCGATTCCAAGAATGCAGTTTGGAGATGAGAGAAGCGCCATGTATTCTTCACGGTCAAAAGAGCTCTTTGTGCCCCTGAGCTCCTCGATGATAGCCATCGCTCTTGCGGCGGGAAAAGACTCTCCGTCCTTGAGAGCTTTATTTAAATTCTCTTTGTATGATTTAGGCTCTTCTGTGATTATGTCAGCAATCTGAACGAGCCTTGATGTATCGGGAAACTCGCTTCCAAAGCACAGACAGTCAACGCAGCCGAGGCTGTTCAATATCGTGACAGCACCCATTGCAAAGAACTCGGCGCTCCCTAAGCTGTAGTAGAGCGGAAGCTCCAGAACAAGGTCGACGCCAAGGTTTATTGCGGCTGTCGTCCTGGTGAATTTGTCTATTATGGCTGGGGCGCCCCTCTGAACGAAGTTGCCGCTCATGACGACAACGACACGGTCGGCATCAAGGTCTTTTTTGCACTTGTCTATGAGATATTTATGCCCGTTGTGAAAGGGGTTGAACTCAGCGATTATTCCGATGGTTTTCATTTTTCAGCACCTTTTGTACAGTTTTTTCCTTGTTATTAAATTATAATATAAGTATGATTTACTTGGAAGTTTTTTGACAGAGCTCAAAGAATTTTTGATTACAATTGCATAAACTATATTACTGTTGATAGTTTATAGAAAAATGAAGAGAGGTTACGTAATGAAAGTTTTAGTTATCAATTGTGGCAGTTCATCACTGAAATTTCAGCTCATCGATTCTGACACAGAGGCAGTTATCTGCAAGGGACTGTGCGAGAGGATCGGCATAGACGGAAGCCGTATCGTCTATACTCCCGAGGGACGTGACAAGATCACTATCGAAGAGCCCATGCCTGACCACAACAGAGCTATAGAGATGGTTATTGAAGCCCTCACCAACAAGGACAACGGAGTAGTATCCCTCGATGAGATCGGCGCTGTTGGACACCGCATCGTACACGGCGGTGAGAAGTTCACCAAGTCTGCAGTCATCGACGAGGAAGTTATCAAGGCAATCGAGGAGGTATCAGATCTTGCACCTCTTCACAATCCCGCCAACCTCATCGGCATCAGGGCCTGTCAGAAGGCTATGCCAGGCGTTCCCATGGTTGCAGTGTTTGACACCGCTTTCCACCAGACAATGCCTCAGGAGGCATATCTCTACGGCCTTCCATATTCATATTATGAGAAGTACGGTATCAGGAGATACGGCTTCCACGGAACCAGCCACTCCTATGTGAGCAAGAGAGCAGCCCAGATCCTTGGCAGGGATGCAGCAGACCTCAACATCATCGTATGTCACCTCGGCAACGGTGCGTCTGTATCTGCAGTTAAGGGCGGCGAGTGTGTAGACACATCAATGGGTCTCACTCCTCTCGAGGGACTTATCATGGGTACCAGGACGGGTGACATCGACCCTTCAGTTGTAGAGTTCATTATGAAAAAAGAGAATTCTACCGTTTCGGATGTCACCAACCTCCTCAACAAGAAGTCAGGTGTGTTCGGTCTTTCCAACGACCTCTCATCAGACTTCAGAGACCTTGAGGATGCGTATGTCAAGGGTGATGAGGCCGCAAAGAGAGCAGTTGATACCTTTGCCTACAGAGTTGTGAAGTATATCGGAGCTTACACAGCAGCAATGGGCAGCGTTGATGCCATCTGCTTCACCGCAGGTGTGGGTGAGAACAGCGGCTTTACAAGGAAGCTCATCTGCGAGCGCCTTGCTTTCCTCGGAGCTACTCTCAATGAGGAGGCCAACAAGGTGCGCGGTCAGGAGCAGATCATCTCAGGTGACGACAGCAGGGTCAAGCTCATGGTAGTTCCAACCAACGAAGAGCTTGCTATTGCAAGAGATACCTGCGCACTCTGCGGCTGATGGGCAGATTCAATAATCAGTAAATATACGCAACCGATAGTGTAAGCAGGTTATGAAAACAATAGACTGACCAGTCCTAAGGAGGAACAGATATGAAAATTGCACTTATCAACGAGAACAGCCAGGCTGCCAAGAATGCCATGATCTATGGGGCACTCAGGAAGGTGGCTGACAAACACGGCTTTGAAGTATTCAACTACGGCATGTATTCAGCTGAGGATGAGGCACAGCTCACCTATGTACAGAACGGAATCCTTGCATGCGTCCTTCTCAATTCGGGCGCTGCAGATTATGTGATCACCGGATGCGGCACCGGCGAGGGCGCCATGCTCGCATGCAACAGTTTTCCCGGAGTTATCTGCGGACACGTGACCGATCCTCTTGATGCATATACATTTGCCCAGATCAACGACGGCAATGCGATATCAATCAACTTCGCACTCAAGTCAGGATGGGGAGCAGAGCTCAACCTTGAGTACATATTTGAGAAACTCTTTGCAGAGGAGAGCGGACAGGGATATCCCAGAGAGAGGGCAGTTCCCGAGCAGAGGAACAAGAGGATACTCGATGAAGTCAGGAAGGTTACATACGTTCAGGACGTACCCGCTATCCTTAAGAATCTTGACAGGGATCTTGTGAAGGGAGCGCTCTCAGGGGAACATTTCCTTGAATATTTTGATGCCAACGCCACAGATGAGGCAATCAAAGATTGTGTTCATGAATTATTGGGATGAAATTAGCCATACAGTTCAAAAAGCAGCTAAATTTAGCTGCTTTTTTGTTGTGTAGCATCTTTAATAAAACCCCCTGCTATGCAGGGGGACAACAGCTGCTTC
>CAMNOS010000069.1 GCA_946546925.1 uncultured Butyrivibrio sp.
AGAATTATGCTCTGTCAAGGGCGATATTCTGGCAGTAATTTAGTACGTTTTTTCAGAATCACGCCTATATTAATAATTTTGCTCTGTCAAAGGCGATATCCTGGCGGTAATTTAGTACGTTTTTTCAGAATCATGCCTATATTAATAATTTTGCTCTGTCAAGGGCGATATCCTGGCGGTAATTTAGTACGTTTTTTCAGAATCACGCCTATATTAATAATTTTGCTCTGTCAAGGGTGTAATCCTGACGATAATTTAGTACGTTTTTTCATAATCACGCCTATATTAATAATTTTGCTCTGTCAAGGGCGATATCCTGGCGGTAATTTAGTACGTTTTTTCAGAATCACGCCTATATTAATAATCTCGTATGATCAGAGCAACTACTGGTGTCGTCATGCGCAATATTGCGCGTATCGTCCTTCGTCACCAGATAGAAAGAAGCCATTCATACCTTCCCCGGGTAAGTGCTACTATGCCAACCACAGTCATCAGCAGCCAAACACGTTTTGTATATCCACGCAGTCAGCCATTTTCCTGCCGCCACGACTGTCAGGATGAAGGCCGTCGCCTATATGACAGTGTTCCTGTATAAAACCGGGATTATCAGGATCTTCGATCGCTCTGTCAAAATCAAAGAATCCATCAATAGACTCTGCGCTTCTTATCCAGCTGTTTACTTCGCATCTCACAGCTTCAAACTCTGACATCCACTCTTTTGGATAATCATTGTTGCCGCAGGGAGTTATAGTGCCAAAAAAGACTTTCGCCCCATGCTCATGGGCACAATTGATGATCTTCCTGTATCCGTCAAGTATATCATTTGCACAAGTGCCCTCTTTACCGCCCTCAAGCTGAATAGGATGCATTATATCATTGATCCCTATAAGCACCATAACCGCATCGACCTCATCAAGCTCAAAGACATCACGCTCAAAGCGCTTAACACCGGCCTCACCAAAGAATATAAGTCTTTTCCCTGCTTCTGGGACGTAAGTGGCATCTGCCACAAGTCTGTTGCCGCCAATTCCGCTGTTTATAAAGGACACTCTGCCCATAAAGCCATCGTAGAAACGCCTCTGAAGCGCATTGGTATAGAAGGACATATGAGTGATGGAGTCCCCGAACGCAGCTATCGTCCTTATATCATCCGAAGCCATCACCTGCACTGCATCGAACCCTGTAAACATACTGAGCATATGGAAGTTGGGATCATCACTGATGTATGGGGCGGTCACTGCAACCGGAGCTCTGTCCGCATCACAGCCGTTTGTCACATCTGAAAGCAGCCACTGCACTCTCGCCCCGCCGTCAGCCCAGAAACAGCAGACCGCGTCAATATCCTGCCTGTCCTTAAAATAGATGCTCACCGCCAGGCGCTCTCCCGCCCGGACATCATAGCTTATTTCATCGCAAAAGAGCTCCTGACCGGGCTTAATGACAACTTCTCTGCCTCCGCCAAATGTTATATCAGCCACATCCCTGACATATGGCGGCTTCTCCTTGCCGATGGTCGCATGTACGATCCTTAAGTTGTTTTTACCATATCGGTTCGTAAATCGGATGCGCAGTCTGCTGCCGTCAATATTGCTCTCGAAAGAAACCCTCTGGGTCTGATCCATTGCAAAGGCAATATTCTCACCATATTCAATACTCAGGTATTTAAAAACACTTACCCATTTCATACCCGGCTTTCCTCCGTTAACAGATAAATTATGTGATTGCAAAAGAATTTAATCCCTGAAGATGGAGATCAGAACACCTCCGCTCTTTCCGTCCACCGTGCCATAGAGATCTGCGGTTTCAAGCCACTTGAGGGCACTGCTGTCAGTGTAGATGACAGGTACCGTCCTTATCTGCGCATCGGGAGCATCAATGACTCCATTGTTTTCAATAAAGATCCTGCACTTCTCACCAGCGAGGTCTGTGCCTTCCAGAACATATCTCGCAGACAGAAATCTCTTTTCTCCCGTAGCTTCCTTCTGGGTGTCCACTCCCCCGGGAAGGATACGTCCCTTGAAGTTGCTGCAACTACACTCCCCGTGAAAGAGGATCATGGCAGCCTTGCCACTGCTTCCGTTTACTTCTATCACATCATCAAGAACCACATCTACCGTCAGAACAGGTTCGCTCATTTTCCACCTCCGATATCATCAGGAATTGCCAGGCTGTTCCTTGTTCCCGCAGGGATTCCCGCAAGGAAGGAAAATGCCGGATCCAGAATATTCTCCCAGGTATCATAGTCGTGATTCCCGGCTGTTTCATAGAATTTATAGGGCACACCTGATGCATCGAGAACGCCCTTGAATTCCTTTACCTGTAAGTCCACAGCGATATCTCTGTCTCCGCATCCTATAAAAAGCTCGGGGATATCGGCCTTATCCGCCTTTGCATAGCTCCTGTTTATGTTCCATTCACTGTTTTCAAATTCTTCCTTTGAGCCGAACATATTGGCAAACTCCCCGGTTCCAAAACCTCCTTCTACCGGGTGTCCCATGAGAGTATATGGATTTGTTGCCGGGGAGAAAGCTGCGACTTTGGAGAAGACCTCATGATACCTAAGGCCATTTAGCAGCGCACCGTAGCCTCCCATCGAAATGCCGGCAATATAGGTGTCCTGCCTTTTGTCAGAGAGCCTGAACATGTCCCTGGTTCTCTCAATCAGTTCCTCCCCTACAAACCTGCTGTAGTTGGCGTTTCTCTCAGGGTGATCTATATAGAAGGCATTCTGCCCGTTGGGAATAACAACAGCAAGACCTTTAAGCTCCGCCTGTTTTCTTATCCCAAGCATGGTATATATGCTGTGATATTCGCCGCTGTATCCGGGAAGCAGGTATACTGTCCTGTAAGGAGGCCTTGCATCAGATCCGAATGGTCCTCTCTCCGGCATGAACACTGCGGCTGAAACTCCCTGTTTTAAGCTGTCAGATAAAAAATGTATCTCCGAAAAAGACATATCGCTTCTCCTTACATATTCTCAAGAACCCATTCAACGCCCTTTGTGATGTACGCATTCCAGAATTTCCAGTCATGGATTCCGGGTCCCTCTTCATACCTGAAATTGGCTTCGTTCTTTTCAAGGAACCTTCTCAGTATCTGGTTGTGCTCGTAGAGGAAGTCCTCAGTTCCGATAGCCATGTATATAGGCGGGATCTCAGCCCCGGCCTGTTTGAGCTTCGTGTAGAGTACTTCGGGGTTCGCATCGGATTCCTCCAGTGTATCCAGATCCCCGAACACCTCTCTGTAGTACTCGTAATTGGCGAGAAGTCCCTCGCCCGGATCATCAGGCTTAAGTCCCGCAATCTCATGGATCACAAGGGCGGATGAAAGAGCAACTACACCTCCGAAAGTCTCAGGAAAGGCAAGAGCTGTGTGAAGTGCGCCGAACCCACCCATTGAGAGACCTCCGATGAGGGTATCTTCTTTTTTGTCCGAGAGCCCAAAGAGCTTTCTTGTGTATTCTACAACCTCTTTTCCGGCAAAAGTGCAGTACTGGCAGCCGGTAGCCTTTCTGTCAAGGTAGAAGTTGTTGCCGGCAGTGATCATGATGACTGCCATATTGTAATTAAATGCGATATCTTCAGCGATTCCGTTATACTCCCAGTCGCTCTCATTCCCTGACATTCCGTGGAGGAGATAAAGCGTCTTCATGGGTCTTTTGAAGCTACCAGCTCCTGCTGTCATGATTTCAGGTACATCATCCGGTATTACAAATGAGATGTTCACCTGTCCGTTCTGCGCCTGTGAATAGTATCTGAGTCTTCCTGTTGCCATTGTTATCACCTCTCTGTTATTTCTTAAAAATCATCTGTGCAAAGTCGCAAATGCACATTCTCCATACATTCCAGTCATGGGTCCCCTTGTAGACCTTTCGCTGAAAATGTATGCCCTTATCGCTGCAGAGCCGGTCGTCGCTGAGGAAATGGTCAAAAAACGGATCCTCATCTCCCATTGCTCTGAAAAAGTTTCTGAAATATCCATTGAAGGCAGCTGCGTCGTCAAAAGCCACAAGGTGCTCATCCCTGCTTGGTTCATGAGAGCTCATGTCAAGCTCGCTTCCGCTTATCCAGTCCCTAAGGAACCCGCTGAATATACCAACCTCAGTGAACATCTCAGGATGCCGCAGAGCCGTGATCGAAGTCTGAATAGAGCCCATGGAAAGCCCCGCCATTCCTCTCTTTTCCCTGCATCCGCCCGCGTGATACCTGCTCTCTATAAAAGGTATCACATCTTCAATAAGCATGTATTCGAAGAGCAGATGATCCACAACATGCTTCCCTTCTGAGGTTTTCTTCTGCACCATACCGTTATTCATAACGATCACGAAGGGCACAGCCTTCCCCTCTGCTATCAGATTGTCCATTATAAAATTAGCCTTGCCGGAATAGATCCATCCGACTTCGTTCTCCCCGTGTCCGTGCTGAAGGTACAGAACAGGGTAGGTTTTGTGCGGATCCTCGTCATATTCCGCAGGAGTATACACAAGGCATGACTCCCACTCCCCGGTTACTCCGGAAAAGAAATATTCCCGCCTCACACTTCCGTGGGGAACATCCTTAAGTGCATAGAAATCGTCATCCTGCGCTGTAAGCTCAACATAGTTGTAAGGCCTGCTGTATCCATAGCATATGGGCAAAAGAGCTGACAGCGTATCCCTTCCGTCAACTCTGATCTGTACACAGTTAAAGGCGGTGGTAAAGGGAAGCTCCAGTTCCCAGATCCCCTCTTCTGTCTCTTTAAAATCGTAGAGCTTTTCCGCAAACAGCATCTGCACTGTCCCGGCGCCTTTTTCCAATAGCCTCAGGAAGTATTTCCCGTCCCGCATCACTATCGGATCGGGCCTTTTGTCGTACGCAAGGACATCATTGAAGCATAACGCTGTATTCATCTGACTTCCCCCAGCTGATAACTCCAGAGATCGCCGCCCGGGACATAGGTCACAGGAAGCTTATTCTCAACAAGCTCTGAAAGCCAGTCCACTGCATATCTTGCCCCCAGCTCCTCCCAGTTGAAGTGGCCGATATTAAAGCACGCCATGCTTCTTCCCAGAGATATTCCGTCTCTTATGTAGGAGAGCACATTCCACTCGATGATCTCTCCGGGAATAATGGCATCAATATGCTCATTTTGCATCGCACGGATGATCTCTGTGGAATAATCGGTATAACAGCCGTCTTTATATGTTTCGGGAATGAAAGCGCCGGGATAAAGGTGTCCCACCAGAGCCAGCCTTTTTATCGTATCCTGCGGCCTGCCGATATATCTGGTGCCGCGAAGTCCAACCTTTTCAATGAGCTCCTTATTGATCTCTTCAACAGTCCTTGCTTTTGGAAACTCCACCAGATGGCCGAAGGGCACTGTCTTTCCTGCATCTACCACATATTCTTCCCAGCCCATATACTTGAGCACACCGGTAAAGATACTGTCGGGTCTGTGAGCATGCATATGATCATGGTCCCTGTAGACCACAATGCCGTGGTCACCAAGAAGCTGCATTTTCTCATCGTAAACCTCGCACCTAAAGTCAGCCTTCCATCCGGCTTCATCCGGGGTAAGATAACTTGTGGGCTCGTGCACATACAGAAGGTTGCATCCAAGCTCTATGGTCTTTTTGATGACATCCACATTCGGGACAAGAGCTGAGGCAATCCCCGTACACTCTTTTTCCGGATCTCCGCACTTTATCCCGTCACAGCCGCTGTAATCAGGACCAAGGTCCGGATGATATGCGGCAACTTTTTCCAAAACTTCACTGATCTTCATATTTAACCTCCTTCAGGGACCTCAATGCTTATCCCTTAACAGCTCCAACAACAACGCCCTTAACAAAGTATTTCTGAACAAAAGGATAGATAACCACGATAGGAAGAATTCCTATAACAGCCATGGACATCCTTACAGCATTGCTGGGAAGCTGAATAGCTCCGGTTCCCACAGCCACACTGGCAGCTCCGCTCTTGAGGTACTGAATATTGTTCATTATCCTGATGAGCAGGTTCTGAATTCCGTAGAACTGGGGCTTTTGTATATAGTACAGCGCATTTACCCAGTCATTCCAGTAGGTGAGTGCTGTAAAAAGAGATATCGTAGCGACTGTAGGTACTGCCAGCGGGAAGATTATCTTAAAGAAAATGGTAAGCTCGCTGGCCCCGTCTATCTGCGCCGATTCTATGAGCGCGTCCGGAATGCTGTTGGCATAGTAATTCCTTACAAGGAAGATATTGAAGGCCCCGCAAAGGTAATTGGGCAGGATCAATGCCCAGATTGTGTTTTTGATATTAAACACCTGAGTCCACATCATGTAAGAAGGAACTACACCGCCGTTGAAAAGCATGGTAAAAAATACAAAAAACGCCAGGATATTCTTGTACTTAAAGTTCTTTCTGCTCATGGGATAAGCGATCATTGTTGTAATGAGAACGCTTATAACAGTGCCGATAACAGTTACAAGTACAGAAATGCCGTATGCCCTGAAGATCGTAGATCCCTGCTGGAGCATATATACATACGCATCTGTTGACCACTCCTTAGGCAGGAATGAGTATCCGTTTCTCAGAAGTGTAGTCTCATCTGTAAAAGATGCTATGACGATCAGGATTATGGGCAGCAGTGCGATCACTGCAAGAATCCCGAGTATAACCGTTGATATAATTTCAAAGCGCTTGGCGTCTGATGCCACATGCTCTGCTGATTTAAATTTTGCCATCGTTTACTCCTTTAGAAAAGTGCGTTATCGCTGTCTACTTTACGGACTACAGCATTGGCAGTCACAACTATTATGAAACCGAGAACAGACTGGAACAGACCTGCTGCCGCTGACATTCCGACATCATTGAGTTCCATCAGACCTCTGTAAACATAGGTATCAATGGTCTGAGTTGTGGCATAAAGGGCTCCCGAGTTCATGGGCACCTGATAGAACAGTCCGAAATCGGAGAAGAATATCCTTCCCACCGCCATAAGTGTCATGATGATCACTGTGGGCTTGAGCAGCGGAAGTGTTATCCTGAATATCTGCTGCATCTTGGTCGCTCCGTCAAGACTTGCTGCCTCATATACGGATTTGTCGATTCCCGCAATGGCTGCCAGATAGATGATGGACATGTATCCGGCATTTTTCCAGAGATAAACAATGGTGAGAATGATGGGCCAGTAGCCTCGTTCCATATACCAGGCCACGTCCTCTTTTCCCAGAGCTTCCAGGATCGTATTGTTGACAAATCCACTGTCGGAATTAAGGAACGCATATACCATGTAGGCGATGATAACCCAGCTCATCAGGTTCGGAAGCAAAAGAGACGACTGGAAGAACTTGGTCCTTATGGAATCACCAAGAGCGTTTAAGAGTATTGCTATGGTTATCGCAAAGATCGTTCCTATCACGATGAATGCAAGGTTGTAAAGTATGGTGTTTCTGGTCATTATAATGGCGTCTTTGGTCTGGAACAGGAATTTAAAGTTCTGAAAACCGTTCCAGGGACTTTTCCAGATGCCTTTTTTGTAACTGAAGTTTTTGAAAGCCAGGAATATTCCGAACATGGGAATGTAGTTGTTGATCAGAAGATACAGAATTCCCGGTGCTGCAATGAGAAGCAGCGGACCTGACTTGGCATATTTAGTTTTTACTTTTTTTGGCGTGGACTTGTTTTCAGACATCTATATTCCTTCCCTTTTTCAGTAATGCAGGCCGGCAACGATCTACCGGCCTGCACATATGGGTTAATATGTTTACTTCTTTTTACTGAGCCTGCAGCCATGCATCGAGCTGAGTCTGCTTCTCTGCAAGGATGTCATCATATCCTGCATCCTTGAGAGCCTGTCTGAACTCTGCAAGAGCTGATTCTGTATCAACGGAACCACAGGCAATGCCGGGCAGATACTGCTGGATCACGTTGCTTACAGCTGTGTACTGGGTCTGAACTCCTGATGCATCAAAGGTGAAGCCCATGGCCGGTGATGAAGGTGCATTGTGGTTCTGCTCATCTTCCCAGGCAAGGGACTCTGCTGAGCCTGATCCCATAAGAGGCCACTGGATAAAGAAGTTGCCAAGAACACCGCAGGAAAGCTGTGCTGTGTAGGGAACTGTAGCTGCATCCTGTCCCTCTGGATAGGAAACTGTTCCGTCATCATTCTTTACATAGTCCCTGCCCTCAATACCGTAGAGCATTGTGTTGATAACATCTGCATCTGTGTATGTAAGGTTCAGGAACTTAAGTGCTGCATCGGGATTCTCGGATGTAGAAGCAATAACCTGTGCAACTGCGTTCATGGATGAAGTATCAAGATATGCATCGCCAAGAGCGATAGCTCCAACATCATAGCCTGAAGGAGCTGAAAGTGATGCTGCTGTATCCTCAAGGGGATAGCTGTAAGATGCTGAATAAGCGAAATATCCGCCTGATGACATGAGCTCTGCGGCTGCAGATGTAGTAGTAGCTGCATCCTTCATGATGTAGTCGTTCTTGTACCAGTCTCTTACAATTCCGGCGTACTTTTCAAAATCAGGAAGATCATAATAACTTGTTACTGTCATGTCATTTCCCTGAAGAACACCTGTGGGTGAAGCAAAAGAATCTCCGAGCCAGTCAATGCTGGGAAGCCATCTTGTAAGACCGCTGTCGCCCTGTGATACAGGAGCAAGAGGTGTGATCTCGGGATGTGCTTCCTTGACCTGCGCAAAGATAGGTGTGAGATCTTCAGCTGACTTTACTGATGAAAGATCAAGTCCAAGCTCCTCTGCTATATCTTTTCTGTAGATCAGCATGGGCTGAAGCGCGAAGGGCTTAAGTGTGGGAATGGCATAGAGTCTTCCGTCCTGCATTGTGGTCTTGAGCCACTCCTCTTCGAAAAGAGCCTTTGTTTCAGGTGCGTCTGTATCGATCATATCAGTGATGTCATAGCACATGTCACTTGCTATGCTGTTTCCAAGGTCTCCCAGAGTGTGGAAAATATCGATCTCACCGTTCTGCACGGCAAGGCTTACCTGCTGAGTGTAATCAGCGATGGACAGAGGCATCAGGTGAACCTCCACGCCGATCTTATCTCTTGTGATCTGGTTGAGCGCCTCTTCAACATCGGATGTATCATCCGGAACAGTGTTGAAAGTCACAAATGCATATGTGATCTGTGTGTAATCTCCGTCTGCTGCAGCTTCCTGTGTTACTTTAGTATCTGCTGAGTCTGCTTCAGTACTCTGTGCTGCTTTGTCAGATGTGCCGCAGGCCACAAGTGAGAGCACCATGGTTCCTGCCAGAAGTGTGCTAACTAATTTCTTAAACATAAATACCTCCCTTTGTACATTGCGCGCCGTCAGATGGCACGCTTCATTTGAGTTGTACTCATTATACAAAGGGAGGTAATTCCTGTTCTTTTAAAAATAAGACTTAAATTTTCAATTTTAAGGTTTATTGATTCTGCCCTGCAGCCATGGCCTGGTACTCATTAGGGGTATACCCGGTGGTCTTTTTAAATACCGTGGAGAAATATGAAAAATTGTCAAAACCGACTTCACAGGCCACATCGCTTATCCTGGCTCCGGGTCTTGAAAGCAGCTCTTTAGCCACAGAGATGCGGTAGTCACTGATATACTGCTTAAGGCTTACTCCAGTTTCCTTTTTGAACATCTTGGCCATATATTCGGGAGTCAGAAATACGCTTTCGGCAATCTCCGTCCTTGATATGTCCTCCTTGTAATGGTCATGAACAAACTTCCGGGCTCTCTCGACAATTGAGTCCGACTGCTCTACCTCGGAGACATAATCAATGGTGCGGCTGATCAGATGCACCTGATAACGCATCATATTTACAAGTGAGTCCGTGGCCTGCTCATCAAGAGATACGAAGGCTTCGTTGGCAAAGAGCCGGTTAGCCTGGATTTCTTTGCTGTGAAGATACACAAATACTATCTGGAGGAGATCCTGCTTTATCTCTGTAAGCGCCGCAGCAGAGAGTTTCTTCTGCGATGCAAGGGACTCCATACTGAATTTGAGCAGGTTCAGCAGTTCCTTTTTCTTCTTTTCGTTAAGAAGCAGCCTTATCTGCTCCTGATCAAGCATATGTCCCCGATCCGCAGCCAGCACTATCTCATCATTTTCGTGGAAAATACGCCCTTTTGACGCCACGTTGTTCTTGTCCAGCTCTTCTATATGAATTCTTGCCTCATAGAGTTTCTCTATGCTGCATGGATTGCTGATATATACGGTTATCACATTCCCCATGATATCTTTTGCTCTGTCCACGAATTTCTGCGAGGGAAAAGAGATGTCTCCCTCGGCAATGACAGCCGTGTAGATCATATTCTTCAGGTGATAATTTACAATTCGGTTTCTAAGGACGCCCTCTCCCAGGTTCTCCGCCGCATAATCAGCCAGCTCTTTTTCGTAAAGCCCCGCAGAATCCGCTCCGCGCAGCTCTTCAATCGCCTCAATATTGCCGCTGGCAATTAGGATCAGCCTGTACTCTGCATCCGGGTTGATAGTAAGGCGCCGGTGTTCTATCTCTTTGCCTATTATATCCCTGTCGGCCAGAATCCTCTGCCAAAGCAGATCGTCCCAGAAAGACCCCTCGACATACTCAAGGCTTCCTGCATACCACTCCTCATACTGCGCCGCTTTCTGGATCTTGTTTCTGTCACTTAGCTTCTGAAGGGCAGTTGTGAGCTCCGACTCCATCCTGTCTGCATTGAAGGGCTTGACAACATAGCCCGAAGCATTGTACTCGATAGCCTGCCTGGCGTAGTCGAACTTTTCGTGGCTGGTCAGGAAGATAAACTCTGTGTCCATGTCTTTTCCCCGAACCCATTTTATGAGATCCAATCCGCTTCCCATGGGCATCTCGATGTCGCAGATCGCTACGCTTATGTCATTCTCCGCAAAGAGCTTCTGTGCAGCAGATATGTTGTAGGCTGTATGCACTTTATTTATATGAAATTTATTCCAGTCAACATTGGATACGATAACTTCCACTGTGGAAATATCGTCATCTATCACGATTATGTCCATAAGCTGCTCTGCCTCTTTACTCTCCTTGGAAGCCAGATGTCAATCCTTGTTCCATGCAGCTCCTTATTTGAAAACTCCATCAGGTCATCCCTTCTGTACATAAGGCTCAGGGTCTTCTTCAGATTCCAGAGCCCAACTCCGTGGCCATCCTCCCTTACCTTGACATCTCCGGCTTCCACCTGTCTTAAGAATTCTGAAGGAAAGCCGTCTCCATCATCCTCAACAGTTATATGGCACATCTCTTCAGTGCCTTTTGACTGCATTCTGGCGGAAATGAGGATCGATATGAGCCTGTCTACAGAGACTGCGTGTTTATATATGTTCTCAAGTATGGTATGAACGATAAGCTGTGGCACAGGGTAGTCTTCCAGACCCGGTTCCACGTCGATAAAGTCAAAGACACAGCCCGGATAAAGAATCTCCTGCATGGCTATGTAGTCCCTTGCGTGTTCAATCTCTTCAGAAAGAGGAACCGCGTGGAGTCCCGCCTTGAACAGATATCTGATATTTCTTGAAAGCCTCTCGATATATTCCCGTATCTCTTCATTTCTGTTCTGAAAAGACATACTGTGGATGGTGGTGAGGGCGTTTAGAAAGAAGTGCGGTCTGATCTGAAGCTGAACATACTTAAGGGTCGCCTCATCGAAGGCAATCCTCTCCTCGTAGGACTTCATCCTGAGATTGACAATGGTGTCCATCATCCTGTTAAAGTTCGAGTTGATCTGCTGGAACTCTTCGGTATCCGCATCTTCCGTAAGTCTTACGTCCTGATCGCCGTTTTCTATCTTCTTCATGGCACCAAGCAGCTCCGAAAGAGGCGCATATACTTCTTTTCTTGTGTATAGCGCCATGAAGACCAGCATAAGAATTGCAACTGCCACCAGTGCTATCAGGATTATCTGCAGCACCTGAAAACCACCGTAGACGCCCCGCCTTGAAAGGCTCACAAAGATCCTGAAGTCACCTCTTGTGGAAGCCGCCCCGGAAATATAATAATCTCTTCCCTCTGACCAGCCGCTCTTTTGCAAAAAAGATTCAGCAAGGTCCTCCCTGACGGGCGCATCGGCGCTTCCGAACTGAGAGATAATATTAAGATCACCGTCGGTAATGGTGTATGAGATATTGTCCGCTGCAGTATTGGCTTCAAACATGGCAGGAATCTCTACCAATGCTCCCAGCATTCTCTTTTTGTTTTTGTACATCCGGACTGCCACATCCTTCTCACCTATCCTGCGGTAGAACCACTCTGCAGGCATATTCCCGGGATTCTCCATGTTTATGCTCTCAACAGCCTCACGGATAAGAACAGTTTCATTATAGCTAAGGCCGTCCTCTGTCTTGGCTATATAGTTATCACCCACAAGATCATAAAAAACAAGCGTCTGAACATCACTGCTTGTGAGTGTCGCCCGCTGGAGGATCTGAAGCATGTTCTGAGCCGCTATTGCGCGCTGGTTCTCTGTCCCGTATTCAAAGACCTTGATATTGTCGTTGTTTTGAAGGACAGTAGCAAGCGCCTGCTCATTGGCCTTAAGTACATCATCCATCTGATAAAGGCAGATATTCCTGGCCTGGATAAGTCCTGCCTCCGCACCTGCAACAAGTGTCCTCGACGTGTTTATCCAGACAGCGGAAAGAATGACTATCATCAGTATCAGATAGCCCACCGCGCCAACACTTATGGTTCTAATGAAGGAGTCCTTCCTTGTCATCTCCCTTTACACACCCTTATCATCCAGATTCATCTTTTTAAACTAATGCTGTCAGTATTTCCGCAGCCTTTCTGCTTCCGTGTTTCGCAGCGTATGAAGCCCATTTTCTGGCTTTCTCCGGGTTCTTTTTTCCTTCAAAAGAGCCCTTGAAGTACCCTTCTGCTATGGCTTCTGCAGCCTCTATGCTGCCTTTTCCCGCCTTATCTATAAGGTCCAGCAGATCCTGCTTAGTCAGGGTTTTGTCTTTCTCCTGTCCTGAAGGATTCTCGGGAGTTGTGGTCTCGTCGCCGTATCCCAATTCATTTGCATACCATTTCATAACCGCCTCAACAGTA
>CAMNOS010000070.1 GCA_946546925.1 uncultured Butyrivibrio sp.
GAAATGCTGCGCCTTCAGAGGGACGGAATAGACAGCAAGGACCTGTGGGCAGGTACCATGAAGGTCCTCCACATCACGCCCTACAGGAGCTTTCCCAGCGGTGTCAGCGCATCCGCTTCCAAGAAAAGAGAATATCTCAAGTGGAGCCTTCAGAGAGACGCCTATATAGTCGAGGACGATTTTGAATCCGAATTCACATTGAGTCGCAAAGCCGAGGAGACGCTCTTTTCCATTGATAAAAACGCAAGGGTGATCTACGTCAACACGTTTACGAGGACGATCGGAAGCTTTGTCAGATGCGCCTATATGGTCATCCCCGACGACCTGGTTGAAGTCTTTGAAGATAAGGCCGGTTTTCACGAATGCCCTGTTCCGACTCTGGACCAGCTGGTCCTGGCGGAACTCATAGAGAGCGGCGACTTTGAGCGCCACATCAACCGGGTTCGCAGACACAACAGGCAGATGCATACGTAACATCAACAGAACCTGTTTGATATTTTTGCCGGGAGCAATAAGTGATATCATATTCTATATTTCTATATACCAGGGAGGCATATCATGAACTTTAAAGAAGTGACTGCCCAGAGCAGGCAGGCTGTAATAGAGATACTCGATGGATCAGGGGTCAAAGAGGGCTCCATCTTTGTAATAGGCTGCTCTTCCAGTGAGGTCCTCGGTGACCAGATAGGAACTGCCACCAGCATGGAGGCTGCAAAAGCAGTATATGACGGAATCATCCCCGTACTGCGAAAGAGATGCATCCTGCCCGCTGCACAGTGCTGTGAGCATTTAAACCGGGCTCTTGTGGTAGACAGGAGCACCATGGAAAAATACGGTTTTGAGCAGGTCAACGCCATTCCTCAGCCGAATCACGCCGGTGGTGCCTTTGGAACCGTATGCTTTGAGGAATTTGATGATCCTGTGCTCGTAGAGGACATCGGTGCAAAAGCCGACGCCGGGATCGACATCGGAGGCACCATGATAGGGATGCACATGCACAGCGTAGTTGTCCCAATGCGCATATCCCTGCGGAAAATAGGTGAGGCTCCCATCATCTGCGCCCGCCACCGTCCCAAGTACGTCGGTGGTCAGAGGGCAATCTATGATGAGAGCCTGATGTGATTTATGATGTATCATCCTGCTTTCCTCCGGGAAGGCAGGATATTTTTATTCAGAGGCTGCTTCTACAGTATCATCAGCTTCTTTGTCTTCTTCGATATCTTTTTTCGTTACGACCTTCGGTATCCTGCTGTAGGTCTCTGACAGTTCTCTCATGCTGCGCGCCAGATCGTCTGAGAGGAAGTTGGGCACAAGTCTCCACTGCCAGTTGCCCTCAGCTGTTCCGGGGGTGTTGATCCTTGCTTCACGCCCCTTGCAGAGGTAGTCCTGGATCGGAATGATACACAGATCCGCAACTGAACGGTATGCCTCCCTTATGATATCCCACACAAGACCGCCGTAGTTGGTATTCGGCGAATTGATGTATCGCCTTGTGAAGGCCCTTTCTCCGTCATTTATCTCCTGAACCCACGCATATGTAGGCGTATTGTCATGAGTTCCTGTGTAAACAACACTGTTCTTCACATGCCTGTGGTTCACATAGCAGCTGTCCCAGCTGGTAAATCCAAACTGCAGCACTTTCATTCCCGGAAGGCCTGAATCCTCAAGTAGTCTGACATTCTCCTCGGTTGTTGTTCCCAGATCTTCAGCTATCATGTTGAGCTCTCCAAAGTACTTTTTCAGCGCATTGAAAAGATCCATTCCGGGTCCCTTCATGAGCTTTCCACCCAGAGCATCCTCATCCTCATAGGGAATTGCATAGAACTCGGCAAAACCGTGGAAGTGATCTATCCTGATGCAGTCATACCACTGATAGTTTCTCTTTATCCTCTCTATCCACCAGGAATATCCGTCCTTCTTGTTCTGAGCCCAGTCATACACAGGATTGCCCCAGCGCTGTCCTGTTGCTGAAAAAGCATCCGGCGGGCATCCGGCCACAACCTCGGGCACAAAGTCTTTATCCATCATGAATACTTCGGGATGTGACCAGCTGTCTGCACTGTCCATTGCCACATAGAAAGGCAGATCGCCTATTATCTTGACATTTTTCTCATGAGCATATTTGAGTATCCGCTTCCACTGCTCATCAAATTTGAACTGCATAAATGCGGTAAAGTCTATTTCCTCTTTGAACTCTTTTTCCGCCTTCTCAAGCGCCATCCTGTCTCGGGTACGCAGCTCCTTTGGCCATTCCATCCAGCTTTTTCCCTCTTCGGATGCCTTTATTGCCACATAGAGGCAGTAATCCCGCAGCCAGTAACTGTTATCTTTTATATATTTATCAAGGTCTTTTCTGTCTTTTTTTGCGATAAATCTGTCATAGGCCTTTTTCAAAAGAGGCGTGCGATTCTCATACATCGAACCGTAGTCAACTCTCTCCTGATCATTGCCAAAAAAAGTTGCATTTGCTTCATCCCAGGTCAGAAGCCCCTCTTCGATCAGAACTTCAGGCGAAATAAAGTAGGGATTTCCTGCAAATGCAGAAAAGGGCTGATAGGGCGAATTGCCGAATCCGGTGGGTCCAAAGGGAAGAACCTGCCAGTATCCCTGACCCGCCTTATAAAGAAAATCAATAAATTTCTCTGCCTCTTTTGAAAAACATCCTATCCCGAATTTCGAGGACAGGGAAAAGACAGGCAACAATACTCCACTTTCTCTGTTCATAGTTACACTTACCTCCTACCTGTCTATTATAAATGAATCAGCACAAATTTAAAGCTCGCCCCGACCATTTACCTTATTTCGATAATTTTTGTTCTAAAACAATGAGCATAAATATGTTAGAATTATAATGTAACTATATACGCACAATTTTAGGGTAGAGAGCATGAATGATCCCTGTCTGAAAAGCACTTTCAAATCTCACAGATGTGTTCTTAAAAGGCTCCTTGCGATGGTGTCCGCGCTTTTTTTGTGTGCATTCATTCTCTCCTGCCTTGTCTTTATGCCTCTCGGATCAGCTGCCGCAGAAAATGGCGGCAAAGTTGTCCGGATCGGCTGGTTTGATTCCTCCTACTGTTTTAAAGATCCTTTCGGAAGGCGCTCCGGGCTTGCATATGAATATCAGCAGCGGATTGCTGCTTATACCGGATGGGACTACGAATATGTTGAAGGGACCTGGTCTGAACTTTTCACAATGCTGCAAAACGGCGATATCGATATGCTCTGCGATGTTTCATATACCAGAGAAAGAACCCAGATGATCCGGTACTCAAGATCACCAATGAGCACGGAGTCCTATTATATTTTCATAAAATCAGGCAACACAGAGATGACCATGGAAGATGTAAGCACTTTTAACGGCAAAGTGTTTGCGATCAATAAAGGAAGCGTCATTGAGTCTTTTGCCAAAACCTGGGCTGACAACAACGGAATAGATTATAACCTCCTTGAGATAACGGATCAGACGGTGGACGAATGCTTTGAAATGCTCGACAAAGGCACAATAGATGCCTTCCTGACCGTAGAATCCTACGGCGACAGAGAGGGTTGTGTTCCGGTATGTGCTATCGGATCCTCGGATATCTATTTCGGCGTGACTATGGATCGTCCTGATCTGGTCAAAGAGCTTAACTCAGCTATGGCCAAGATACTTAACGAAGACCCATATTACAATCAGAAGCTCCTTCAGAAATATGTATGGTCCGCCAACACCGATGTGCATCTCTCCGCCGGCGAGATCACATGGCTTTCTGACCACGGCGCGATCAGAGTCGGCTACAAGGATGACTATATGCCCTTCTGCTCGGATGATAACGGTGAGCTGACAGGAGCTCTCGGTGATTATCTCTCTAAAGCTTCAGCTATTATGAATAATGCCAACATCAGCTTTGAAGCGTATCCATATGCAACAACGGACGATTGTCTCAAGGCGCTTCAGAGCGGCGAAATAGACATTGCCTTTCCTCTTCACTTCAACCCTTTCGAAATGGAGCGCATGGGCCTTGTCGGCACGGAAGTTCTGATAAACACCGAAGTATTTGCAGTTGTGAAAATCGGAAGTCCCAAAGACATCTTTAACGATGAGGGAGTTACAGTTGCTCTTCCTCCTAACAACGTGAATTTTGACAATTTTGTAAAGGATTATTATCCAAAGTGGAATGTCAGTCACATGTCTTCTCTTGATGAATGCTATAAAGCAGTCTCTCAGGGAAAGGCAGACTGTGCCATGGTAAACAGCTACCGCATCACCAAACATGACAGGATGAGAAGACGTTACAAGCTGTCAGTACTGGCGACCGGTCATGATCTGGATTTTTCTTTTGCCATCCGCAAGGATAACAAGGACCTGTACTCCATAATAAACAAAACAATTATCCTCACTGACATATCCGAAACAGAGACCAATCTCTCGCGCTATCAGGGATACAGCGAGAAGATCACATTTGGTGATTACCTCCGCGACAACGCCCCATCTTTTCTTGCCCTGGCAGTAGGTATTTTCGTTATCATCATCCTGCTTATGCTGGCCAAGTTCCGATCGGACAAAAAAGCCTTCGAGAGACAAAAACTTATCAATGCTACGGAGCTTGATTCCCTTACAGGACTCTACACCAGGAACTATTTCTTTGAATATGCGGCAAGGATGCACAACGAGAATCCCGACTATCAGCTTGATGCCATTGTCCTTGACATTGAGCAGTTCCACGTTGTAAATGCCATTTACGGCTGGGAGTTCGGCGATAAGATCCTTAAAAGGCTCAGCGACGAGATAAAGTCCTATATCGGCGAAAATGACGGCATAGCCTGCAGAGCCTCAGCTGACATATTTGAAATGTACTGTCTGCACACCAACGACTACAAGGCTATCTACACAAGGCTGCAGAATGCTTTGGAAGGATTTTCAGAAAATGTCAACATTCGAATAAGAATGGGAGTTATGCCCTACCTTGCAGAGCTTGGACCGGTAGAGCTCTTTGACAGAGCAAGAACCGCCTGCAACATGCTCAAAGGCGGAGGACATGAAAACCTGATGGTCTTCAATGAAGCCATGCGAGAGCGGGAAATCCTTGAGCAGCAGCTTCTAAACGATCTGAAGTATGCCATTGACAACAATGAATTCGTTGTATTCTATCAGCCCAAGTACAATGTCCAGGCAGATCCTCCCGTCCTTCAGAGTGCTGAGGCGCTGGTGCGCTGGAACCACCATGAACTGGGAATGATACCACCCGGAACATTCATAAATCTCTTTGAAAAACATGGACAGATCGGTCAGATAGATAAGTATGTCTGGAGGGAAGCAGCGCGGCAGATAAAAGAATGGAAAGACAGGTACGGAATAGTCATTCCGGTTTCAGTGAATCTTTCCAGGGTAGACATTTTTGAGCACGACCTTCTGCACACCATAGACGGAATAATCGAAAGCAACGGGCTTTTAAGGCCGGCTCTGCACCTGGAAGTCACCGAATCGGCCTATATCGACGACACCGAACAGATAATCGGTGTAGTAAACGAGCTGAGGAACCGTGGCTATATCATAGAAATGGACGACTTCGGAACCGGCTACTCCTCTCTCAATATGCTTTCATCAATGCCCATGGACATTCTCAAGCTGGACAAGAGTTTCATCGACAAACTGCTTGATGCCGACAGCATTGACGAAAAGAGCGTTCGAATGGTCGAACTTATTCTGGATATTGCCAAGAGCCTGAATCTTCTGGTCGTTGCAGAAGGCGTTGAAAATGACGAGCAGCTTGAATTTCTCAAAGCTCACGGCTGTGAGATGGTACAGGGCTACTACTTCTCCAAACCTGTACCCCCTAAGGATTTTGAAAAACTGGCCTTTGGCGAAAACAAATATGCTCTGTGACAAAAAAGGAATCGAATATCTTATTCGATTCCTTTTTACTGTAGGTAATGTCACTGCTCAATGGTTATTACATCGTCAAGAACATAATGGAAAAGCGGATATGATGTCTTCTCGTTCTCGTTATATCCGTTTTTCAGATCGTACGTATCTGAAGGGTCATCCGGGTTGACTCCAGTGTAGCTGCCTTTAAATACAAAGCTGTCATCACCTCTTTTAAATCTGTCTATTGCCCTGTCCATTGCCGCCTGTGTTCCCGGTGCAGCGACCTGCTGATTGAGATCTGTCATCTCTACCCAGCCTTTGTCAAATCCGGCAGAGGCATCAGTCCCATGAATATTGCCGGTTACCACATCCTCTATATTCCTTCCTGCCATGACCGCCTCTACAGCCGAAAGCACATATGGTTCCCAGCATATCCTCGACGTTATGAGTGATGCCGTCGGTGCAATCTCCGACATGGTCTGGTTGTATCCCACAAAGTATACCTTTTTTTGGCCCGAAGACTCCTCGCAGGATATGGCAGGACCAATGGTATCAGTGTGCTGTGAGATCACAACGCATCCATCCTTTATGAGATTCTTTGCCGCACTTTTTTCAAGAGCATAGCTGCTCCAGGTGTAGGTATAGCAGACATCCATCACTGTCTGGGGCACTATTGAGCGCACCCCCAGAAGAAATGCCGTATAGCCCGAGATAACTTCCGAAGTGGGAAACGCCGCGACGAAACCAACAATGGCTTCATCTTCGGATATGATACCCTCATCAATCATCTGCTTTATCTTCATTCCCGCGGCAATTCCGCTCACATATCTTCCCTGGTAGGCTTCCCCCTTGAATGTGTGATAGTTAGCCGGTACCTCTTTTCCGCTCATATCCATATAGGACGTCTGGCAGAACTGCGTCTGTGGATATTCAGGCGCGAGCTTCATTACAAGCTCGCTGTATCCATTGAAAAAGATAATGTCGCACCCGCCATCTGCCAGCTCTCTGAGTGGCTCTTCCATCTCGTCATCAAGGACGTTGCTGCAGGTTACGATCTGCACCTTTTCTCCATATTTCTTTTCCACAGCATCTTTAGCCAAAGAGAAATTGTATGTGTAAGGTGTGCTCTCATCATTGTCATAGATGAATCCGACCTTCAGGACATCCTTAACCGACGAGGGATTGAGAATTCGCAGGACTGCGGCGAATATACCCAGAAGGACCACACAGGTCAGCGCTGTCACCATATATACCCGCTTCATGCCTTATCTCCTTTCTCCTTTGTGGAAAGGTCTTCATCTTCGCTCTTCATCTCAGCTTCCTGAATCTTCTTGTCCTCTTCAACACGGCGTTTAAGCTCAGCCTGAGCCTCCTGATCCGCATGGTCGATCTCAGCTCTCTTCTGAGCGTAGATCTTGTCAAGGTCGATTGTCTTCTGCTCTACCAGCCTCATAAAAGCATCCAGTGCATCCGGATCGAACTGTTTGCCGCGCCCGCGGACCATTTCATTCATGACGTAATCAGTGTCCATGTGGTTTCTGTAGACACGGTTTGAAGTCATGGCATCGAAGGCATCCGCCACGCCTATTATCCTTGCAAAAAGAGGTATCTCCTCGCCCTTTAAGCCGTCAGGATAGCCCTTTCCGTCATAGCGCTCATGATGGTATCTTGTTCCGTCTACTACATTCTCAACAAGAGTAAAGTCCTTGAGGATCTCTGCTCCGCTCAAAACGTGAGACTTCATCTTGACATACTCCTCGTCTGTAAGTCGTCCGACCTTGTTAAGGACTGCGTCAGGTACACCTATCTTGCCTATATCGTGCATCTGGGCAGCCTTTCGGAGATTTGAAAGGAACTTGTTGCGCTGCCACCACTTGTAGCACCCCATCTCCTGAGCTATAAGGACTGAGTACTCCGCCACTCTGATGGAATGCTGGTTCGTACGCACATCTTTTGCATCGACGGCATTGGCAATAGCCATTACGGTCTCGTTGGCCATATTGAGTTTGATCTGCTGCTGGTTGAGCTGTCTTTGTACCACCAGCCATGTAACCCAGATGATGAAAAGAGATAACAGAACAAGCATATATACGTGGAAAAGTGTGGACTCGTAGAATTCGCCTTCTTTTACAAGTTCAAACGTCCTCTCTTCCAGCACCTTTTCACCTGCGCTGTCAACAATTGCCAGGTGGAAAGTATAATCTCCCGAAGGAAGGTTGGCATATATTATATTGTTGAGGCTGTTCTGTGGCACGATAGTCCACTGCGTGTCATATCCCTCAAGGAAATACCCCACATTCGGTTCCTGTATGGTATAGTTAAGGACTTCCGGTCCAAGTTCTATTCTGCTTATTCTCTGACCTACCGTAATAAGTCCCGTGCGGTCGAGCGGCTGCAGTACCCCGTCAAGCCTTACAGATGCCAGCTGCATCCTGTATGAACGGACATCGCTGTTGTACTTATCCACGTCAATGACATAGACTCCCGTGTCGCAGGGAAGGAACAGCTCACCGTTTCCGGAATAGTAGTTCCAGGAATTGGCGGTAAGTGAAGTTCCAAGGCCTCTCCTTGCATCAAGAAGCTCCCAGGCTATCTCTCCGCCTGCCACCAGGTCATCTCTCGCAACGACATAGATACCTGCACTCGACATTACAAAGAGTGTATCCTCATCTTTTACCCAGATGTCATAATTATTAAAGTACGGGAACTTATCCAGTACGCGAATCCTGTTCTCGGGATCAAGATAACACAGACTGTTACTGGTCACGAGGAATACTCCCTCTGACTTAGGGTCTTTGATTGTCCTTAATATAACTCCGCTGCTGAGCCCGTCATCGCGGGTGAGCATATTCTGAACGGCTCCGTCCTTCAGTATGGCGATGCCGTCGCCATCGGTCCCAGCTAGTATGGTCCCGTCACTCCTCTCTGTCATTGTAAGGATCATGGAGTTGCTAAGCCCGTCCTCATTATTTATTGTCTTAAGGACCTGATGATTCTCGATGTAGCTTATGCCTGTATCCCCTGCCGCAATTATGCTGCCGTCAGAAAGCCCCATGACCATTCTTGCCCTGTTGCCAAAGCTTCCGTTCTCAGCATTGTAGGCCCACTCCTGTCCGGTTGGTGAGTACTCAATAAGCCCGTTTCCGTAGGTGCACACCCACAGGTGGTTATTCCTGTCCACATACATGCAGCGGATTCTTTTGCCTTCAAGTTCCCTTGTAAGGTCATTTTCTATCTGGTTGTGGCACTCCTTATCCACCACATCAAGGCCGTTGTCGGTCCCGATATAGTAGCAGCGCTGCCAAGCGACGATGGCATTGACAACCTTTCTCTCGATTCCGATAGCGCCGTAGACATCCCTGAAAGGGGATTTGGCGAGTCTCAAAAGTCCCAGCCTCGATGATGTAAACCAGAGATTGCCCTGATAGTCATAGAGCATATTGTCTATAGAGTTGTCAAACTCATTAGTGTTGAGCTTGTGATAACCGCTCCTGTCTATGTATGACACGCCGCGGTCTGTGGAAATAAAAAGAGTTCCGTTCTCCAGATAATTCAGATTGTTTATACTGTTCACATCCTCGCAGGTTATTACTTCGATCTGCTTGAAGCTGTGCCCAAATATATCATAGCGGTAAATATGATTGGTAGTTGTCCCCACCATAAGCATTCCATCCGGAGAGAATGCGCAGCTTTTGAATGTCTCCTCAGCATTGGGACATATTATCGAAGCCACAATCTCACCGCCTCTCATAAGAAAGAGTGTGCCCTCATGGGAGATTGCTGCCACATTTCCCTTCTCATCTGCAGCGACCGATTCAGAATAATTCACTTCAGGAAGTGTATTCACAGCCTTAAGTCCGTTATTCATGACAAGGATCTGCATACTGCTCGTAGTGCCGACATAGTAGTAACCATCCGCCGCCCTGACTATACTCCTGACAGAATTGGAAGGAAGTCCGTCAGTCTGGTCGAGTACGTTCACAACCTCTTCCCTTATAACGATGGAAAGGCCGTTGTCATTGGTCCCGATCCAGAGTCTTCCCTCTTCGTCAACATAGAGGCAGTTTACATTCTTGACTGACTCATAGCCGTCCACCCAGCTGAATTCTCTTCCATTGTACCTGTACAGTCCCGCATATGTCCCTATCCAGAGAACTCCGTCGTTGGTCTGTGCAATATCATTGGCCTCACCGCATGGCAGACCGTTGTTACTGCTGTATATGCTCTGTACATAATCGTTGTAGTCCGGAGCCGCAACAGATGCCGCATCGTCTTCTGCCCTTGCCGTAACAGGCATCGACATTCCAAGCGCTGCGGCAAGAATGAGAGCTGTCCCGGCTGCAGTGCCCTGGCGGATCTTCTTGTCGGTCTCTTCTTCATCTGCGGTGCGCTTTATCAGGATTGCAAGATATACAGCTGCTATTGTGAGAACCTTGTCGGCAAACTCTATCGCAAGCTGACCCAAAATAGCGCAGGCAAAAACAGGCCATTCCTTATCCAGAAGATAATTGAATACGCCATCGCCCCACCTGTTTCCTGTATAACCGTTATTTATCATGAGATTTACCGGCACAGACACTACAAGTGCCGTGAACATCGTAAGAGATGCGGCCTTCATAAAGCCGTAGAAATGAACAAACTTTTTTTTGCGAACTCCGATGCCCACAATCAGGCCCAGAGCTATGCTCGTGATCGAGTATGCCGCCGACATTGGATCTATAACGCTAAAGGCCAGGTTCACCGTAATTCCCACCATAGCGCCGCACACAGGCCCCGCCACATACGCACAAAGAGCAGTGCCAAAGGAATCAGCCCACAAGGGCAGTCCCAATCGGTAAGCCAGATACTTCCCCGCCAGATTAAGGCACAGGCACATCGAAACAAACAGGACAATTCGCCACGTCTTCCATTCTTTCATTCGCAGATCCCTCGCCAAAAAAGACAAATGCAGATCCCATAACTGAGTACGTCACTGTAAATAATTATATTCTATATAACGACAATTTTCAAAATTGAGTTGTATACATTACTTTAAAAAAAACACCGCCCCAAAGGGCGGTGTCGCGGCATCTGTTATCAATGATGGAAGAGGCGAAGTCCTGTAAAGGCCATAACCATGTTGTGGCTGTTAGCTGCCTCGATGACGTTGTCATCACGAACCGAGCCGCCGGGCTGAGCAACATACCTGACGCCGCTCCTGAAGGCTCTCTCGATGTTATCTCCAAATGGGAAGAATGCGTCTGATCCAAGAGCAACATCAGTATTCTTGTCAAGCCATGCTCTCTTTTCTTCCTGAGTGAATACTTCAGGCTTCTCCTTGAAGATGTTCTGCCACTTGCCATCAGCCAGAACGTCCATGTAGTCCTCGCCAATGTAGAGATCAATTGCGTTGTCTCTGTCAGGTCTCTTGATGGAATCAAGGAAGGGAAGGTTAAGAACCTGTGGTGCCTGACGGAGAAACCAGTTGTCTGCCTTGTTGCCAGCAAGTCTTGTGCAGTGGATCCTGGACTGCTGTCCTGCGCCGATTCCGATTGCCTGCCCGCCCTTTACATAGCAGACTGAATTGGACTGGGTATACTTAAGTGTGATGAGGGCAATCTTGAGGTCGATCAGTGCTGACTTGGGAAGATCCTTGTTGTCTGTTACGATATTCTCGAACATCTTGTCATCTATCTCAATGAAGTTGTGTCCCTGTTCGAAGGTGATTCCAAATACCTGCTTTTTCTCAATCGCATCGGGAACGTAGTTCTCATCAATTTTGATTACAGCGTAGTTGCCGCCCTTCTTGGCCTTTAATATCTCAAGAGCCTCATCAGTGTAGCCGGGAGCGATTATGCCGTCTGAAACTTCTCTTTTGACAAGTCTTGCAGTGTCTGCGTCGCACACATCAGAGAGTGAAATGAAATCGCCGAAGGATGACATTCTGTCAGCTCCTCGGGCTCTTGCGTAAGCATTGGCAAGAGGTGAGAGCTCTCCAAGGTCCTCTACCCAGTAGATTTTCTTCTCAACATCTGTAAGAGGTGTTCCTACTGCGGCACCTGCAGGTGAAACGTGCTTAAAAGAAGTAGCTGCGGGAAGTCCTGTAGCTTTCTTAAGCTCTGAAACAAGCTGCCAGCCGTTAAGCGCATCCAGAAGGTTGATGTATCCGGGTCTTCCGTTGAGTACTTCGATAGGAAGGTCAGCGCCGTCCTCCATGTATACTCTTGAAGGTTTCTGATTGGGGTTGCAGCCGTATTTTAACTGAATCTCGTTCATGTTTTTTCTCCTTGTTATCCGATTGATTTATTTTCTGATATTCTTGTTGATGATCCTTGTCTCTTTGTTGCCTGTTGCGATCTCAATGTATCTTGTGAAAAGAGATACCTTATTGTCTGCATTTAATGCATCCCAGATACCCATTGTGAACTTGTCGATATCACCCGGGATGTTAACCTGAGTCGGCTCCCCTTCAAAGCTTGGAAGAGGATTGCCATCACCCATGTATGTGTGAATGAAGTATCCTTCACCTGCCTTGGGATTGTCATAAGTGTATGTGAATCTCTGGCATGAGGAAGGGTCGCCGTGATTGCTTTTAAGGATTGAAAGAGCAAAATCATACTCGCCGTTCTTAACTTCCATAAGGCCTGAAATTCTGGGGGTATAATTGGGAGCATCAGGCTCAAACTCCCTTGTCCTTAATGACTCTTCAAAGCTCTGACCTGCCTGCATAAGCTCATATACCGTATCTGTCTGGTCTCCGTTTGTAACGATGGTCTGAGTGCCCCTCACCCTTACAGGAGCGTAGATGATAAGGCTTGGATCCTCCATCTTGGAAGGGTCAAAGGCCTCGGTACGGATTCCCTCTCCCTCCTCAACGAATACTCTGTTTCTTGAATTCTCTGACCTTCCCATGATGAAGTAGGCGCATACGGCGTACTTGCCATCCTCGGAAGTTCCGATCACAATACCCCTTCCGGGATAGGTTGTGCTGCCGATCTCCTTGAATAAATCTGTCATTGTGCTCTCCTTTCTGTTTTTACATACATGCGCTCTGCATGCAAGCATGCACTTTGCATAAAGCCGCATGGCTCTGCTTCACGCGCAAAAACCGCCTGAGCAAATC
>CAMNOS010000071.1 GCA_946546925.1 uncultured Butyrivibrio sp.
CCCTGGTGTCTCTTGGGGCCCTGGTGTCTCTTGGGGACGGAGTTGAGGGGACATTTTAAAAAAATGTCCCCTCAACTCCGTCCCCAAGGGTCACCAGGGTCCCAAGAGTCCCCAAGGGTCACCTCCGATCACTGTTTATTCTTGAAGCCCGCTCTCTTTCTGAGTGTAGGATCAAGGATCCTCTTTCTGATACGAAGGCTTGTGGGAGTTACCTCCAGAAGCTCGTCATTATCTATGAATTCTATGCACTGCTCAAGGGACATAACCCTCGGAGGAACGAGCCTTAATGCCTCATCCGAAGCAGATGTTCTTGTGTTGGTGAGGTGCTTGGTCTTGCAGACATTTACCTCAACGTCTTCGCTCTTTCCACTGGTTCCGATAACCATTCCAGAGTAAACCTTGTCACCTGTCTTGATAAAGAGCTGTCCTCTGTCCTGTGCGTTGAACAAACCGTAAGCTGTTGCCTCGCCGTTCTCAAATGCGATAAGAGATCCTGTCTTGCGGTAGTTCATATCTCCCTTGTAAGGAGCATATCCGTCAAAGATCGTGTTGATGATTCCGTTACCCTTTGTATCTGTCATGAACTCACCGCGATATCCGATAAGTCCGCGGGAAGGAATGTTGAACTCGATCCTTGTGTATCCGCCGTTTCCGGCACCCATATTCACAAGCTCACCCTTTCTCTCTCCAAGCTTCTGGATGACACTTCCGGAGAACTCATCCGGAACATCTATGTAGCACTTCTCCATGGGTTCAAGCTTGTGTCCCTGCTCATCAGTGTGATAGATAACTTCAGCTTTACTTACCGCAAACTCAAATCCCTCGCGGCGCATGGTCTCGATGAGAACCGAAAGGTGAAGCTCACCACGGCCTGATACTTTGAAGGTCTCTGTCGTATCAGTGTCCTCAACACGAAGTGAAACATCTGTATTGAGCTCCTTGTAGAGTCTGTCGCGCAGGTGCCTTGAAGTCACATACTTACCTTCCTGACCTGCAAGAGGAGAATCGTTAACAATGAAGTTCATGGAAATCGTGGGCTCTGAGATCTTCTGGAAAGGAATAGCCACCTGATTGTCCACGGAGCAAAGTGTATCACCGATCTTGAGATTCTCTATACCGGAGATTGCAACGATGGAACCGATCTTAGCTTCCTGAACCTCTACCCTTCCAAGTCCGTCAAACTCATAGAGCTTGCCGATCTTGGTCTTGATCTGTCTGTCGGGCTCGTGGTGGTTGACAACCACTACCTCCTGATTCTCCTTAACAACTCCGTTGTCCACCTTGCCGACGCCGATACGTCCGACATACTCGTTGTAGTCGATGGTGCTGATAAGTACCTGCGTGCTGCTGTCGGGATCACCTACAGGAGCGGGTATATAGTTGATAATAGTATCAAGAAGAGGCTTCATATCCGTGCCTGTCTCATCAAGGGAAAGAGATGAAGTCCCTGCCTTGGCTGATGCAAAAACAAAGGGGCAATCCAGCTGCTTGTCATCAGCTCCAAGGTCCATAAGAAGCTCGAGCACCTCATCGATAACATCATTGGGTCTTGCCTCAGGTCTGTCAATCTTGTTGATACAAACAATAACGGGAAGTCCTAAGTCCATAGCCTTTCCAAGAACGAACTTGGTCTGGGGCATGGGGCCCTCAAAGGCATCAACCACCAGGATAACGCCGTTTACCATCTTAAGTACACGCTCAACCTCTCCGCCGAAATCAGCATGGCCGGGGGTGTCGATGATGTTGATCTTGATATCCTTGTAGGTGATGGCTGTGTTCTTGGACATGATGGTAATTCCGCGCTCTTTTTCAATATCTCCGGAATCCATTACACGTTCAACAACTTCCTGTCCCTCACGGAAGATTCCGCTCTGGCGCAGAAGTCCGTCAACCAGCGTAGTTTTGCCGTGGTCAACGTGAGCTATGATCGCAACGTTTCTGACATCATTTCTTGTCTGTCTCATAAATTCTCCTTAAAACTTATACACTTCAAAAGAACTGTTACCTATTAATATGTTAATCACTTATTTTCAAACTAACGTAGTATAGCACGCGTCTTTTTATAGTTCAACTAAAAATTTTATTTACGTATCCATTCCGTTATCCTGTCTGCAATCGCAGAATTCTTAATTGTAAAGGAGCCTATGGCAGAACCTGAATACTTTGAACTGTTTTTCGGTGTCAGTACAATTCTGGCTGTTCCTTTCCTTACGTTGTTGACATAGCGGATACTGAAATAATCGCTTACCTGAGTTCTGCCTTCTTCCCCATTCTCGATCAGAGTGATGGTATTGTTACCATTCTTTATGTCAACTCTCAGATATGCTCCCTGATTGCCTATGTTTTCTTTGTCAAAAGTTATGGGCTGTCCTGTGTATCCGATTGTCGCCGCCTTTGCTGGATTATCCTTTCGAACCACCTTAACCTTAGCAGAAGAGACATCCAGAAGATCTGCCGTCCTTACGACTTTATATTCAGCTGATACAGTCGAATCCGAATCCGCCACGTAGTTCTTATTCTTGGGATTGGGCGTTATAACCACCCTGATCGTCGCCGCATCTGCCTCAAACACAAGATCCGATTTACTGTTTAGCGCTGTATCCCCCTGATAGAACGACGCAGTATATTCGTTTGCATTCAAAAGAACTCCGTCCAGTGTAACAAACATTGTCGAGCCGTTCTTTGCAAAATATGCCGACGCCGCCTTCTTTTTGGGGTTATAGGTAAAGTCCCGTACAACAAGATCAATATCATCTGCCTTAAGGACAGCCTGTTTGATGCTGAAACTCTGCTTTATAGCCTTAGTTCCTTTATAATTGCCGATAAAGGTAATCTTGGCTGTAGCTGTTCCGACTTTCGTATTACCGCTGTAACTTACATTGAAATCTTCGCCCAGAACAAGCGGTATGCCCATATGTTTTTCATCAATGTCAGCACGAAGCTTTATCTCAGGTTTCGCCCCAAGTCTATTGAAGAACACTCCTGTATTTTCCAGCTCATCTGCATTCGAAACTGCAATTTTCGCTGTCTTCACAGGGTTTATCTTAAAGCTCTTGGTAACAGTTCCGCTGTAATCACCAGCACCTGTGACCGTCACTTTTACCGTGCCGGCATTAACATTGGCACTGTAACAGATATTGTAATCTTTACCTTCCTTCAGAATATTGGATGAAGCGCCTTTCTCTGTAACTATCAGCTGCTCACTGTTCAAGGTCTTTGGATCACCGTTGTAGGTAAAAGAAATCTTTTTGGTATTAAGAGTAACTGCAATGGATCTGATATCCTTCTTTTCCTTCACCTCCATGGTGATGGTCCGTTTTCCGGTGAAGTTACCGGCTCCGGTCAATACAAATGTCCTTCCTGCATCTGTCGTTATGGCAGTCGCCGGGACTCCCGTATAATCATTTTTTTTCTTAAGTGTTATACCCTTGTAGGTCAGGGTCGGTGCGGGAACTTTGCCGCTCAGGACAGTGGTGTTGCCAACAAGCACATCCTCTGAACCTATATCCTTTTGGTCAATCAGGAAATCCACGCTGTGTGTGCCGCCATAAACGCCCTTGCCCTTTATGACTACCGTCGCCTTCTTCGCTGTGGTGTTGGCACTGGCTTTGATGTTGTTCTTATAGCTGAGTGTATAATCCGTTCCAAATACAAGAGGCTTGTTGCCGTTTGTCACAATGACATCAGGCTTTATTGCTGCTCCGGTATAGGTGTAGGTTGCAAGGCCATCTTCAGTAAAGCTTTCTGCATCTGCAAGCCTTACCTCCAGCTCACCCGTCTCCCTGATCTCTGCATTCTCATCACTTGCAGTCACTGAGATCATGATTATCTCATCCAGGGCTTTATAGTTGGCCTGCTCCGGGGTTCTTACTGCCACACTGACAACTCCGGCTCTGCTTCCCGATATGAACTCATCGCCACTGAGTCTGCATCCCATATCATTGCCTGTTATGGCAAAGCTTATTTCACCCAATGCTCCCGTGATCAGCGGCAAGAGCCTTGTGGAATATTCTCCTCTTGCAACTGATGCTGTTCTCGTTACAATGGCAGGATTCTGAGCCTTGTCGATTATAACTTCAACCGGCTGATCACATAATATATCCTTGTGACCGGGGATCGACACCACCTTGTACCATACATAGTAAGTGCCCGCATTTGTTTCACGGGGAATTGTATTCTTATATGCCGATTCCCCGGGTGCTGTATACGCGCTTTTTGAAGGAGCATAAAGCATGGTACCGGCTTCTGTTGCTCCCGCTTTTACAAGGCTCTTTTCTGTCCCGTCATAAACAGCATTGTTTGCTTCGGGTATTGAGACAATAATACCTGCCGTGTCGTCAGGAGTAAGCTCAACATCACAGGTGACATACAGCTCAGGATTGTCTTTTATCTTAGCAGTAATTGTGACAGTTTTCTTTTCCGCCACATCATCCACTACCCTTATCTCAGCATGCTTACTGTCATCTGTATCGGCGGTGACTGAGAGGACTGAAGTGTCAGAGCTCTCCCATTCAACTTCACTTGCTGTATAATCTTCTGAAAGTCCCACAGAAAGTTTAAGCTTATTGTCTTTCCTTCCCTTTAGGCTTCTCTTAATGGCGGTGCTTCCGTCAGCATAGCAAATCGCTTTTGGTTCAGGCAAAGGCTCATCTCCCGTCACGGTTATTGTGGCAAAATTGGACAACAGGCCATTGCACTCCGCCCAGACTCTGACCTTACCCGCATTAATGCCGGTTACCCTGCCATCTTCGGATATGGATATAATCGGTAGACGTTCCCTGGGCTCTGTAACTGTCGTATATGGTTCCAACCGTTTCATTCCCCATTTAATAATCTGATCATCAGCGATTGTCTCAGGCAGAATTGATAGACCCAGATCGGCAGTAGCACCTACGCTTAAACTGATTTCATCCTCAAGTCTGATCTCGTCAGGAACACTGTATGCTG
Source organism: uncultured Butyrivibrio sp. (assembly GCA_946546925.1). GTDB lineage: Bacteria > Bacillota > Clostridia > Lachnospirales > Lachnospiraceae > Butyrivibrio. The sequence continues at coordinate 4,948 of CAMNOS010000071.1, forward strand.
ACCACATAGCATATAGTGTGCCGCCGGAGGCATCAGGAACATAGACCTGAGAACGGCGGTCCGTAGTTGTAAGTTCAACCTTCTCACCACGCTCATTCATCCATCCGGCAAAGACTACATTTCCATCGTGTCTGATCCATGAAGCATATCTTCCAAGAGAAATTCCCTCTTCTAAACTGCGCAGTTTGACATCATAATAAGTGTTTGACCGCGTAGATACATCCGGATCAATTTTATAACTATACCCATACGGATCATTATAAATTTCCTCCACATCACCTTCTTCAAAATAACCTCCGTTGGCACTTATTCTTACATGTGAGGCCGGTCCATAACCAGCATAGAGATCGGTTACCCCTGATGGAATAAACGCATAGAAGAAGCGATCCGAATATTCCTGGGGACCCTGAAGCGGTCTTTGAAGTTCTTTGTCAAGATACCACCTCTGGAACACCTGATCCGGATCGTCAATCCTGGGGGCAGGAGTGTTTATCAGTTCTCCGCCATAATTATATCCTTTCTCCCATGACTGACAAGGATACTCTTTGTTACCAAAATATCCTTTTCCCGCGTGGAAAGTAATTGATTGTTCAATTTGATGACTCCTTGGTATCCATCCTGAATAAAGAGTAGTATCTTCTGTAATAAGACTATCGTCATCATACTCATTTCCTGCACTATCATATCTAAAACGACAATACATTCCCTCAGGTGGATTCTGAACAAAGCTTTCTGAAATATCAGAAAAATTCCACACCCTGGTACCTGACGGCACCGCAAGCGTAAATGTTTTATTATCTTCAGACAATACTCCGCCACCGTAATACTCTTGTAATTCATCTCTGAAAAGATGCTCATCATCAGTGACAAAAGTGACCTTTACCGTATCGACCCAGACTAACTGAAACTCAGTGTCTGCAGTAGGAATATAGCCTCTATCAAAATAATATAATAGCTTTCCACAGCTATCAGAACATGAATACTTATCAAGGCCAAAAATGTAGCGCTCCCCGGAAGGATCCCCCTTTATCGTCCACTCTCCATACGGAGCGACCTTTCCGCCTGTAGCTGCAGAATCGTAGTAAAGTGCAGGAGCAGATGTAGTGAACTCTCCATCCCTTATCGTTCCAAATTGTTGTCCTTTAGGCACATAGTACGTTACTGTCTCTCCAATTTCATCAAGGATTGCCCCCTCCATATTTGAGTTAAATGTAACACGCCAGCAATCATCTGAATATTTTGCATATAAAGTGACATTACCTTTTACCTTATACTGATAGAGGTTGCGGATCTCTTTTCCCTCATCACCGGGTGAATCAAACCATCCAACAAAGGCCTTCCCTTCAGCGGGCTTTACAGTCGGTACCATTGGACCTATAACATCTCCATTTGGAACCGTAACTGACCATGATGTTCCATTCTTTGATACGAATGTCCCATCCTCTCCAACATCAAAGGTAACCAAACAGCGAGATGAGTATTTTGCATAGAAAGTCAGTCCGTCTCTTACAACGTAATTACTGATTTTACTGCTTTCCACTCTGCTTTCTTCACTGAAGTTTTTGTCAGTGTACCACTCTACAAATATTTCATCATCAGAAGCAGGTACAGCCCAAGGTACATTAATCTCCCCTATTGGTTTTCCCTCCGGTAATACGAATGTAGCTGTTCCTTTGAGAGTCCCTGCTCCGGGGTCGAATGTAACAGTGCAGTTCTTAAGCCACTTGGCGAACAGGACAGTGTTTTCCTTTGGATGTAACTTCTCTTCCCACAGATCCGCTGCTATTGTGCACTCCTCATCCTCATACCAGGTATCAAAAGAATAGTTTCCATCATTCTGTGGTGCAGGCAGACTCATACCCGCTTTAGTACAGTAAACTGTCTTTATCCCAGTCTTTTGTCCATCACCTGTATAGAAAAACCCGCCTTTATCTCTGTGGGCATTAAGTGTAATTGTAAACGGATATTCATAACATGCAACAAACGTGGTGTCTTCAGAAATGTCTAAGTTCCAGACATTCCCGATATCAACGCCGTTCACATTCCAATTTGAAAATAATTTCGTATCGTCTTTATAGAACACTTCACAATCCGGAATCTCAAAGGACCAATAAAATACTCCATCGTTCTCGTACCGATCTTCCATTGCAACAGCTACTTGCCAGGTCTGCGAGCGCTTTATCTCGCCGTTTTCTTCGTATTCAAGATAGCAATCTTCCCCGGCATTAAAAGTAACAACCAGATACGCATTCTTTTCCCAAACAGCATAAAGAGTATAATTCTCTTCACTGTTTATATCAGAAAGCCTTATAGAAGTACTATCGCTGTAATAATTATATTCAGGCCACGTCGCATTCTTATCAGTGCTAAAACCGCGAAGCCGCCAGTGAAGATCGTTGGATATCAACTTTCCCAGATCATACCTGCCATTACCCTTGTTCTCAAATTCAACGCATTGAACATCCTCGTATACTGATGTTTCCGCATTGTAATAGTGAAAATAAGCATCCTCACCACCATTGGCATCAAATGTGATCGTAGTGGTTGTGCTGCTCAGTCTGGCAGTATCAGCCATGTCCTCATCGATTTCTTCAACTTCATCTTCAGCACCGGAAGTCAACGTCACATTTTCAGGATCTTCTGTTTCATCGTCTATAAACATCTCTTCTGTCTCTTCGTCTATAAACGTCTCTTCTGTTTCCTCATTTATAAAAGTATCTTCTGCTTTCTCTGAATCAGTGTCGGCTTCCGTATCAGGCAGGTTTTCTTCATTTTGGGCACAAAAATACACATCCGCAGTGTCTTCTCCGGCAGCTCCAACCGGTACTACAGATGTGATGATCATTGTAAGGGAGATCGCAACACTCAACAGTCGTCCAAAAGTCTTCTTTATCATAAACAGCTCCTTTCACAGCACTATTTCTCCCCAGTATTCAGTTTTTCGTCCCCTCCCGAGATTTTCAGCCCTGATCCGTATTAAAGACATTAAATCTGTCCCTAAGGATAGTAATATTTTAGCAAAAAAAGAGCTGTTGTTATATGAAATAAGGTTCTTTTAGAAAAGTTTAATGTTTTTTATATTCACATTTGATTAAAAGGTGTAGTATGGAAAAGATGTTTTTTCAAAGAGGAGGAAAATTATGAAAAAGAGAATTGTAACTTTACTGGCATCAGCAACAGTTCTTGCCATGCTTGCAGGATGTGGAAGCAGCGAAGCAGGTGCAGCCCCATCAGGTGTGGAAATAGAAAGCATCGAAACCGCAGAAGAAGCACCGGTGAAGGAAGAGGCTTCAGAAGAGAAGGCTGAGGAAGCTGGGCAATCAGAAGAAAGCGCTGAAGAAGCCAAGCCTGAAGGCGAGGTAGATGTAGTCCTCGACGAAGGCATTGATAAGTACGAGGGAAGCTGGTATGAAGAGATTGCCGGCAGAGGTTCTATGGAAATCGGTCCCATGGGTGACGGCAAATACTACATTGAAGTCAACTGGGGAAGCAGTGCTGCAGAGATGGCAGCCTGGCGCTTCACAGCTTTATATGACAATGCAACAGGTGATCTTACCTACGACGACGGGTCCTACCAGATAATCACCTTCGACGAGAACGGCAACGATACAGTGACAGAAGAAAAGAGCGTTCACGGCGTTCTTCACCTCAACGACGAGGGCAAGATTGAATGGACAGACAGCGCATATGATTCAGATGAGCCTTCAGTATTCATAAAATAACAGATGCATACTAAAATGATCATATTTTGTAAGTAAATGCCAGGCAGCCTGCCGCAATACCCTTGATATGTATTGTGGCAGGCTACTTTTTTTCGTTTATTTCTTAAGACCCCTTAAGAAATACGCTGTAATCTTAAGAAAATCTTAATTTCTTTTGAGTTCTTTTGTGCTAACATATTCTGCGTACCCCTTCCGGGTCAGGCTACTGCACTCGCAGCAGCAACCGGCACGCTTCGCCGGGAAATACCTATATCACGTATTTATAGAAAGGAACCAATTAATGAACGAAAAAGGAAAACTTTCACAGTTCTTTCCCGGTATACGGGCAAAAGAACTAATCCTCGATGAAATTACATCGAACAAAGCATTATCCTCCACATTTACTAAGTGGACCGAAAAACAGCAACAAGATTTTTTAGACATTTGCTCTGGAAACAAAGGCGTAAAAATGCTCTATGACAGCTACTTTAAGGAAATCTTAAATCCTGAGTATACTCCGGAAAGACTCTCTGATTTTCTATCCGTACTTCTCAATCAAAAAGTGACTATAAAATCAGTTCTTCCAAACGACAGCACACGGCTTGGCGATGAAATGTCTCTGATAATCACAGACATCGTAGTCGAATTGGAAGACAAGACTATAGCCAACATTGAGGTGCAAAAGATCGGCTACGCATTCACAGGACAGCGCGCCTCCTGCTACTCCGCAGATCTTCTCCTACGACAGTACAAACGTATTCGTGATGAAAAGAAAAAAGACTTCAGTTACAAGGATATTGCTCCCGTTTACACAATTATCCTTATGGAAGACAGTACCATCCAATTCCAGGAGTTTAAGAATACATATGTGCATACTTTTACATCCACCTCCGATTCTGGTTTAAAACTCACAATGCTGCAGAATATCATCTTTGTCTCCATTGATATTTTTAAAGCCAAGCTCCATAATAGAGGTATAAAAACAAAGCTTGACGCATGGCTTACATTCCTTGGATGTGATGAACCCGAATATATCATAAAGCTGATAAACAAATTTCCATCTTTTAAGCCCATGTACGAGGACCTTTATAACATGTGTCTCAACACAGAAAGGGTTATGAACATGTTTTCAAAAGAGCTTGCTGAATTCGATAAAAACACAGTCAAATATATGATCGATGAACTGCAGGAACAGATTGATACCGCAAACGAGATCATAGCTGAAAAGGATTCCGTAATTGCCGAAAGGGATTCCGTAATTGCCGAAAAGAATTCTGCTATAGTTCAAAAAGATTCAACCATTGATACCTTAAAGGCCAGGCTCAGAGAGTATGAGTCTCAGAGCCGGTCCCTACACGACAATATGTTTAATTGATTCACCATATGAACACACTACTGTTCATGACAATGGGCTTCGCCGGACACCCCAGCGAAGCTCTGTTTTATTGTCCAAATCGTGGAATTATGCCCCATTTACAGATTTGTGATATAATAGTATGATTTTAGATATTTTTTGTGAAAGAGGAAGTGTTATGAATTACGGAAAAAGAGGTATCGTGCGTCAGGCAAGAGAACTGAACTCCGGTACCGATAAATGGGGCAAAAAGATAAGTCTCTTTGGCTTCTATATTATGCTTGCACTTATCATCGGATGTGTGATAATCGGCGCAAGTGCTGGAATCGGTGTATTTAACGGAATAAGAGACGATGCGCCGGACATCTCCAATATCGATGTCACCCCGACAGGCTTTTCAACTTTTGTTTATGATACCGACGGCAATCAGATTGCCAAGTTGGTGTCAACGGATTCGAACCGAATTCCCGTGACCTGGGATATGATCCCCGAGAATCTCGCCCACGCCTTTGTTGCGATTGAGGATGCGCGATTCTATGATCACAACGGTATCGACATCCAGGGTATCATAAGGGCCGCTGTAGTCGGCATCAAGAACAGGAATTTCTCTGAAGGTGCCAGTACCATCACACAGCAGCTGCTTAAGAACAACGTCTTTTCCGGATGGACCAACGAGACGTTCATCGAGAGTGTAAAACGTAAGATACAGGAACAGTATCTGGCTGTACAGCTTGAGAAGACCATGAGCAAGGAAGATATCCTTCTTAATTATATGAACACCATCAACTTAGGTTCCAACACTCTGGGTGTTCAGGCTGCATCTCTCAGATACTTCAACAAGCCTGTAAGTGAGCTGGCTCTTTCTGAATGCGCAGTAATAGCCGGCATCACACAGAACCCCAGCAGGTTCAACCCCATAACGCATCCCGAGAAGAACAAGGAGCGTCACGACAAGGTACTCAAGAATATGCTTGAGCAGGGATATATCTCTCAGCTCGAGTACGACTCTGCAATGGTTGACGATGTGTACTCAAGGATCCAGAACATCAACCAGGAGACAGGCGGTGACTCCACCGTCAATTCCTACTTTGTGGATGCTCTGACCAACGACGTCTTAGAGGATCTTATCGCCGCAGGTTACAACGAGACCCAGGCATACACTCTTTTATACAGCGGCGGACTTAAGATCTATTCCACGCAGAATCCGCAGATTCAGAGAATCTGTGACTCGGTCTTCCAGGATGAGAGCAACTACCCCGAGGGAACAAAATATCTTCTCTCCTATGAGCTTTCTGTGCAGGCGCCTGACGGGACCGTAACCAATCACTCCAGTGAGATGTTCCAGAGCTATTTCAAACAGCAAAAGAGCTCTTTTAACATGTTATATGACTCCCATGAGTCAGCAGAGGCTGCCATTGAGGAGTACAAATCCGTCGTGATGAATGCCGACGACACCGTGCTGGGCGAGACAATAACCCTCACGCCCCAGCCGCAGGTATCCATAACCGTCGAGGAGCAGTCTACAGGTTATATCGTAGCCATGGTCGGCGGACGCGGTCAGAAGACAGCAAGCAGAACTCTCAACCGTGCAACCGATACATACCGTCAGCCCGGATCAACCTACAAAGTGCTCTCCACTTATGCACCGGGTATCGACAGCGCAGGTCTGACCCTTGCAACAGTATTTAACGATGCTCCTTTTGCTTACAACAACGGAACTCTCGTAAGAAACTGGTGGGGCTCCTCATACCGCGGTCTCAACACCGTGAGAAGCGCGATTCGCGATTCTATGAACGTTATCGCCGTAGAAGCGCTGACACTCATTACGCCTCAGCTTGGATTTGATTATCTCAAGAACTTCGGATTCACAACACTTGCCGAGAACGTAACCATAAACGGTCAGGTATACTCAGACATTCAGCAGTCAACCGCTCTCGGTGGACTGACCTACGGTGTCAAGAATATCGAACTCAATTCCGCCTATGCTTCAATTGCCAACGGCGGAGTTTATACCAAGCCCAAGCTCTACACCAAGATTGTCGACCACGACGGCAATGTAGTCCTCGACAACACGGAAGTCGAGTCAAAGCGCATCATCAAGGAGACAACAGCATTCCTTCTGACCAGCGCCATGCAGGATGTTGTCACCAGCGGAACCGGCGCAGCTGTCAACTTCGGAACAACCGCTATCGCAGGTAAGACAGGAACCACTTCAGATTACAATGACGTCTGGTTTGCAGGTTATACCAACTACTACACAGCTACTACCTGGGCAGGCTATGACAACAACGCCAAGATGACCGTTTCAGCCGAGAAGAACCTCGCCAAGACCATGTGGCGCAAAGTCATGGAGCAGGTGCACAAGGATCTGCCATACTCATCCTTCACACAGCCTGCGGGCATTACAACTGCTACAGTCTGTGCGAGATCCGGCAAGCAGCCGATCCCGGGGCTCTGTGACGGCACACTCATCTCCGAGTACTTTGAAGAGGGAACTGTTCCCACCGAGAGCTGTGATGTCCACTATGCAGGTACGATCTGCGCACTTGACGGACGCCCCGCCTGCGAGACCTGTCCATTCAAGTCAGCAGGAGTATTTGAGCTCACTCCGGAAGTACCGCCCGCACTTCAGTCCGGTTTTGTGAACTACACACCGACCAATTCGGCGTACACCACTACCACAGATGAGAACGGCAATACCGTCACGGTGCTCAATACATGCCGTCACACAGCTGAGTACATGGCTCAGGAAGGAATAGAAGGCATCATCGCCGGCGAGCAGGAATCTCTCAACCAGGCAGCCGCAGCTGCACAGGCCGCCGCAGCTGCACAGGCCGCCGCAGCAGGAGGCGAGCAGCCGGCTCCACAGCCGCAGGAGACTGTAGTGGATCAGGTATCCGCTGACGTTTCAGCAGGTAACTGACAGATCATTGAACCGTTTTC